>JAZDIV010000030.1:0-21099 GCA_043804695.1 PVC group bacterium | reverse complement strand
TCTCCGGCTATAGAGTTGTTTCAGGTCTTTCACGAAGCACCTCCTTTTTGTACTATATGCTTATTAGCATATAAACATACTATCAAAAAATATATATAGGTCAAGCTTTATTTGATTTTTTTCTGCGGGAGCTAAACTGTTGCGCAATCTCTTGCTGTGCATAGAGTTGAGATTGCTTCATCGCTTTGCTCCTCGCAATGACATGTCCATACAATTATGGACTGACTAATATATACCATGCTGGATTTCTGGTGTTTTGGTGAACAATTCGGGAGAAAAAATGAAAACTGTACCGCGGATAGAGAAGATCTGCCGGGCCGCGAAGCAGGCCTCCTACCGGATGGCGGTTCTGAACACGGAGACCAGGAATGCCGCCCTCCGGGCGATGGCGGACGCTCTGGAAGTGGATTCACCCGCGATCCTGAAGGCCAATACCGGGGACGTGGAAGACGCCAGGCGGGATAAGCTGGCGCCGCCGCTCATCGACCGTCTCCGGCTCACGGAGGCCAAGCTCGAGCAGACCATCCGGGGCGTTCGGGATGTCGCCGCCCTTCCTGACCCTGTTGGGGAAGAGCTGGAGCGTACCGTGCGCCCCAACGGGCTTCTGATCCGCCGGGTGCGAGTGCCTCTGGGGGTGGTGGCGATCGTCTATGAGGCCCGGCCGGAAGTGGCGGCGGACGCCTCTTCCCTGGCGCTCAAGGCCGGGAATGCCGTCATCCTGCGCGGGTCGTCGATCGCCCGCCGCTCGGATGAGGCGATCACCGAGATCGCCGCGGCTGCTCTCCGCCGTTCCGGCCTACCCGAGGGCGCCCTCTCGCTGGTGTCGGGGGGAGGGCACGAGGCCCTGGCCGAACTGGCCCGCCAGGACCGTTACATCGATCTCCTGATTCCCCGCGGCGGCGAAGGGCTAAAAGCGGCACTTCTGAAGACGGCCACGGTCCCGCTTCTTTTCGCCGCCGCGGGGAACTGCCACGTGTACGCCGCCGCCGCCGCCGACCCGGAGATGGCGGAAGCCATCGTCGTCAACGCCAAGACGCAAAAACCCGCCGTCTGCAATGCCGCCGAAAAGCTCCTGGTGCATTCCGCCATCGCCCCGTCTTTCCTGCCGCGCGTCCTGCGGGCGCTCTCCGCCCGGGGTGTTGAACTCCGCCTGGATGAACGATCCCGGGCGCTGGCTCCGGCGGACCTTGATCCGGTGCCGAAAGCCGCCGTCCCCGCCGACTGGGACACCGAGTTTTTGGCCCTGATCATGGGAGTAGCCGTGGTCGATTCCCTGGAGGACGCAATCGCCCATATCAACCGGCACGGGAGCGGCCACAGCGAAGCCATCGTCACTGGTGACGAGAAGGCGGCCCGGGCCTTCCAGGCGGGGGTGGACGCGGCCGCGGTCTTCTGGAATGCCAGCACCCGGTTCACGGACGGCTACCGTTTCGGCATGGGGGCCGAGATGGGGATCTCGACCCAGAAGTTCCACGCCCGGGGCCCGATCGGGTTGCGGGAGCTTTGCTCGTACAAGTTCGTGGTCGACGGGACCGGTCAGATCGTGACGTGAGTGCGGACACCTCCCTCCCGGAAACTGTCCGGTTCCGGCCGATGACAACGGGGCCTCGCGGGAAGAGATCGAGATCTTCCGGGGCAGCGGCGGCATTTGGGCGGTCCGGGGAGTGCCCCGGTTTTACTGCGATTCCCGCGCCGACACCCCGGTGACGAGGTAGCCGGTTAGATAGTCCTGATAAGTTAGCGCCTTCGGCGCAACTGGGTGACGGTTCCGGTGACGAAACCCGTGTCGTCTGGTGGTTACGGTTGCGTGCGCCGGGCAGAGCGGCCGTTGCCGTTGCCCTCACCGATTCGGGCATCGTTATCCTTACCGTTATCTTTTATTGAAATTCCGAAGCAGGGACTTAGCGCCTTTGGCGTTAAGTCCCTGCTTATACTCTGGTCCAGGCATCGGTTAGATTCAAGCTGCCATTTTTTACAGCTGCTCGAGGTGTGACCCTGATTATTTTATCGATCGCCATTATCGTGGTTTCCCTGGCCGCCGTGGCGGTCGGCCGGGTTCCGCGGCTGAGAATGAACCGGGCCACCATCGCCCTGGTGGCCGCGGTCGCCCTGGTCCTCGCCGGTGCCCTCTCCCTGGAGCAGGCCTATGCGGCCCTTGACCTGAATACCCTGGTTCTCCTTCTGGCCGTGATGGTCATCAACGGGAACTTGAGAATCTCCGGTTTCTTCCGCCTGGCGGCGGAGAGGATCGTCAACCGGGCTCGCTCGCCCCGCCAGTTCCTGGCCCTGGTTGTGGGAGCGTCAGGGATTCTTTCCGCCCTTTTCCTCAACGACACCATCGTGCTGGTATTCACGCCGCTGGTGGCGGAAATCGCCCTGCGGGCGGGACGCAACCCCGTGCCGTACCTGATTGCGCTGGCGGCCTCCGCCAATGTCGGATCCGCCGCCACGATCATCGGCAATCCTCAGAACATCCTGATCGGTTCGGCTTCGGGGATTCCGTTCCTCACTTTTACCGCCCACCTGGCTCCGGTGGCGGCCGGCGGCCTGATCATCGTCTGGCTGGTGGTGGGGTTCGTTTACCGGAAGGAGTTTGCCCCGGAAGGGAGATTCCGCGCCCGGTCCGATGTCCGGTTCTTTGTGTACCGGCCGCTGCTCCTGAAAAGCCTGTCCGCCGCCGGGCTGATGCTGGTCGCCTTCATTGCCGGAGCACCGGTGCCGCTGGCGGCGCTGGTCGCCGCCGCCCTGCTTCTAATTACCCGCCGCCTCAAGCCGGAGCGTATTTTCCGCGAGGTGGACTGGTCGCTGCTCGTCTTTTTCTCCGGCCTCTTCGTCATCACCCGGGCGATCGAAACCACGGGGGTGAGCGGAATTCTTTTTCAGGGAGTCTGGCCGCTGGCCGGACGGGGAATCGTGTCTTTCAGCGCGGCGGCCGCGCTTCTCAGCAACCTCGTCTCCAATGTCCCCGCGGTGATGCTCTTTCGCCCGCTGGTTTCCGGCCTCGCCGACCCGGGTCCGGCCTGGCTGACACTGGCCATGGCGAGCACCCTGGCCGGCAACCTCACCCTCCTCGGTTCAGTCGCCAACCTGATCATGGCCGAGCGCGCCCGGAAACACGGGGTCCGGGTCTCCTTTCTGGAATATTTGAAAGCGGGAGTTCCCATAACGATTCTGAGTCTCATCTGGGGAATCCTCTGTCTTTCCGTGACCACGGGGTGAAAGAGGCTGTCAAACTACAGCCCCGGGGATATATACTGGACCCCTCCGGTCAGGTGGGTTGTGCGGATGATTTTGTCGGAATGTGTTATGCTGAGGCCGGGATGCCGGGGCTTTTACTGGAGTTCCGAGTGGTACAGCGTCTGAATGGATGACCCCGATGGAAAGCTTTATCCGGGACATCAGTATTGTCGTGGTCTGCGCGGCTGGTCTCTCCTGGCTGGCTCTGCTTACCCGCCAGCCGATCGTAATCGCCTACCTGCTCTGCGGGGTGATCGCCGGACCATGGGGCCTCGGCCTGGTTAAGGATGTACACTTTGTCGATTCGATCTCCCGGATCGGCGTCACCCTCCTTCTTTTCCTGGCGGGGATCGAACTCCGCCCGAAGCGCCTGATCGAGCTCTTTCGCCGAACCGCGGTTGTTACGCTCTGCACCTGCGCCGCATTCTGTTTTCTCGGCTCCGTCTTCGCCTCTCTCTGGGGATTCTCTTTCCGGGACAGTCGAGCGAATTTTCGCTGATCATCGCCGTGCTCGCACTGGAGACCGGTACGATCGGGATGATGAGTTCGCAGTTTATCCAGGTGACGTCGATTATCACGATGATCCTCTCCTGTTACCTGGTGGTTTTCTTCTACCCTACCCCGCTCGGCTTCCGGAAGTCCCTGAAACAGGATTGATCGGGCTCCCGGTCTCGCCGCCCGGACTGTCACGAGCCTTTTTCCTTGAAATGCGCGCGGAACCGGTGATAGGATTAAGTATATAGCGAATAACATCGAACAGATGAGTCCTGCAAAATGGTGATCATCGGGTCATTGCGAGGACCCCGATGAATATCGGGGGACGAAGCAATCTCAAAACATTGACCCACAATGAATTATATGTGGCCAAATGAGATTGCTTCGCCCTTGCGCTTACATTCCGCACTTCCGGGAAGTTTTCGTCTATTTTTCCCTATTGACACCAGGAGGCCTTATAAGGGTTATGCCTTTAGTCTTTCCCAGAAATCCCTCGGAGACACAATCTCCAGCCTGCCAACTTTTCGCAATTTGAGTAATTCTTTATCTCCGGTAATGAATATATCCGCTTTGCCAGTCAGAGCCGATGATAAGATAATCACATCATCCTTGTCCTTTATCTGGATATCGGATAATTTTCCCGGCTTTGAAAATATGGTGTCTTCCTGGAGTAATTCAAGTACATCAGAAACAATGTCTTCCGACAACCCAAACTTCCGAGCCAAGACTCGCTTTAATTCATTGAACAACGGGGGGGAAACAACAAGTTCATGCAGGGCAAGAACTTCTCTGAGGACGTCGGCGCACAAGCCCCGGGTGGCTGTGGCGCTGGCCAGAACATTGGTATCGAGAAAGACCCTCATGAAATCTGGGAGAAAACATCTTCATCCGTCAAAAATCCGCGCGCTTCAGCAAAAGGCATAATTCTTTTTCGCAGGACCTCAAACCGAATGATGCGGAGTTGACGGCGTAAAGCATCCCGGGCGACTTCACTTCGATTCCTCCCGGCCTGACGGCTGACCTTGGTCAGTAACTTATCAAGGTCCTTATCCAGGCGAATTGTCAGAGTAGCTGTTTTCATGTATAACAATGTAAGACATCTGTGGATTTATGTCAAGTATGTTTTATCGTTTTTTTACCGTTTATAAGGCATAACGAAAAGCTCAACTGCCGGAAGGGGCCGAAGGGGAAAGCATGCTACCCCGGAAATAATTTAACGTCTGATAGCTGCATCAGCCCTTCCAGACAGCTTGAGCGACTCGGTTGTGCCCTTTATTAATCCGACCGTTGTAGTATTTACAGCAAGGATTGCGGTCATTGCGAGCGTTAGCCGAAGCCGCGAGCAAAGCGTGGCGGGAAGCAATCTCTTGCTGTGCATATAGTTGAGATTGCGTAGCCTGTCCCGAGCGATAGCGAAGGATCTCGCACCTCGCAATGACATGTCCATACAATTATGGACTGACTAATAAAGGCAAGGTATCAAACCAGAATTAGAATCTAAAACTCTAATTCCGCTTTCTCCACCGAACTCAAGCCGGAGAGTATGGACAAAGCTTGTTCCCTTTCCAATTTAAAATTTCTCTTGACAAGAAAACTAAAATAAATTAGCATAGTATTCTCCTTTTTTATACTTAATTTACTGCTTCGGAATTTTCAGCCTTAGGCTGATGCGCCTCAGGCGCACAATAACTGTCAAAATACTAAGCAATATAACGTCCCCATGCCGCCGGCGCCGAGTAGTTTTTTAACTTTAGGCACTTCAGAACGTTGCCAGAGCGGAGCGAGGGTAAGTTCTAAGAAGAGGTTAGAGATGAAGAAGATATTAATCTTATCTGCGTTAGTCTTACTCATCAATCTTAATCCGGAATTCCTCTACGCCCAGGACGTGCAACTCAGTTACTCCACCTACCTGGGAGGGAGCGCGAATGACGTTGGCCGGGACGTGGCCGTGGGTTCAGACGGAACAGCCTTCATCACCGGCAATACCTGGTCATCCGACTTCCCTTGCCAAAACGGGTACCAGTCTGTCCCCGCCGGAGAGTATGACGCCTTTATTTCTCGCCTCTCCTCCTCCGGCTCTTCCCTGGTCTACTCGACCTATCTGGGAGGAACCACCAACGAGGAGGCCTCCGGGATCGCCGTGGACACGGCCGACTTCGCTTATATTGTCGGCAGTACCGATTCCTGGGATTTCCCAGTCAGTAATCCTTATCAATCAGTTATCCGCGGCGATTCTGATTCCTTCGCCTGTCGACTGGAGCATGCTGCTACCCCCACGGCCACCATCACGCCCACGTCCACGTCTTCCGCCACGCCAACACCTACCCCAACGTCGATTCCGACAGTTCCACCGACACCAGTCCCGTCCGCGACGCCGACCCCATCGGTTACCCCGGTTCCCACTGTGTCTCCGACACCGGAAGTGTTCAAGAGCCCAACGCCGGTTCCGGCGCCGACTTCGATCCACCTGGTGATCGGCTGGGACGACTACAACGGCGACGGCTACACTGACTACGCTCTTTTTACCGCCGGCGCCTGGAATATCATGGACGCACAGACCGCCACCGTGATCACGGAAGGAGTTATCTGGGGGGACGAGGAGGGGGCCATCCCGGCCCCCGGCGATTACAACGGTGACGGGACGGGCGATATCGCTTACTACAACCGTTTCAGCGCCCGCTGGTACGTGAAGGACACGCTGACCGGGGAAGTGATAACCAGCGGCTTGAAATGGGGGCTTTACGACGATATCCCGGTCCCGGAGGACTACGACGGGGACGGGACAACCGACTACGCGACCTGGAGCCCCTCCGGGAGCCTGGGCTACTGGCATATCTATGGTGCCGCCTCGGCCTGGCAGTGTTTCGGGAATACCGGGGACATCCCGATCCCGGGGGATTTCGACGGGGACGGGACCTGCGACCGGGCGCTGGTGCGAACGAGCGGCGCCAGTCTCCGCTGGCTGGTCCGGGAAGCCGACGGGAATAATTACAATTTTCTCTGGGGATACCCGGAGGACCGGGTCAGGGCCCTGGACTATAACGGGGACGGGGTGAGCGATCCCGTTGTCTGGCGGATTTACGGGGACTACCATACGGTCTGGTTCCTCCGGAACATCGGTAAAGTCAGGTACGGCTACGCGGCCGACACCCCGGTGGCGGGGGACTTCGACGGGGACGGGGCGTCCAACTTCGGCATTTTCCGGCCCGGGGAGAGGAGATGGTACATCTACAACCCGTCCGGCCCCAACTTCAAGCAGCGCTATGGAGTAGATGGCGATATACCGGTGGTGGGACAGAGCTTTTAGGGAGATCCGGTGATGTCCCGGTGACAAGATAAGATAATCGAATTTGATCAGAAAAGGGGACGGTTCTCGATTGATTGAACCGTCCCTTTTTTTACAGTAGCCAAACAGTTACCAAACTTTGCAGAAATCAGTGGTAATCAACGGAACTCAGGGAGAATGATAGGGGTGTTTAAGTGGTCGGAACAAAAGATGACACAGTATATCCAACTATTTAATTTCTCAGGCCGATGGAAATCGGCCTGAGAAATTACATATCCCAGATCGTGTCGGTCCGGCCGTCATCATCGGCCAGATCAAGAAAACCCTGGAGCTTCCTGCTCCGGGTGGGATGGCGCATCTTCCGCAGGGCCTTGGCTTCGATCTGGCGGACCCGCTCCCGGGTCACGTTGAATATCTTGCCTACTTCTTCCAGGGTGCGGGGAGAGCCGTCGGTGATCCCGAAGCGGAGGGTCAACACCTTGGCTTCCCGCTTGGTCAGGGTGTAGAGGACCGTCTTCATCTGCTCCCGGAGGAGGGAGTAGCTGGTGGCGGTGGCGGGGGACTCCGCTCCCCGGTCTTCGATAAAATCGCCGAACTGGCTCTCGTCCTTGTCCCCGATCGGAGCCTGCAGAGAGATCGGGTGCTGGGCGATCTTGATGATGTCCCGGATCTTGTCGATCGGGATGTCCATCTCGTCGGCCAGATCCTCCGCCGAGGGCTCCTTCCCCCGCTCCTGGAGCAGTTTTTTGGTCACCCGCATCAGCTTGTTGATGGTCTCGATCATGTGGACCGGGATCCGGATCGTCCGGGCCTGGTCGGCGATGGCGCGGGTGATCCCCTGGCGGATCCACCAGGTGGCATATGTGGAGAACTTGAAGCCCCGGCGGTATTCAAATTTATCGACCGCTTTCATCAGGCCCATGTTCCCTTCCTGGATCAGGTCGAGAAAGGAGAGCCCCCGGTTGGTATATTTTTTCGCAATGCTGATCACCAGGCGGAGGTTGGCCTCCACCATCTCGCCTTTCGCCCGGCGGACCTCGGCCAGCGCCCCGGTCAGCTCATCAAAATATTCCTGAAACTCCTCGACCTCCATCTCCAGGTTGGTTTCCAGGCGCCTGAGCTTGCGCCGGTCGTTCTTGATCCGGCTCCGAATCTGCTGCGACTTCCGGACCTTGACCACCAGCGGCTCCAGGCCGTCCTGGATCACGACGATCTTGCAGTTCAGCTTGCGGAGGGCGGGGTAGAAATCTTCGACCACCGCCTGCTTGAAGCGGAATTTCTTCAGCTCCCGGATCATCTCCCGCCGCAGATCGAGGAGGCTCTCCTTCTGTTTCTCCCTCTGGGCATCGTGATGGCGGCTGGCGCGAACAGCCAGGGCCTTAATCCTGATCCGGGCCGCCAGTTTGTCAATGGCATCGAGGCGGGCCGGCAGATCGATCAGGTACCGCTCCCGGCGGCGCCCCTTGCGCTCGACCACCACCCGGTCAAACCGCTCCTTGCCGTTGAGAAGCCGCTTGCAGATGACGATCATCTCCCGGGGGATGATGCCGAACCGGAGGCTTAAATTATAGACCCGCTTTTCAGCCCGCTCGATCCTCTTGGAGATCTCCACCTCCTGTTCCCGGGTGAGAAGGGGGACCTGTCCCATTTGCCGGAGATACATCCGGACCGGATCGTCCAGGATCTCGAACGGCCGGGTCGGCTGGGCCTTCACCTGTTCTTCCGGGAGCGGCTCCTCCGACGAGGGCGCCTCCGGGATATCCAGGATCTCAACTCCCAGGCCCTGGAGAAGGATTTTGATCGACTCAAGCTCCTCGGGGTTGATCAGCTCTTCCGGAAGCTGCTGGGCGAGGTCGATGGGGGTCAAAAACCCCTTCCCCGAACCAAGCTCGATCAGTTTTTTAATTCTTCTGTCTTTATCGGATATTTTCATACACCCATCTTGTCCCGGATCCGGGAAGGAAATTCTTTCAGGTCCCTCGCCAGGGCTGTGCTCCTGCGCAGAATGGCGGACTTCCTCGCTTCCCCCCCCTCCCGGTCCGCGACCGATTTACGGCATCCGACGAGCTCCGCGTGGATCCGCTTTTTTTGAATGCTGATCAGCAGTTCGGCCACCTCGGAGATTCCCGGCCCCGCCGACGGCGGCTCCAGAAGCCAGCGCGCAACCGTCTCTTGAGCATCCCTGTCCCGAAGAGCGGCAACCAGCGTTCTGGAGAGGGGAGTCTTGCCTTCCTGAAGCAGTTTGAGCATCAGCGCCACGATTGGCCGGAGCGACGGAGAAAAAGCGGCCGGATCCACTTCATCTTTAACGCGGGAGAGTAATGTATCATTCTCCACCAGATATTTCAAGAGGCGTTCCTGATATTTATCCGCCGGGCGGGCCGGGGACGGCCGGGCGGCGGGGGGCGGGGAGAGGGGGGCGGCGAGCTTCCGGTACTCCTCCCAGACAGCCGCCGTGGAAATACCCAGGCGATCGGCCAGTTTCCTGGCGTAGGTCTCCCGGAGGACCGCGCTCTCGATCAGGGAGATGATGCCCAGCATCTCCCGGGTCACGGCCAGCCGGCCGCGATCGGCGGCGATGTCGTGGTCCCGGCAGAGACGGTCCAGCTTGAAGTCGAGGAGGGGGGCACTCTCCGCCACCAGCCCTGCAAACGCCGCCGGGGAGAAGACGCGGATATAGCTGTCCGGGTCTTCCCCGGGAGGCAGGATGACCACCCTGACCTCGAAATTCTTCCGGAGAAAGACGGCCAGCCCCCGGAGGGCGGCCTCCGTCCCCGCCTGGTCGGCGTCGTAAGCCACCACCACCTTGTCGGTATAACGCCGCAGGACCTGGGCCTGGATATCCGTGAACGCCGTTCCCTGGGAACAGATCATGTTCTCCAGTTTCTCCTGATGGGCCCGGATGACGTCAAAATATCCTTCCCCCAGAACCGCCTCTCCGCTCTTCCCGATCGCTTCCCGGGCCAGGTGGAGGCCGAAGAGAACGCTGCCCTTGTGGAACAACGGCGTGTCGGGCGAATTGATATACTTCGGCTTGGAGTCGTCGAGAACCCGGCCGCCGAAAGCGATGACCCGCCCCTGCCCGTCGCAGACCGGGACAATCAGGCGGTGGCGGAAGCGGTCGTAATAGCCGTCTTCTTTCGGACGCTGGAGAATCAGCCCGGCCTCCAGGAGCGTTTCCGGATCGTATCCTTTCTTCCGCGCCTGCTTGAGGAAACTGTCCCAGGACGGCTGCGCGTACCCGAGCTGAAAGGTGCGCGCCGCGGCGTCCGATATGCCCCGTTCCCTGAGGTAGGCCCGGGCACCGGCGCCGCTCCGGGCGCCGGTGAGGCCCCAGTGAAAAAAACCGGCGGCGAGCTCGTGGATTTTGAGAAGGATTTCCTTTTTCGAAGCGGCGCGGGAGTCGAATTCCGGCAGCTCGATGTTGGCCCTCCGGGCGAGAAAGCGAACCGCTTCCGGGAAGGTCAGGTTCTCTTTGCGCATGACGAAAGAGAAGACGTTGCCCCCGGCCCCGCAGCCGAAACAGTGAAAGATCTGCTTCTCGGGACTGACGGTAAAAGAGGGGGTCTTTTCCGAATGAAACGGGCAGAGAGCCTTGAAATTCCGGCCGGACCGTTTCAGAGGGAGATACTGCGAGACAACCTCCACGATGTCATTGTAGGAGTTGATGAGGTCGAGTTGTTCTTGAGGATAGAGCGGAGACATAATTTCTTATTTTTAACATATTATTTCCGGAATGTCAAGTTAACCGGGATGATTCATGAAAATTGTCAATTTTCATGAATCATCCCGGTTATCTACCTCGTTCAAGAAGTAACCTATAGCAACCACGGTTGGACGGTCCCGGCATACTGTTTTTTCTTAATTTGTCAGGCCGCCGCTGGATGTTGAACGTTCAGCAGTCATCTTCTCCCCCGCCGGGACTCCCCTGAGACCGTCTTCGCCGACGCCGGTGATACTGACCCGGCAGAGCGAACCAGGGGGGAGATCCGTTCCGGTGACGGCGACCGCGAGATAATGCTGGTCAAATCCGCAGACGGTGCCGCCGCCACCGCTTTTTTCGATCAGGACCTCGACCGTACGGCCCCAAAACCTTTCCCGGTACTCGGCGGCGGCGACCCGGGCGGATTTGTCGGCCGCCGCCGCCCGGCGCTTCACCGTCTCGGCCGGCACCGGAGGATCGGCGGCGGCGCGGGTCCCGGGGCGGGGGCTGTAAGGGAATACGTGCGTCCGGCTGAAACCGGTCCCCCGGATCGCCCGACAGGTGGCCCGGAAGTCATCCTCGCTTTCCCCGGGGAAGCCGACCAGGCAGTCGGTGGAGATGGATATCTCCGGGCAGCACTCCCGCAGAGAACTGATGATCCCGGCGTATTCCCGGTAGGTGTAATTCCGGTTCATCAGCCGGAGCACCCGGTCGGAGCCGCTCTGGAGGGGGATGTGGAGGTGCGGGCAGAGACCGCTGTTCCCGGCGATCAGCCGGGAGAGACCGGGGGTAATCTCTTTCGGCTCGATCGAACTGAGCCGGATCCGGAAGTTCCCCTCCACCTTTAGGAGCAGCTCGACCAATCCGGCCAGGTCAACCCGGCGGCCGGACACCCTTCCGGCATAGGCTCCCAGGTTGATCCCGGTCAGGACGATCTCCCGGTATCCGTTCCGGACCAGGACGACGGTTTCCCGGACCGCCGCTTCCGGCGGCCGGCTGACCGGGCGTCCGCGCAGAAAAGGGATGACGCAATACGAGCAAAACGCGCCGCACCCGTCCTGCACCTTGACAAAGGCGCGGCGGTGACCGGCCAGGTAACTGATCCCCCGGATATCGGCCCCGGCGGCCGCCGGGGGCAGCTCGCCGCGGCGGGGGGCGGGAACCATCTCCCAGAGGCTCCGGTTCCTGACCTCGGAATAGGTCAGGCCGCAGCCGGTGAGGAGGAGGCGGGCCCGGGGCGCCCGGCGGAGCCAGCGGCGGATGCACTTGCGCGTCTTCATCTCGGCCCGGGCGGTCACCGCGCAGGAATTGACGACGACCAGACCGGGGGAAGCGGGATCTTCACGACCGCCGGCCGCCTGCAGCCGTTCCCTGATCACCTGGCTCTCATACTGGTTCACCTTGCAGCCGAGGGTGGAGATGGCAAAGGAGAGGTTGTTCTCAATCATATGCGGCGGGAACATGGGCATGAGGTAATCAGTGATCAGTAATCAGTAATCGGTAATCGGTAATCAGTACCAGCCAAGCGATTAAAACCGCGGCACGAAGATCGCGAAGGAAATGAACTGATCAGGATTGTTTTCCTTTCTCCCAACTTATTTTATTCTTCCCCTTTCACAACCCCGTGCCGGGCGAGGAAGTCATGGAATTTCTCCGTGAAACTCCGGTGGAGGGGACGGTTCTTATCGGAAAAAGAATCTTCGAGACGGCGCAACAGCTCACGCTGCTCCTTGTTCAGGCGGGTGGGGATCTCCACGGTCACGGCGATCTGTTCATCGCCGGAGCCCGAACCATGGAGATGCGGTATACCCCGGCCCCGGAGGCGGAACACCTGCCCGCTCCGGGTTCCCGGCGGGATCTTCAACTCGGTATGCCCCTGGAGGGTCGGAACCCGGATCTCCCCCCCCAGCGCGGCCAGGGGAAAACTGATCGGGATTTCGCAGAAAATATCATCGCCGGAGCGCTGGAAGATCGGGTGCGGCAGCAGGCGCAGATAAATGATCAGATCGCCGGACGGCCCGCGCCCGGGACCCGCCTCTCCCCCTCCCCGCTGCCGAAGAATGGAACCATCGTCGACCCCGGGAGGGATCTTGACGGTAACTTCCCTCTCCCGCTCCACCGTCCGTCGGCCGGCGCATTCGCGGCAGGGCGTGGCGGCGGTGCTCCCTTCTCCCCCGCAAGCGGGACAAGGGGTCTCGGTGGCGAAGGTCCCCAGAAGCGTTCTTCTGGCCTGCCGGATTCTTCCCGCTCCCCGGCACCGGTCGCAGGCCGTCCGGTCGGTTCCCGGTTCCGCCCCTTCGCCCCGGCAGCGGGGACAGACCTCCCGGCGGCTGATGGCCGCTTTCCTGGTCGCCCCGGCGGCCGCTTCATCCAGGCTGATCTCCATCTCGTATTCAATATTGGCGCCGCTCACCGGCCCGCGCCGGGCCTGCTCCCCGAAGCCGAAGATGTCCCCGAAGATCCCGCCCCCGAAAGCGGCGCCCATGAACTGCTGAAAAATATCAGCAGGGTCGTGAAAGCCGAACCCCCGGCCCCGCAGTCCCTCGCGGCCGTATATATCGTACACCTCCCGCTTCCGGGGGTCGCTCAGGACCTCGAAAGCCTCGGCAACTTCCTTGAATCGCTCCTCCGCCTCGGGGTTTCCGGGATTCTTGTCCGGATGGTATTCAACCGCCAGGCGCCGGTAGGCTTTCTTGATCTCTTCCGAGGCCGCCTGCCGGCTGACGCCCAGGATCTCATAATAGTTGCGCTTGTTCATTTTTATTTTTCCCCGGAGGAACAACCGGCCGGGAGACCTTGACCACCGCGGGACGGAGGAGCCTGCCCCGGAACAGGTACCCTTTCATGATGACGTCCAGGACGGTGTCCTCGGGGTAGCGGTCGGTCTCTTCCGTCTGCACGGCCTCGTGGAGATGCGGGTCAAACCGCTCTCCCCCGGCCTTGATCTCTTCCACCCCCTGGCGCTTCAGCACTTCCTCCAGCTGCTTGTATATCATCTCAACGCCCTGAAGGTACGGAGCGGACGCGGCCGTCTTCTCGGCGGACTGGAGGGCGCGGTCAAAGTTGTCGAGGACCGGCAGGATCTCGTAGATCAGTTCCTGATTCGCGTAATCGATGTAGTCTTTCCTCTCCCGCTCCATTCGTTTGCGGAGGTTCTCCATGTCGGCCATCGCCCGCAGCATCTTCTCCTTATATTCGGAGTCGGCGGCGGCCTTCCGGCGGAGCTCCTCCAGTTCCGGCGCGGGGATCTCCACCATTTCCGGGAGCTTTTCTCCGGTTTCAGCCTGCTCGGCGGCTTTCGGTTGGTGAACGGCGTGATGTTTCTTCCCGGTCGTCATTTCATCTCCCTGATAATTTTTGCTCGGCGATAATTGCAGTCTCTCCATTGCAAAACAGCAAGAGATATAGCCCAGTTGCCGGGGAATGTCAATACCCGGAAAAGTTCGGGCAAGACAGTCAGGCGGCCGGGGGCTGTTCCAGGGCAGGATTCTCTTCATTATTTTTTCCTCCCGGTGAAACCGGGAGAAAAAAATAAGTTAAACCTTTTCTCCCGATCTCCGTTTTACATATAGCGCGGCGTTCAGTGTTCACAATCGAAAAACTCAACACGGCAACAAGGGAGATGCCGAATGAAAAGATGGATCACAACCCTGGTGATGGCGCCGGTTCTGCTCGGTCTGGTTGCTCCGGTCATGGCGCAGCCGGGCGGAGTGCGGCCGGGCGGCTTCCCATTCTGGAAAAATGAAAAAATCGTCGAAAAGCTGGCCCTGACCCCGGACCAGATCGCCCGGCTGAATGAGATCGACTACACCTTCAGGATGGACAGTCTTGATCCGGACACCCGTTTGAAGCGGGCCCGGCTGGAGCTGGATCACCTGCTCTCGCAGGATACCTGCTCCGCCGATGATACCCAGCGGATGGGAGAAGAGATCAGCGCCGCCACCGCGGCCCTGGCGAAACTGGGCGTGAATAAACAGATCTCGGTCCGCCAGGTTCTCTCCTCCGATCAGTGGTCCCAGCTGGAACAGGGGCGCCAGCACCGGCGGCGGCAGATGCGGAGAGACGGCCGCGGCGGACGGCAGGAAGGGGGAGGCCCCCCGGAGGGAGGACAGAGACGAGGAATGATGCGGATGCACCGGCCGGAAGGAGCGGAGGCAGAGATAGACCAGGATTGAACCTCCCGATACATTCCTTTCTCCGGCCCGGGGGAGATTAATCTCCCCCGGGCCGTTTCTTATCTGCCGCAGAAGATCATGGGCTTGCCCATAGGTCCCCCGATTGGCTCAGCGAGCATGTCGGCGTCGTGCCCGATGACCGGGTGCGGATCGATCCCGAGGTGTAAGCGCAACTGGCGGGGTCTAGCGAGCGCCGGGAGGCAAGCCGGGCCGACTATTATTTAACCGCGGATTGTGCGGATTATGCTGATTAAAGAAAAAACAATCCGCTTAATCCGTTTAATCCGCGGTTTATTGTGCGCCAGAGGCGGATCTCCTCCCGAGGCGGATCAGCCTCAGGCTGAAGCCTCTGACTGAAGCCTCAGGCTGAAAATTCCGAAGCAGTAAGTTAAGACCGTCCCCTATTGCAGCTTATCGACTGCTCAACCAGCGCAGGAACCACTCGAAGCTGTATTTCCTTCGCCTGTCCCAGAAAATCAGCACAACATAGAAGCCGGCCACGAAAAGGAGCGCCAGCAAAAGAGCCACGGGCGTGCTCACCGCGTCACGATAGTACCACCATGGGTCACCCCGCCCCTCCAATGCGGCCAGTAGCAGTATCGGCCAGATAGTCACAGCGTGATGCACGATGTAAGTCGTAAGAGAAAAACGGCTGTATCGCCCGAAGAATGACAAGACCGGTCCCTCTGCAGGGCTATCGCGGCTGTCCAGCCAGCGGTACATTCCCCATAGTCCCAGCAGGATCCAGCCCAGCGTCCACAGGATAAACGTCATCGAGGCGGGGTAGAAGCTCAAGGCGTCCAGTCCACTAAAAACAGGGGAGAACCTCCACCTCAGGCAGTGACCGGCCCATGCCAGTGCAATCAGCGCCAGACCGACTAAGGGCATCCTCCAGCTAACTCCGTACCCCTCGGGCCCATCCTTGAAGAAATACTCCCCCGTGGCATAACCCAGGACAGGATAGACGAGCCAGGGCAGGAGCGGGAAGTAACCCTGCAGCAGGAACCCAAGGACCACATCCTTCACCGTGAACTGGTAGACATATTCCCTGTCCACCCAGTGGGAGTCGTAGTCCGTGAGCCCCCGGAGAGGCGTGCTGATGAGAAGCACCAGCAACGCCAGCCCGACAAGCGCTCCGAGCCTCAACCTGCGCAGGGGCAAAAGGATCAACGTCGCCGCGCCTATAAGCGTCAGGACATCCCAATCGAACACCTCCCTCGGAAGCCAGATGATGACGGCGAAGATCAGGCCCCCCGCGAACAGGTACAGGCCGCGGCGGAGAATGAACCTGCCTGCCTCAGGCCCGACATTGCCAAGGGCCTCCTCTTTACGCAGCCAAAGCCACAGGCTGAGTCCCACCAGGAAGGTAAAGAGGGGGGCGGACAGCAAGCCGAAGAGAGCAGATAGCTGGTAAAGTATCTCCGAGGACGCCTCCCGCGGAGACAGGTTCTCGACGAAATGCACCTGGATCATCAACAGGATGGCAATCGCGCGGAGGATATCAATCGATACCAGTCGCCTCACTTTCCTGGAACCCCCTCTATAACTTAGCACCTTCCACAGTCTTTACAAGACTGGGGAGTGGTGAGATGTCAGGCTTCTTAATCGCCACAAAATCCACTGCCCTACCGAAATAATATCTCGGCTCGCACCAGAGGTCGCCGATAAATTGATAAGAAATCGCTTTTTGGGCAGGGCGGGCCGGCGCCCGTTGAAACCGGGCTGAAGAAGCACTTTCATGGAGATGAGTGAAGCAAAGCGAGGGAAGGAGCGCGAGACTGACGGTGGTTGAGGGGTGGTTGAGGCCCGCCGCCGCGCCGAGGATGCCACGTTCGGCAGATTGGACATGTCTTCGCGAGCTGAGCAGCCTACCAAAGACAGACCGCCCCTGCCGGGGCGTCTCCATCATCTGCGTACATCATCACCGGTTCGTTGTCGTAGTCAGGGAAGGGATCATCCCTCCTTCGCCCCGCCTTCGCTGAAGCTACGGCGGGCTCCGGCGGGCAGCCAAGCCGGGGCTCGACTGAAAGCTGCGGGCATGAAACTCTTACCCTGTGATATTTACCAACCTGCTTAACTTCTGGTTTCTCAAAGTTTGCCACTACATTAATTAGATTATCCGTCCTGGTTATGTCAATATCGCAGAGTTTTGGTTTTGATCCTGCAGCATGCGCAAAATCCGAGAAAAAGGAATCAGTCTCAATTTCCGGGACGGCTACCGCAGCGGGTCCATTCTGCTGAATCGCCGTGAGCTTTGTACTATCTATGCTGGTCTCAGGAGTAAGAGTACCCGTAGTTTGGTAGGTTTTTAAAGGGTTATACTGCTATTCAGGGCATATTGACTAAAAAGATACTTCGGGAAAAACGTAACCAGAGATATCAAAGCAACTGTTGCCAGCAACTTTGTTCTCATCAGCTTACCTCTTTTTTAGGTTGAGCCTTTATTAATCTGCCAAGCCAAATGACACATAAAACGGCAGGCCTGAAAACGATATATTCTCTGTATCTCTCCACAACCAGAGGCTCTTGTCTGCGGGATAAAATCGGTAGCTGAACTTTGAGGGAACTACCGTATAGTTTTTCTGTCCTGGAAGACACTCAACTGTATAGTAGCCTTCAGCATTGGTATAGGCGCTATGCGCAAGGAGAATGGTTCCGCGGGCGTCCTGCACCGTCACCTGTACCCCCGCTATTCCACTGGTCCGAAACATCCGGTTCTCGCGATCCCAAACCCAAGGCCAGCCGCTAATCTTTCCGGCTATGGAATATCCCTCGCAGGCATGATTCAAACCCTGATTATAATCATGGTATATAATATGAGGTTTCTTTTGCCAATCTATTCCTATGGAGAATTCGCTGCTTTCATGATTGGCCTCGACCAACTCCTCTTCAAAAGATGAACCATCCCCTACCAAATACCGTACCTCTCCCGGCTCGTCCGCATCATCCGGATTGTAACTGTGGTAGGCTATATGAGCGTTATCATCAAAATCAACAGTCAGTGCAAACTCTGAGCTGTGAATGCCATAGCCAATTATTTCAGATTCCCAGTTGTAATAACCTTCCCTGCGGAGGTAAATCAACCCACCCCCCCTTGCTCTGAATATGCTCAAACAGATATGCGGCCTATTTCCCGAATCTAAGACGAGACGGGATGGGAAACCCTGGTATAATCCATCATTTATCGGCCCCAGCAGGAGCTCTCTTGTCCACCTTGACCCGTCCCACTGGGCATACTCAAACTTGCCCATAGTCCACCAGTTGCCCCAAAAGTTCTCGAGCCAATGGCTGGAGTAAACTATATGCGCGCGGCCGAGCCTGTCTATGGCAAGGGAAGGGCTGAAAAAGTAATTATTTCCGCTGCTATGCTCCGCCAGTATGTGCGGAATCCATCCTGAACCATCAGGTCTCACGTAACGTATTTCGCTCCTGTTCTCGGGGCGGGAGGTGGCTATCAGGACAATGTGGGGTCGAAGAAGAACCGGATCAGTTCTAATATCCAGGGCAAAGGTGCAGCCTGCGCCGAGCAGATAATCATCACCGGCTTCGCTCTGGTACAGATCATCGATCTGCCAGATAGAATCCATCTTATATATCCTGCTCACGTTATATTGATTGTCTGCCCAGAAACCTATGAAAATGTAAGGCTTGCCCTCCTTGTTTAACTTGATTATCGCTTTATTAATTATGCCCAGATCATCCTGCGGCACCACCGGCTCGACCTTCCAAATTCCCTTATCTCTGAAGGCGTACTTAATCCATATATCGGAATCGCTGCGCGATAATGGAGCCGTATAGCAGACATGCGGTTGACTAGCCCAATCGAATGCAAGCGAGGTATTGCTTAATCCGGAAGGCTGAACTTCAACTGTTTCCGTACTCAAGCAAATACAAAGAGCATTTTCAGGGTTAAAGCAACATGCAAGAACTAGAAGAATAACTGACAGTAAGCCTTTTGAAACCATCTTGTTCCTCTTCATATATCACCTCCATTTAATCGTTGTTTGTCAATTGAGTAAGAAATCGCTTTTTGGCAGGGCGGGCCCGCGCCCGTGGAAACCGAACCGGAACCGGACAGAAGAAGCATTTTCATGGAGATAATATAGTAAAGCGCGGAAAGGAGTGCAAGACTTAAATTGACAAGAAATCGCTTTTTAGGCAGGGCGGGCCCGTGCCCGTTGAAACCGGGCTGAAGAAGCACTTTCATGGAGATGAGTGAAGCAAAGCGAGGGAAGGAGCGCGAGACTGACGGTGGTTGAGACACGCCTCCTCGACGGGGATGCCGCGCCCGGCAGGTTGGACACGTCTTCGCGAGCTGAGCAGCGTGCCGAAGATAGACCACCCCTGCCGGGGCGTTTCAATCATCCGCGGACATCATCACCGGTTCGTTGTCGTAGTCAGGGAAGGGATCATCCCTCTTAGATTCGGCGAACTTGACAGGCTCGGATTCGTATCTCTCAGCCTGGGGCTTTTTAGTCAATTTTAATGAGGTTAAAAGACACTGGATAGGAATAACGAACAGTATTCAAAAATTGCGAGGAGAAATTTCATGGATGTTTATCAGGCTATCAAGTTGCGTAAGAGTGTCCGCGCCTTCCAGGAACGGGATGTCGATGAAGATGTTATCCATCGGCTCTTGGAGTCCGCGAGACTCGCCCCATCGGCGAAGAACTTTCAAGAGTGGCGCTTCGTGGTAGTGCGTGATCCGGAGACACGGCGGAAGCTGGCAATGGCGGCGGGTGGACAGAGTTACGTCGCCAAGGCCCCGGTAGTTCTGGTTTGTTGCGCGGAGATTGACAATCATGTCATGACCTGCGGCCAGCTTTGCTATCCTATCGACGTCGCCATCGCGATCGACCAGATTACCCTCTGCGCGGTCGCAGAGGGACTGGGGACCGGCTGGATCGGGGCTTTCTCAGAAGAACAGGTTAAAGAGATTCTCAATATACCCCCAAAAATCCGGGTCGTGGAACTCCTCCCGATCGGGTACCCGAGTGACCCCGGTCCGGCAGAAAAGCGGCGGTTGCCCCGGGAGGCGATCGTGAGATACGAGCGGTGGGCGTAACTGCGGGAAATTCAGAACTTCCCGTTTATGAGAAGACAGCCCGGTCCCGTTTTTACGCCGAGCTCAATGATTTTCTCGAACCGGAGAAAAAGCAGAAGGAATTCTCCTTCAGCTTCAGCGGCTCCCCCGCCGTCAAGGACGCGATTGAGGCTCTGGGAGTGCCTCACCCGGAAGTGGACGTTATCCTGGTGAACGGCCGATCGGTCGGCTTCGACTACCCTCTCCGGGTCTCGGACCGGGTCTCCGTCTATCCGGTCTTTGAGAGCCTGGACATCTCCCCGCTGATCCGCTTGAGAGGAAAACCGCTCCGGAAGACCGCTTTCATCCTCGATGTCCATACAATTATGGACTGACTAATATGATGATCCGGAGATTGTCCGTATCTCCTTGAAAGAGCGGCGCATCATCCTGACCCGGGACCGGAGGCTTTTGAAGAACTCCCTGGTAACTCACGGCTGCTGGATCAGTTCCCAGGAACCGACAGACCAGGCCCGGGCAGCGCTCGAGCGTTTTGATCTCTTCTCGCAGATCAAACCATTTAAGCGATGCCTGGCCTACAACGGAGAAATCAAAGAAGTAGCCAAAGAAAAGATAATTGATTGCCTGCCGCCGAAGATGAAGATAGCCTATGATGATTTTCGGATATGTTCCGGTTGCGGAAAGATATCCTGGCGTGGTTCCCTCTACCGGGCGATAATGGGCGTGATCGACCGGCTTAAAGATCATCATAAGCGGGAAGGATTATCCGGTTAGAACCTTCCCCGGAAAGGACCCGGAACATTAATTCTTCCCATAAGTCTCTATAACATTTTTTTCCTTTATAACAGATTCCAACTTGACTTATTAAGCAGTATTATATACTCTAATCATCGGCTGTTTAATTTTGTAGAATTGGTCGTTTCCCACAAAGAATGGGTGGCCTCTCCCAGGTTAGAAATTTGGAATCCTATATAGTTAAGCATTATAAAAATACCATCATTGATAAAGGAGGACATCATTGAAGCATAAGATCCTTATCACTACCTTAGGGGCGTTTTTAATCGCCTTTTCCCTGGTGCATATATCCTGGTCGGATTATCCGATCCGTGGATCCAAGGTCGTGATTATTACTCACCGGGACCTTCGAGCGGCGGCTGAT
>JAZDIV010000029.1:0-8255 GCA_043804695.1 PVC group bacterium | reverse complement strand
GGCATCCTGAAGACCGTCGCCGGGAAACCCTTCATGCACCGGTATCACCCGATGAAGAGCCTGGCTCCCCGCGACATCACCGCCCGGGCGATCGACTTTGAAATGAAAAAGAGCGGGGACGATTACGTCCTGCTCGACATCACCCACCAGCCCGCCGCCTTCATCAGGAAACGGTTCCCCCACATCTACCGCAGCTGCCGGGAGTTCGGCATCGACATGACGAAAACCCCGATCCCGGTCGTCCCGGCCGCGCATTACTCCTGCGGCGGGGTCCGAACCGATGTCCGGGGCCGGACCACCGTGGCCGGCCTTCTGGCGATCGGCGAGGTCGCCTGCACCGGCCTCCATGGCGCCAACCGGCTGGCCAGCAACTCGCTTCTGGAAGCGCTAGTCTTTGCCGACCGGGCGGCGGCCCTGGTCCAGGAAGGGCCGCCCCCGCGGGGCCCGATCCCCCGGGTCCCTTCCTGGCAGATCGGCCATGCCGTTGACGCCAACGAAGCGATCATGGTCTCGCACAACTGGGACGAGATCAGGCGCCTGATGTGGAACTACGTGGGGATTGTCCGCTCGGATAAGCGGCTGGCCCGGGCCCGGCGGCGGATCCGCAACCTGCAGAAAGAGATCAACCAGTACTACTGGGACTTCATCATCACCGCCGACCTGATCGAGCTGAGAAACATCGCCACCGTGGCCGAGCTGATCATTGCCTCCGCCCGGAAAAGAAAAGAGAGCCGGGGGCTTCATTTCAGCCTCGACTACCCCGGGAAAGACGACCAAAAATTCCGGAAAGACACCGTGCTCAGGATACGGAGAAAGAAACGATTCACGTCCCTTTAATTCACCCCCGCACAAGGACTGATGATTACAGCATTTCAACGCGGTATTACATGCCGCCTTCTCCCGCTTATCGTCCTGATCGTTATCTGGAATGTACCCGCTCAGGCAGGACGGCTGGAAGACATCGAAAACGGGGTACGGAGTTCATCCTCCCCTTCGATTGCTGCCGACGACGGCTTCGACCCTTCCTTCCTACTGGCGCCTTTCTTCCAGCCGAGATGTTATTACCCCTATCCCTACTACTACACCGAACCGGAGATCGACCTCTCGGGGATCGAAGTCCCGGTGACCAGGAACTTCTCTCTCTCCGCGGGGGTCCATTACCTCTACGATACCCGGGGGGACCTCGACGGCTACCGGGGCGAACTGCTCTTCGGCACCCCGATCGGCAAGCTGGGGGGAGACTTCACCCGGTTCCAGGAAGACCTTAAACCGGGGCACGACTACCTCAACCTCTACTACATCGACTACCGCCTGGGATTCGACCTGCCCGGCTTTACCTTCGACGTGGGAGGCGGCTATTCGGGACTCTACCGGGATCACGCCTATGGCGGGGGAAACGTTCTCCTGGCAATCGAAGCCTGGCCTCTCACCCCCCTGGGATTCGACGCGACGGTGCGATACTCCAACATCCACCACAGCGGTCTCGGCGATTACCGGGCCGGCATCAACCTGGTCTATCGCTGGGGCGGCCTCCGGGTCGGGTACCGCTACCTTCACTTTGAGGATGGCCCGGATATCCGCGGGCCGGAATTCGGGATCAAGTTCTGGCTCTAAGCCCGGGGTCAGGTCTTCATTAGTCAATTAACATCCAGGTCAGTTAATCAGGTAGCAAGAAATATATATCCAACAACTCCACCGAGCGGCTTTGAGTACATCTTGTTGTTAATTGACTAATGAAGACCTGACCCCGGCCCCTTACCGGATCGCCGATAAACCCGGCTCCCGGTGAGCCGCAGCCCCGTTCGTCGGACGGCTGCCGCCGTTCGATAAAAGAAATGATTCCCTTGCGGGGCAGCGTGGCGTATCATGCCCCCGGATTCACGGACTACTTCGAGAATGCGCACAAGAAGGAGTGGTGTGTGCGTGTCTGCGAGAATCCGCTCCGAGTGGAACCGCACAACGTGGCGCTACTTCGCCAGGGCATGGTTGGGCCCGGAATAGAGGGCGGTGCCCAAGGCCATCGATGGCCGGAACTCGCACTCACTGCGAAATACAACGGACTACACTACACCAGAAAGGAGTCATTCCATGGGCGACAAGAAAGGCAAAAAGGACAAGGCCAAAGGGCAGAGGCAGAAGCAAGCCAAACAGGCGAAAGCCGTAAAGCGGAAACAGGACAGACAGCAGCGGCCGTCCTAAGCCTGAGGCCAACAAGACGCTGCTTCGCCAGTCCTGACTTCTGGCTCCTCTACAACCGCCTGCCGGCCCATGTCCGCCAGACTGCCGACAAGTACTTCGCCCTTCTCAAGTCCGACCCCAAACATCCATCGCTTCACCTCAAGAAACTCGGGGACATCTGGTCCGTCCGGGAGGGGATTACCAAGCCCGAGAAAGAAGTTGATCGATTTGGCAGAAATCGCTTCCCGCGGCGAGGAGGATGCCATCTTCCGCTATACCGCGGTCAGGCCGGACCAGGCGGGAATGGAGGCGCTTTCTCCCGAGCAGCGGCGGGAGGTGACCGAGGCCCTTTCGCTCGAAGCGGAATCTTGAGGCGGCAGACCGCTTTTCCCGGCCCTTTCGACCGCCGAGAATTGGCTTACCTCCGGTTCAAACCCTAATTAATGGTCACCAGAATAAATTTTTCCTCCGGGGAAAATTTATCAGGACTCGAACAGGCGCTCGAGCTCCGCGCTTCCCTTCACCACCAGCACCGGGCAGGGAGACCGGTGGAAGACCTGTTCGGCTTCATCATAGAAGGAATCCCGGCGACTGAGCGTCTCCTTCAATTCACCCATCACCAGCAGATCGATCTTCAGCTCCCGGATTTTTTTGACCACTTCCCGATGGACGATCCCTTTCAGGAGCAGGGGAGCGATCTCCACGCCTTTTTCCCGGCCGATTTCCAGCGCGTAGTCAAGATACCTTTTCCCATCCGCTTCCAGGTCGCGCTCGTATTCCAGCTCTTCGGTCTTGATGAATATCCTGGCCCGCAGCAGGTCCTGCAGCACCTTCATATCCACCACGTAGATCGCCCAGAGGCGGCTCGGGAGAACTTTGCTGAGCATCACCGCGTAGCGGACCGCGTCCACGGCGGCTTCAGTGCTCTCCAGGTAGATTATGATATTGTTGATCGGCGATTCCATGCGACCGCTCAGACCGTCAGATATTGTGTTCTTTCCGGGCTTGATATCGGGACCAGCCGCCCTTGGTTGTGGTTGCACATTTAAAAGCTTTCCGCCGGTCCATTCTACTCTTGAGCAGCTTGATAATAAAGAAATTTTCCCGCTCCTGCTCTTCTAAAACATCCTGGATGTATTGTAGCGTCTCCTCGTAATCCGGGATAGCGATTTTTTCCAGGGAGTTGACCCTCCGGACGGTTTTTTTTACCTCCTCGGCCAGGCGGAGGACGCTGATTTTGAATTGGGCCAGTTTGGCCAGCGACTGGAGGAGCCGCTGAAATTGTCCCGAGCTGACATCCAGCCAGAAACTGGTCCCGAGCAGGCTGAAGTAGGGAGAGGCGTCTTGAATCGCCATCTCCACCAGGGGGACTTTTACCCCCATGATCCGGCGGGCGGAGACGGAAATATCGACGGGGAGGCTGACGGCATCGGCGGCCTGATAGATCGGATTCTTCCCCATCCGAATGACGGCCTGGTGGAGGGAGCGGTAGGCCTCGCTCAGCTGCCGGTCCACGGTTTCCTCCAGCTCCCGGGTCCGGCCCAGCAGCCCCATCATCTCGGCGACCAGGATCTGGCGCTTCTGCTCCATGAGCTCGTACCCCTCCCGGGCAAATTCCAGGCTCTGCTTTAACTTGAAGAGATTGGTCTTGGTCGGAGCTATCTGGTAGCGGGCCATGGCTGTACCATGCTCAAAAATTATATTACATCGAAACTAAATTAACGTTTATCGGCGGCGCGGCTCGTTTCGTCCCTCGTCCCTCATTTTTCAGCGTCCGTAATACAGGCTGATCTCATCCTCCGTCAGGCGGGGGAGCTCCTCGGCGGGAAGGAGGGAGAGAATCTTCCAGCCCAGGTCCAAACTTTCCTCCAGGGCGCGGTTTTCATCCGGCCGCTGGGTCAGAAACTGCTTTTCAAACGCCTCGCCGAACTCCAGGTAGGTGCGGTCGAGGGGGGTGAGCTCTTCCTCGCCGATGACCGAGGCGAGCGCCCGGATTTCCTTCACCCGGGAATAGCTGGCGAAGAGCTGGCTGGCGAGATGGGGATGGTCGGCCCGGGTCAGTCCTTCTCCGATGCTGTCCTTCATCAGGCGGGAGAGGGAGGGGAGGCCGGCGATCGGCGGGTAAACGCCTTTCTGCGAGAGCTCCCGATCGAGGACGATCTGCCCCTCGGTGATGAACCCGGTGAGGTCGGGGATGGGATGGGTGATGTCATCGTTGGGCATGGTGAGGATGGGGAGCTGGGTGATCGTGCCCGAAGCCTCCTTCACGATCCCCGCCCGCTCGTAGATGCTGGCCAGGTCGCTGTAGAGGTAGCCGGGGTAGCCTTTCCGGGCGGGGACCTCGCCCCGCAGGCTGGAGACTTCCCGCAGGGCCTCGCAGTAGTTGCTGATGTCCGTCATGATCACCAGGACGTGCATGTTCTTCCGGAAAGCAAGATATTCGGCCAGGGTGAGGGCGGTGCGCGGGGTGGCGAGCCGTTCGATGGAAGGGGCGTCGGCCAGGCTCAAAAAGAGGGCCACCTTCCGCATCGCCCCGGATTTCTGGAAATCATCGATGAAAAAGCGGGCCACGTCGTGCTTCACCCCCATCGCGGCGAAAATCACGCAGAACTCGCTCTCCTCGCCCGCGATCATGGCCTGGCGGGCGATCTGGGCGGCGACCAGGTCGTGGGGCAGGCCGCTGCCGGAGAAAATGGGAAGCTTCTGCCCCCGGATCAGGGTGTTCATGACGTCGATGGCCGAGATGCCGGTCTGGATGAACTTCCGGGGGTACTGGCGGGCGGTGGGGTTGATGGGCAGGCCGTTGACGTCGAGGAATTCATCGGCCACGGGATCAGGGAGCCCGTCCAGCGGCCGGCCCTGGCCGTCGAAGACGCGGCCGAGCATCCGGGAGGAGACCCCGAGCCGGAGCGGCTCTCCCCGGAATCTGGCCCGAACGCCGGAAAGGGAGAGGCCGGCGGTCCCCTCGAATACCTGGACCACGGCCCGGCCTTCCGCCACCTCCAGGGTGAGCCCCTGACGGACATTGCCCTCCGGGTCCACGATCTCCACCAGCTCATTCCAGCCGACGTTGTGGATGCCGCTGATGAAGATCAGCGGTCCCACCGCCTCGTCGATGCCGCTGTATTCCAGGCCTTGAGATATGATGTCTGTCGCCATGATCGCCGGGTTAAGCGAATTTTTCAATGGAGGTTTTCAATTTCTCCAGCAGGCCGTCGAGCTTCTCCGCCTCCTGGTTGGGATAGGTCGTCTTCATCCTCATGATCTCGCCGTAGGCCTTGAGCTTTCTCAGCCGGAGAAGGGGGGCGCCGCGCTTGATCGCCGCGAGGCCGAGATCGTAGAAGCTCACGATGATCTTGAGCATCCTGGCCTGTTTTTGGGGGGTGGAATAGCTGTCGATCTCCTCGAAGGCGTTCTGCTGCAAAAAGGCGTTCTTGAAGAGGGCGCAGGTCTCCAGGACGAGCCGCTGGGTGTCGGGGAGGACGTCGGGGCCGACGAGCTTCACCACCTGCTGCAGGCGGGCTTCCCGCTGCAGAAGCTCCATCATCCGGTTCCTCAGTTCCGCCCACCCGGGATCGACATTTTTCATCCACCAGGCTTCCATCTCCTTCAAGTACTCGGAGTAGCTGTCGGTCCAGCTCACGGCCGGGTAATGGCGGGCGTTGGCGAGTTCCCGGTCCAGCGCCCAGAAGGCGCGGACAAAGCGCTTGGTGTGCTGGGTGACCGGCTCGGAGAAATCGCCCCCCGGGGGGGAGACCGAGCCGATGATGGTCACCGACCCCGGCTGTCCGGATAAGGAGGTGACCATCCCGGCCCGCTCATAAAACTCCGCCAGCCGGGTGGGGAGATAGGCGGGGAACCCCTCGTCCGCCGGCATCTCCTCCATCCTTCCCGAGAGCTCCCGGAGCGCCTCGGCCCAGCGCGAGGTGGAGTCGGCCATCACCGCCACGTGGTAGCCCATGTCCCGGTAATATTCGGCGAGGGTGATCCCGGTGTAGATGCTCGCTTCCCGCGCGGCCACCGGCATGTTCGAGGTGTTGGCCACGAAGATGGTGCGCTCCATCAGCGGCCGGCCGGTGAGGGGATCGACGAGCCGGGGGAAGTTCAGGAGCACGTCGGTCATCTCGTTGCCCCGCTCCCCGCAGCCGATGAAGACAATCACCTGCGCGTCGCACCACTTGGCGAGCTGGTGCTGGATCAGGGTCTTGCCGGTCCCGAACCCGCCGGGAACCGCGACCACGCCCCCCTTCGCCACCGGGAAGAGGGTGTCAATCACCCGCTGGCCGGTGAGGAGGGGCTCGGTGAGCGGAAGCTTTTCCCGGCAGGGCCGGCGCTTCCGGGCCGGCCAGGTCTGGAGGAGACTGATCTCCGCCGCGGCCCCGGCCCGCTCCAGGAGGGCAACCGTGTCCTGGAGCCGGTAGGGCCCGGGGGGGGCGACCATTTTCAGCCTTCCTCCCATCCCGGGCGGGACGAGGATCCGGTGTTTGATCAATGGTGTCTCCCTGACGGCGCCGATGATCGCGCCGGCCGCCAGTTCCTGACCTTCCCTGGCCTGCGGCTCGAACTCCCAGAAGCGGTCGCGGCTTAAGGGAGGGACATGGACTCCTTTCCGGATATACTGTCCCGTCCGGGACCGGATGACCTCCAGGGGGCGCTGGATCCCGTCGAAAATGGAGCCGATCAATCCCGGGCCCAGTTCCAGGGAGAGAGGCCGGCCGGAGCCATAAACTTCGGTTCCGGGGGCGAGGCCGGTGGTATCCTCGTAAACCTGGATGATCACCTTTTCCCCGTCCAGGTGGACAACCTCTCCGACCAGGTGGTCGGGGCCCACCTCGACCTGCTCGAGCATGAAAGCCTCCCCGGTCCCTTTTGCCTCCACCACCGGGCCGCTCACCCGGCTCACTTTTCCGATTGCCTTCAGCATATTAGTCAGTTCACCATGATAAGGATGTGTCATTGCGAGGACCCTGAGCGAAGCGAAGGGGACGAAGCAATCCCAACGCAATACACAGCAAAAGATTGCTTCCCGCCACGCTTCGCTCGCGGCTTCGGCTAACGCTCGCAATGACCTCCATCGTTGATACAAATACTGCAACGGTCGGATTCATGTATCTATCGCGCCGGGTTGGTCGGTTTCGCCGATTTCGAGATCGTCCGGTTGATCGGAGCCGAAAATGGTCTGGTAGGCCAGCCGGCGCAGGCGGGGATAGTCTCGCTTCCAGCGGGCGGAGAAGGTGTCGTTGAAACTCATCCGCCCCTCCCGTTCCCGGACAATGACTCCCGCCTCCGCCATCTGCTCCGCTTCCTGAATCCGGATGCTAACCCGGCGGCCGAGTTTCCGATGGAGGAAATCTTCGGCTTCGGCAGCGAATGACTCACCGAGTTTTTCCCCATCCCGGGCGCTGATCACGACATCGATTTCGCCCGGCCCGATGGCAGCGGCGCTTTCGGCGATCAGTTCCTTGAGCTTTTCCCGGTAAAGGCGGGTGTGGCGGAACTCCTCAATCATCTCCCGCGTTCTGGCGCATACCGCTTCTACCGCCTGTTCCCGGGCCAGGAGGAGGATGTTCCTGGCTTCCATTTCCGCCGCGGAGCGGGCTTTCTTCAGTTCCGCCTCCGCCTGTTGCCGGGCCCGGGCGAGAGCCGACCGGGTGAAGAGGGAAGCCTGGCCGCGGGCGGCGGCGAGCTTATCCTCCAGTTTCTCGCGGGCCCGGGCCAGGATCATTTCTGCTTCCCGGCGGGCGTCTTCGAGAATCTTCTGCTCGAAAACAGCGATTGTCTGGTCGTTTTCCATGCGTTTTATAAATTAGCTCGCGCAGTTTACCCCGATTTATCGATGCTCGCTAATTTATATGAATAACAATTTGCTATGATTAATATAGACTGATAATGATTGTGGGATTAGTAAAACCCAACAGTTCATGCCATAAGAGCATTTTTTATCGCTTTATTGAACTTCCGACGCAGGAACTTAGCGCTTCGCGCTAACTTCGTAGCGGCGACCTTCAGGTCGCCACTATCTGGCAGCCTGAAGAGGCTGTCCGACAATTGGCATTTTTGCAAATTTCGCGGTCATT
>JAZDIV010000028.1:0-9379 GCA_043804695.1 PVC group bacterium | reverse complement strand
AGAACTCGACAATCTTGATCAGTGTCCGGGACCGGGGGAGATGGGGGGAGGTCTACTTTGGGTGTGCGTTACCAGAGAAATGATGATATCCTATTCTCATTTACCTGAAACGCCAGTCTCATTTAAAATGAGACGCGACACCGCTGTTGACTTACCCGGCGAACGACGAAATTTGCTTCTGCTCGCCTGATAACCCACGCATCGGCAGACAAATCCACTTGTTGTACGCGAATGCCAGCGTCTGCAAGCGATCGCCGCTTATATATGAAAGCATGTGTACGACTTGGCCGGTTGCGTTCGAATACGAACACACCGGTGTAATTCAACGCACCCTTAAATATCTGTACATCTTCGAAATCGCAGATCTCTCGGATAAGCACATTGTCTTTAAGGTGAACTCTCAATTTACTTCCGTGATCCCTTTTCATGAAGTTGGTCGGACAGATATAGCCAATATAGCCACCGCTACGCACCAGAGCCACACCTCTTTCTATAAATGTTAAATAGATGTCGAATTTTCCGGATGCAGAGACAAAATGGGATTTAAGATATGATTTTTCATCCTTGAAACCATGGAAACCAATGTAAGGCGGATTTCCGATCACGGCGTCGAAACCGCCCTCACCCTTTTTCCCTCTCCCAGAGGAAGAGGGTTTAGAAGAGGAAAAAATTTCCGGGAATTCGGTGTGCCAGTCGAAGGCGTTGATTTTTTCGCTGTCTTCGGGAGTAAAGGAAATGAGATTGCTTCGGTGCTCCGCCTTCGCTCTTCGAGCTTCGGCGGATAAGTCCGCACCTCGCAATGACACGGACTGGCTGTGCTTCGCGCCTCGCAATGACGGGGCGGCGGACTGGTCCATCTCGAAAATATCCGGGCCGATCAGGGAATTTCCGCATTTGATGTTGTTGCCCAGGTCCGGGAGCGCCCGCTCCCGCCAGAGCTTCATCTGCCGCTCCAGCGTATCCTGGTTCTCGTTCTCCAGGACCTTGAGGAGCAGGCTGAGCTTGGTCACTTCCACCGCCTGGCTGTCGATATCGACGCCGTAGATGTTGTTGAGCAGAATCCGCTTCTTCTCCCGGGTGGTGAGGTACCACTGGCCGCCTTTTCCCTGATAGATCGGCATCTCGGGTTTCTGGCCGGGAACGTATTTTCTCAAGGCCGTCTTCGAGATATAGCCTTCGTGGCCAAGCCCGGGGATCAGGTTGGCGAGATACCAGTCCCGGTGATAATCGTTCAGGTAATTATAGGCGCCGATCAGGAAGGATCCGGAACCGCAGGCGGGATCGAGTATCCGCAGTTTTTCTATCTGTTTCGGCGTTTTCCCCTCGCAAAGTTTGCCGACGGTATTCTTGACGATATAATCGACGATATAGGTCGGCGTATAATAGACGCCCCCGGCCTTCCGTACTTCCGGCTTCTCCTCCACCTTCGCCTGGTGTCCCTTGGTCAGGGTGATGACTTTCCCCAGGAACTGCTCGTAGATATTGCCGAGGATGGCGACGCTCAGGACGGAAAATTCGTAGGGACTTTCCGGGTAATAGAGCTGCTTGAAGATCTCCTTCAAGACCTTGTCATCGATCTTTATGCCGAGTGTCAATTCATCGGGCGGCGTTACTAAATTTTGTTCCCGGTGGAAATGAAAAAGACCGGAATTATATTTATCATCGGCCAGGCGATATATCTTCGTCAGCCGTTCATATATATTGGCGCCGTTGAGCAGGGCCTGGAGTTGACCATAGAATTCAATACCTCGATCCTCACAGATACGGAGAAAGATTATCCGGTCGATTGTCCTCTGGACGGCAAAGTTGATCTCCCTGATCCCGAGTGACGGATTTCTGAGAGCGATGGTCCGGGCCAGCAGCGTCCGCCAGTTCTCGATCTCCTTGAGAAATTCCGAATCCACTTCCTGGGTGGTTCTCTTTCCCTTGGACTCGACGTATTTGTCGAAGAGCCCTTCCAGGACCGCCTGCTTGGAGAAAATGGAACCGATCTCCACCCACTTCTCCGGATAGTCTTTATAGGTGAGATAGATTACCCGGGCATTTCCCGATTTATCCTTGAGCCGGGGGCGGAGGCGGCAATCGTAAACGGCGAACTCTTCAAAGTCGGTGAGGATCGAGAGAGGAAGACCGGCGGACCAGGCATACCGGCGGAGCTGGTAGGCGGGACTGATCTCTCCTTTGATATCCACGGAGGGTTTCTTGGCTTCCACGAAGAACTTGCGTCCGCCGCCGATCCGGAAGCAATAATCCGGGGCCTTGGTGACGCCGCCGACCTTGATGGCGTCTTCGGTGATGACGTCCTTGTAGGCCTCGGCGTAGCCCTGCTTATTATGGACGTCCCACCCCAGGGCTTCGAAGAATGGGTCGATGAACTCGGAACGAACGTTGGCTTCCTTGTAACCGGATCTTTTATAGGCTTCCAGGTTCCGATCGAACACGTCCACCAGCCGTTTGACTTTATCCGGCGCTTTCATATTTTTAAACTTGGGGTCAGACCTTGTTTTTGGAAGTATGGCAATCGTCACTTCAATAAACAAGGTCTGACCCCAGTTACTTTCCTGAAAACCGCGGATCGGTACCTGGAGTAATGAACAAGTCAAGAAGTTATTAGTCAGTCCATAATTGTATGGACATGTCATTGCGAGGAGCGAAGCGACGAAGCAATCTCAACTCTATGCACAGCAAGAGATTACTTCGCTGCGCTCGCAATGACCGCGATCCTTGATGTAAATCCTACAACGGTCGGATTAATAAGACCGTCCCTCTATATCTATCGGTATACCTCACGCCGGTGCCCGACCTTTACCACCCAGACAGTGAGATCTCTGTCCTGGATGGAATAAATGATCCGGTATCTGCCCTGCCGGATACGATAGCGTTCCTGCTCGGACAGCTTTTTACATCCTCTCGGGCGGGGATTGGAGGAGAGAGACTGGATTCCCTGGATTATCCGCTTGAGATCTTTTTGGGGAAGGGAGGCGAGGTCCTTTCTTACCGACCGGCGGATGAATATCTTATATCGTGCCGTCACGCTTGAGCTCTTTCAAATAGGTCTCGAACGCGATCAGGGGCTCGCCGGCTCGTTCATCAAACGCCGCCAGGTCTTCGGCGTCTTCCGCCAGAGATTCCCGTACGGCATTGTTAATCATCTCCGACATCGACTGTGATGCTTCGGCCGCTTTGATCCGCAATGCCCGGTGCAATTTCGGGTCTAAATATACCGTCGCTCTTTTTGTTAGTGAACTCACCCCTGGCCTCCTGAATAGATTTATGCCTCGTAACTGTCTTACATTAACGTTATAGCATCACAACGTTATGACGTCAAGCAGGGCTTTATTCTTTTTATCTCATCTTGGGAGTTTCCTTTCTCTCCAAACATTTAAAAAATATCAACCAGAACCTGGCAGGAGGAGGGTATTTCTCCCTCCGCCTGTATCTCTCCATTCTTTCCGATTACCCGGAACCGTTCCGCCAGATGATCAGTCTTCTTGAAGGTGATCGTGATATCCTTCATCGGGTAGGGACTGGGGTTCTCACAGGTGATAATCAGCGTGTTGCCCTCCCGTTCCGTCCGAACCGTTACTTTTTCCCTCACCAGCCACCATTCCGCGAGTTCCTTCATCGTGCAGATCCAGGTGTCCTGCCCCTTCAGAAAGCTGAGGAACTCCTCCAGTCGTTTCAGGTTCTCCGGCTCACCGATCTCCGGAAGGTGGGTGAGGAAGACAAAGACACCCCCCCGCTCGTGGTATCGCTGGAATACATTGAGTGCTTTCTCCGCCCGGACGGTGGGGTCGCCCTGGGAGGTTATCTCCAGGAGCCTCATCCCGGAAGGATGGTAGGGGTACATCAGACGACGCCGAAGAGACGGGACCAGCATGGTTTCTACGGTGGTGGGAGGGAGATCGAGGTCGGAGCCGTACAGAAATCCCAGACGATCAAGAGCCCGGAAGGTGGCCTCGCTGCCGGAGAAACAGGGAGAGCGGTGGCCGCTGGGGGGGAAGCCGAGAGAGGCCAGGATTTCCTTGCCCTGGCGGATGATCTCGTATTGATCATCCTCGGAGAGGAAGAGCATCTCCGCCCCCATCTTGACCCCCCGGCCCTGATTTTTCGCGCAGAAATGAGCGAAGCCGTGCTGGGCGATTTCGTGTCCGTCCGCCCGGAGTTTCTCCATCATCTCCGCCTGCCCGCTCCCGGCCCGGAGAGGATGTTCCCCCAGGAGATCGGGGACGACAAAGAACGTCCCTCTGACTCCGGCTTCCTTCAGGAGAAGCCGCAGCCTTTCGATTGCGTCCACCGGCGTTCCGGCGGAGAGGTCGTCGTTGGTGAAAACACTGGCCGATCTGTTCCCCCCCGGGTAGAGTCCAAGCTCGATATCATCGTTCTCGAGAAACGCCACCGGCGCCCCGGTCAGATAATCCCGCCAGATGTAAGACGTGTTAAACCCGATCCAGCCGAGGAGGACGACGACCAGGACGGCCGCCGTCCAGATTGTTCTTTTGAATCTTTCCCTCATCAATTACATGCCCCCAATTGTAAAACCACTTACTAAGGAGAACATTAAATAATATACATGTCATCGCGAGGAACGAAGTGACGAAGCAATCCTAACCATTTGGGAAATAAGAGATTGCTTCGCTCGCAATGACCATCACAAAGAATGAAATCTATTTAATGTTCTCCTTAGTATGATCACGATGTCCTTTCAGAACTATAATTTTTCCGGAGGAAAAATTATATGTCGTACAGCTCCCACTCCTCGTAGCACTCCTCGTCCAGCTCTTCCAGGAACCGGGAGGGCCGCTGGATCACTTCCATCCCCGAGCGCTGCCGAGCGGTCAGGGGATGGAGCAGGTAAAGCTCCCGGCGGCAGCGGGTGCCCGCCACGTAAAAGAGCCGGCGCTCCTCCTCCATATTCCCGGCGTTGGTGTAGCTGGAGACGGGGGGGAACTTGCCCTCCGCCAGCCAGATGACGAAGACGACGTCCCACTCCAGCCCCTTGGCCTGATGGATGGTGCTGAGAACAACCATCTCCTCCCGCCGAACCGGCTGGACATCGTGCGCGCTCAACCCGCCCACCATCGCCAGTTCGTCCAGGAAGACCTCCAGGTCCCCGTAGCGGGCGGCGTAGTTCGCCAGCTGCTGGAGGTCCTCGAGGCGGCGTTCGTAGTTGGGGTATTTGCTCTGCAGGTAACCGTCGTAATCGCTCTCCAGGACCAGGCCGATCATCCCGGCGGGGCCCCGGCCGGCCCGGCGCCCCAGCTCCCGGACCGTCCGGGAAAAACTCTCCCAGCCGGGTTTCGCCCCCGAGGGGAGCGCCGTTTCCATTTCCTCCCCCTCCAGGGCGCGGAGCGGATCCGTGCTTTCCCTCAAAAAATCCCAGATTTTTTCGGCGGACCGGGGGCCGATCCGGGGAAGCATGACCAGGAGCCGTTTCCAGGCGATCTCGTCCCGGGGGTTGTCGATGATCTTCAGGTAGGCCAGGATGTCCTTGATGTGGGCCTGTTCGAAGAACCGCAGGCCCGAGCGGATCGTAAACGGCACCTCCCGCCGGGTCAGCTCCATCTGCACTTCCATCGAATGATAATGGGAGCGGTAGAGAACGGCGATCTCCCCCGGATTGACGCCCTCGTCCATCAGTTCCAGGATCCGCTGGACCACGAACTCCGCTTGCTCGTACACGTTCCCCGGCCGGATGACCGCCGGGCGCGGGCCCGGCTTTTTAACCGGGTGGAGCGTCTTCTGAAAGCCGGACTCCGCCTTTTTCAGAATCATGTTCGCCAGGTGCAGAATCTCGGGGGTGGAGCGGTAGTTCGTCTCCACGGTGTAGATCCGGCAGCCCCGGTACCGCCGGGGGAACTCTCGGATGTTGCTGAAGAGAGCGCCCCGGAACGAATAGATGGACTGGGAGTCATCCCCCACCACCATGACATTCCCATGCCCGCTCCCGAGCCCGTCAACGATCTTGGCCTGGATGATGTTGGTGTCCTGGTATTCATCCACCAGGATATGCCGGAACTGGCTGCGATACTCCCCGGCGACCTCGGGGTAATCCGAGAGCAGGCGGTCGAAATAGATCAACAGGTCGTCGAAATCGAGATAATTCAGCTCCCGCTTCCGCCGGGCGTACCGGTCGGCCACATCCTCGATCCGGGGCAGGAGCATGAGGAAGTGCTCCGCCTTCTCCTCCACGGCCTTTCCCAGACTGGACGCGGTGTTCCGGGCGTACCCGATAATCTCCAGCAGGACCCTCCCCTTGGGGAAACGCTTCTCCCGGGTGTCGATCCCCGCCGCCCGCACCACCCCCTCGATCAGGACCCGGGAGTCCTCGCGGTCAAGGATGGTATAATTCGTCCCGAAGCCCAGCAGCTCCGCGTGCCGGCGCAGAATCCGGTTCCCCACGTGGTGGAAGGTCCCCCCCCAGATCCGGGAGGTTTCCACCGGGACCAGCGCCTCCACCCGCCGGAGCATCTCCTCCGCCGCCTTCTTGGTGAAGGTCAAGAGCAGGATCTCCTCCGGCCGGACGCCCCTCTCCAGCAGGCAGGCCACCCGGTAGGTGACCACCCGGGTTTTTCCGCTCCCCGCCCCGGCGATGACCAGGGACGGCCCGTCCGGGGCCAGGACCGCCGCCAGCTGCTGGGGGTTGAGATCGGCCTCGTAATCGATCTTCCCCGCCGCGGTTACTTTCTTTAATCCATACTGCTTTTTCACAAATAGCTCTCTTCTCTTTCTAGGATATTAGCTATACCTTACTCGAAAAGGTATTTTAAGCGGCTTATTCTCGAAGATGGCTTGAATTTTACCACGGAGATCACGGAGACCACGGAGAAAAAATAGATGTTAATGAATAGATTTCGCACATTTTTGGAATTCTCCGTGTTCTCTGTGTTCTCCGTGGTTTTAATTAGTTTTGTTTCAAAGGGATCCGCTTTTCGAATAGGGTATAACTATATTGGAAAAAAATCTTAAATTACAAGCACCTCAGCCAAAGGCTGATCTCCTCCAGAGGCGGATCAGCCTCCGGCTGAAAATTACAAACAAATCTCAAATTCCAATATCGAAATTCCAAACAAAAAGGTTAATCGCCGGAGCTCTCAATATGCCAAACCATAACGTCTGACCGAATATGGCTGGCAAGCGCATAAGACACCTTTACGCGGGTTTGGAATTTGGGTATTGGAATTTATTTGTTATTTGGGATTTGTTATTTGTAATTTCCCGATCAGCGCAACGAAAGGCTAATAATTGCGGCCTGCCTATTGAAGCAGACTAAGAATTTCACAGTTTAACTTTCGGGTCGAGGTAATCCCGGGCGGCGTCTCCCATAATGTTGAACGCCATCACCGTCAGGGCGAGGGCCAGGCCGGGGAAGAGGGCGATCCAGGGCGCGGTCTTCAGATACTCGCGGCCGGCGCTGATCATGAACCCCCAGGTGGCGGCGGGGGGGCGCACCCCCAGGTCGAGAAAACTCAGGGCGGCTTCGGCCAGGATGAAGGCGCCTATCTTCAGGCCGGCGGCGATCAGGATGATCGGGAGGCAGTTGGGCAGGATGTGGCGGAGCAGAATCCGGAGATGAGAAGACCCGGCGGCTCTCCCCGCTTCAACATACTCGCGCTCTTTCACCGTGAAGACCTCCCCCCGGACCAGGCGGGCGATCGATGCCCAGCCGACCAGCGAGAGGGCGATCAGAACGGTCAGGAAGCCGGGAGAGAGGACCACCGTGATGCCGATCGCCAGCAGGAGAGCGGGAAAGGCCAGAGTGATGTCGGTAATCATCTGGAGTGCTCCGTCGACCGTCCCCCCGAAATAACCCGCCGCCAGTCCCGCGCTGGTGCCGATGACCAGCGCCAGGGCGGTCGCCAGGCAACCGATCAGGAGGGAGATCCGGGCCCCGTAGACTACCCGGCTGAAGATATCGCGTCCCTTTTCATCGGTCCCGAAAAGGTGTCGCCGGCCCGGCGGCTGCTTGACCTGATCAAGGTCGATCGCGTTTGGATCATCCGGAGCGATGGCCGGGGCCAGTAAAGCGGTCAGGATCAACAGAGTGATAATCGACGCCGCGGCGGCCGCCATCTTGTTTTTCTTAAAAAACCGTATCCTCATTTAAGGTTCTCACCCATTTTAAAATAAGGGGATAAAAGAAGGATCTATTTATCATATCTTATCCGGGGGTCGATGAACGCGTAGGAGATGTCCACGGCGATGTTGGCGGCGACGAAGATCACCGCGCCGAGCATGACGCATCCGATGATCACCGGGTAATCCCGCTGGAGGATAGCGTTCATGGCCAGCCGCCCCACCCCGTCCCAGGAGAAGATCGTCTCCGTCAGAACGGCGCCGTTCAGGTAGGAGCCGAAATCGAGGCCGGCCAGGGTGACGATCGGGACCAGGGCGTTGCGGAAGACATGCCGCCTGATCACCCGGGAGCGGGAAAGGCCCTTAGCCCGGGCGGTGGTTACGTAGTTCTCCGACGACACCTCCAGCATGCTGGCCCGGGTGATCCGGGCCAGGTAGGCGGCCGATCGGGAACCGAGCGTCAGCGCGGGGAGAACCAAAAAGATCAGCGCGCCCGCCCCCATCCCCGAGGGGGGGAACCACCCCAGGTAATACGAAAAAAACAGGATCAGGATCAGGCCGAGCCAGAAGACCGGGAACGATATCCCGCCGATGGCCAGGAAAGAAGCGAGCCGGTCGAAGCCTGTCCCGGGATAGACGGCGGAAACAATCCCCAGGCTTAAGCCGGCGATGACCGCCACCAGCATGGCGGCGAGCGCCAGCCGGACGGTGTTCGGAAGCTTCTCCAGGATCATGCCGCTGATCGGCTGGCCGGTAAAGTACGAGCGGCCGAGATACGGCTGCTTGAAGAGCGAGATGCCGGGGACGGTCAAGTTTCCCCACCGGTAGCGTGTCATCGCGGGGATCTTCAGGAAGGAGATGTTCTTCAGAAACTTCCAGTACTGGACCGGGAGCGGCCGGGCAAGCCCCAGCCGCTCCCGGTTGCGCTCGATCACCTCCGGGGAGGTCCGCTCGCCGACCAGGGCGGATGCCGGGTCGCCCGGAATGCTCCTGATCAGGATGAAGGTGACCAGCGTCACCCCCGCCAGCGTGGGGACGGCGATCAACAATCTTTTAATCACATACCTAATCATTGTATAAATTAGCTCGCTGCGCTCGCAAATTTATAATGGACCCCGACGTAAACGTCGAGAGTCTATAACTTAAAAACAATGGTTTCATATAGTGTGCCGTCTCGGAAATTGCGTTAGATAATTCGGTCATTGCGAGGAGCAGAGCGACGAAGCAATCTATTGTATTGCAACGAATTGAGATTGCTTCGCTGCCCGCCACGCTGCGCTCGCGGCTTCGGCTCGCAATGACA
>JAZDIV010000027.1:0-42601 GCA_043804695.1 PVC group bacterium | reverse complement strand
CGCGGCGGCGGTGTGCAGCCCGATGGGCGAGTCGTCGATTTCCACGTTCCAGATGGTCCCGTCATCGATATCAACAACGGCCGCGCTCAGGTTGGTGAAGGCCCCCGCGGCGGCGGTGCCCAGCCCGATTGTCGAGTCGTTGATGACCACGCCATAGATGGTCCCGTCATCGATATCAACAACGGCCGCGCTCAGGGTGGTGAAGGTCGCGTTGACGGCGGTCAGTCGATCACCGGCGGCATCGTAGGTCATCCCGGCATCACCGTCGATCTCCGAACTCTGGGTCCAGTAGGCTACCTGAGGTGACGCCCCGGTCCCGATCACGGTGCCGCTTCCCCCCGCCAGGGAGGTAAAAGAGGTCCAGACCCCGGCTTGGTTTTTATAATTAATGACGCCGGCGTTGTCCCGGAAGCCGTAGCCGTTGATGCCGTCGGTGTTCCCCCAGTTGATATAGTAGCCGGTGTCAAGGCCGATATTGCCGGCCACGTCGAGCGTGTGGTCGGGTGTCTCGTCCCCGATCCCGGCCGAGCCGTAGACGTACATGATGCCGTCGGAGCCGTCCACCTTGAAGGTGGTGTGGTCATCGCCCGGGTCCCTGGTCACGATGTCCCCTCCGCTGCCGGACCCGGCGGTCAGGACAAGGTCCGGCGCGTCGGTCATGTTGGCGTTGTCGTTTCCGCCCAGGGTGTAGTTGTCGCCCTGGCCAATCCACCAGGCCCTTTTCTGCTGACTGCCGTCGTACTCCGCGGAGTAAATGGACAGGTTGGGAGCCCGGATCGGACCGGACTGTCCCCCGCCGCCCGAATTGCCGATCTTTACCGAATCAGGGGATATCCCGAAGTAAACGGTCTGGGGCCAAGTGTCCATGTTTCCCAGTACGATGCCGGGGTAGTCCACCGCGGTGGTGTTCACGTAAAGGCCGCCGCCGGATAATCCCCCGCCGACCTCATTCGACCCGATCATGGCAACGGGTGCGCCGTTTCGGAAGACGAAGATCCCTCCACCCCCGCTGGTGTCTCCCGACCACCTGCCGACCACCCCCCCGGCCCCGGTAATCTCGACCAGGTCGGTCTGGCCCACGATGTCGAGCGTGGCGGAGGGGTCGGCCGTGCCGATCCCCACGTTTCCGTTATCGTCGATCACCAGATCGGTGGTGGCTATCCACTCGGTGGTGAGAGAGTCCCAACGCAGCACCTGACCTTCTACCAGTCCGGCCGGGATTGACGCGCCCGAACTGATTTCGACCCAGGAGGTTCCATTGTAATACTTCATCACGTCTTCGCTCAAGTCGTACCAGAAAGCGCCCGTGCTGTTGCCGGTGGCGGGGGCGGTGGAAGGCGCGACGATGAAGTAAGAGGTGGTGGTCCCCGTTCCCAGAGTTTTGTTGGTCAGTGTCTGGGTGTCGGTCAGTCCTACGAAGGCGCTGCCGGGACTGTCCAGGCCGTCCAGGCGGTCGGCGTTGACGGCGAAGGGGACGGTGACGATCTCCTGATCGGGCTGAAGTGTCTCGAAGTTCGTCCCGTCGGTGGAAAAGCCGACCCGGAGATAGTAGGAGTCCTGGTGATTGAAGACGGCGTCGGTGAGGTCTTCCTCGGTATCCCGGCCCAGGATGATATTGTAGATCCCCTCCACGCAGGTCGTTGCCGCCCAGGAACCCCAGTAAACTTCCGACATGTTCTCATTGCCGATCGTGAATGTAAACTTTGACCACCCGCTGTAGCCGATATCGCCCACCTCGATCCGGCCCTGGAAGTTGATGGCCGGGGCGTCCAGGGGATGGAAGGACTGGCCGAAGGTGGGGATAGCGATAAGAAAAAGTGATACTGTTGTTAGTGCGGTCAGGTATAAAAATTTCATTTTTCTCCTCCTCGATGGAGATTTAAAACCTGTTTAAATAAATATTTGTTTGTAATGTTTAGACATAATACTTCCTAAAAAGTGTTTGCATGCTATATTTTAAAGATAACACAACTCTGAAGAATGTCAATAATGCCAAGTAATTATTTATAATATAACTAATAACAGCATTAATCGTGCCAACATCTTAATTTTAAGGAATTTTATACCGATTATTCATGATTAAATGGTATTTGCCGACAATAATAAAATAAGAGGGGATTTTTCAGAGAATTAAATTCCTTTACCCGGGAAGTGACAGGCAAAATTTGCCCGATTAATCTTAAAAAGCATCCGGGGCCGGCTCGGGATTAAGCTGGAGAGCCTGGTGGTAATATGCTTTCGCCTCTTCAGCTTTACCCTGTTCCCGTAGGGACTCAGCCGTCTGGTAGAAAGCAGGGGCGTAACCAGGGCGGATCCTGGTCACTTCCCGGAAACAGATCTCGGCTTCTCTGTGTTTGCCGAGCCTGTTAAAGGCCATCCCCATATTGAAGCGTGCCACCCAGAAGTCAGGTCGGGCCCGGACGGCCCGTCCGTAATAATTGATGGCCTGGATAAAATCGCCCTGATCCGCCAATGCGGCGCCCAGGTTATTATACGCATCCGCGTAATCCGGTTTCAGCCGTACTGCTTCCCGGTATTCTTCTATGGCTTCGGCGCTCAGTCCGGCCTTACTCAATTCCAGCCCGTAGTTGTAGTGGCCACGGGCGTGTTCCGGCCTGAGGGCCGCTATCTCGCGCCAGAGCGCGAGGGGATCCCGGTATAGCTCGTTCCTCTTCATGGTCAGAAAACCCAGAATAAGAACGGCGCCCAGAGCAAAAGAGAGGGAAATCATCCGCCGATTTTTCTTGCTCTGAATCCTGCGGATAAGATTGCATGTGCCGACAACCACGAGAGTGGCGATTGCCGCCAGGGGAAGGTAGATTCTATGTTCAAAGACCGGATCTTCCAGGGGTAGAATACTTGAAGTGGGGGCAAGGGTCAGGAAGAACCAGACCCCCGCGAATCCCAGAGTCGGCTGTTTTATCAGCGCCCAGACCGTGGCCCAGAGTAATCCGCCGATAAAGAGTGCCGGAGGAAGAATTCTGCCGATGCTCTGAGACAATGGCCAGCCGTAATCGAGGCAGAGCGGGTAGGGCCAGAAAGCGAGCCTGATCAGGTGGGTGATCACGCCGGGTTCGGTGATAAAATAGGCTGTCGGACTCAGTCCTTTCAGGTCAGCATAACTGGTGCGGGAGATGATCAGGAGCTGGATGGTCCAGGTGGATCCGAGAGCCAGGAAGACTGCCCAATGCTTTTTGAGGGCATTTTTCAGAGACCGGGAGGTAAAAACCGCGTCATAAGCCAGGACGATCAGCGGCGCGGTAATCATCATGGACTTGGTTCCCATACCGAGCGCGCAGAACAGGATGGAGGCTCCTAACCAGCACCGGCGGACCGGCGAGGAAGTGCCGCGGATAAAGCAATACAGCGTAAGAAGGTAAAAGAGACCGGCCAGGGATTCGCTCCGCTGGATGATGTAAGTGACGCTCTCGGTCTGGAGGGGGTGGACAAGCCACAGGAGAGATGCCGCCAGGGCCAGCCCATCAGCCGAGCGGTTGACCGGAGGGGGCAGGATCTGATTAGAGAAGGTGCGCCGCAGGATGCCGAAGAGCGCCAATCCGGCCAGGATATGGACCGCCAGGTTGAAGGCGTGATACCCCCGGGGGCGAAGTCCGTCCAGGGCGTAATTCAACGCCAGGGTGAAACTTGCCACCGGCCGGTCCCGGACGGTGCTGTCCCAGGGCCCGGTTAACGATTGCCCGAGAGGGAAGACCTGGCGGATGTGGGGGTTATTGACGATCGCCCTGATGTCGTCAAAGACAAAAGCCCCCTGGAAGCTGTTCCAGTAGACCAGCACCCCGGCGGCGATCAGGACGGCCGCCGAGAGGAGAACCGCCGGTTTTTGATCGGGTCCCGTCATTTTCTGACCCTGCCGGGGTCCCGGGCGTTTTGTGCATGGTGTGATTTCCCCCGGGCAATCCGATCCGGCCGATCCGACCGATCAGTCCGATCTGCCGAGCGTCGCGCACCGCTTGCCTGCCGCCTTTTCCTTTCCCCGGCCCCACCCGCCGCCAGCCCCGCCGCCACTGCCAGCAATCCCGCCATGCCGAGCAGAAACGACCACCGGACCGGGGGAGAGAGATAGGTGAATTCAATGACCCGTTCTTCCCGGCCGCCGGGGACGGGGACGGCGATGAAGGGCCCGTTGGCTTTGAGGACAGGGATATCTTCGCCGTTGAGGTAGGCCCGCAAGAGGTTGGTATAGGCGCGGTTGACGGCCAGATAACCGGGTTGCTCCGTGTAGAAACGGATCTGGAAGCGGTTGGGATTCTCTCCGAGCATTAACCGGGCCCGATCGGAGGAGGAGGGGCCGCTCCCGGGAAGGGGGGAATCCGGCTCTTCCTCCAGGACAACGCGTTCCCCCCTCAAGATCTCTTCGCTGTTGGCGATGGTTGTCCCCCAGCGCCGGGTATTGGAGAGCATCGAGATGACGTCCGCCGTATGGGCGATGTAGGCGGGGGGAAGGGACGGTATCTCCCAGATGTCCGCCTCACCCCCGTAGATCTTCATCAGGGGCTGGTTCGGCCTGCTCCTGATCCCGTCCAGCCCGCCCGGGGGAGAGAGGACGTATCTCGCCCCGGCCAGGATGTAAAAGGGGTACGCCCTCGTGAAGGCCTGGACGTGCTCATCCCGGGAACTGCCGTAGGTGTTCCCCAGGTTCCTCAGGATGGGGTTGTCCCCGGTGAACCAGAGGGAGTAGCTGTTGCCCCGGGGAACCGCCTGGAGAATATTCTCGAGAAAGAACTGGTAGGCTTTCGTGTTCATGGAGACACAACCCCGCAGGTCGGAAAGGCCGTAAGCGGAGGCAAAATTGGGGAAGAGAATTTTCCCGATGCCGGTCAGGGCGCCCGGGTTTTCATCTTGAAGATAGGTGATAAACGGCAGGGGTTTTCCGGGAGTGCATCTCTCCGGCAGATGCCTAAAGGCAGCGCTCTCAATCACCAGCAGGGAGGCGCCGCCGAGCAGGAAGATTGCCGAAAGGCAGATCGGCAGTCTCCGGGCGGAGGGCGGCGACAGCCGGAACCAGACGGCACAACCGAGGATCGCCGCCGCGGTAATCAGGAAAGGGATGGCATCAACCAGAAGATATCGATCGCCGTGATTCTTCGGTATGTAAATCGTCAATTCCATCCAGATCAGGATGAGAAAGAACCACCCGGATCCGGCGTTCTCCCGGAGAGGCCGCAATCTTAAAAACGAGAGCGCCGCCAGCAGGACTGCCGCGAAATAGCAATGGAGGCGGAGTATCCACTCGGCCTCGGGAGTAGGGAAATGGGCGGCGGTCTGGTTCAGAGCGACCAGCCCGCCAAGAAGGGGGAGCGAGAAGACGGGCAGGATGACCCGTAAAATCTTTGGTTTTCCGCTGAGGACGGGAAAAGAGAGAACCGCCAGCCCGAGGAGAACCCCGTAGATGACCGGGACGGCTCCCGTCGGCAGTTCGGCCCAGCCGCCGAGGAAGACCGAGGGGATGGCGACGGCGGATAAGACGGCCGTTCCGGGATGAGAGGGGGCGGCGGCCATGTAAAAAAGGCCGAATAAGGAGGCAATGAGGACCGGCGCGGCAAAAAGATAGGCGGTGACGGGCTCCGGCCCCGCGAAGAAGTAGTGCTGAGGGGGAAACCACCGCGCCGCGGCAAAGGCGACGGCGGAAAGGAGGGCGATCATGCCGATCTGGTCGTAGACGAGCGCGCGCCGGACCGCCCCGACGGTCTCGCGGAGATGATTCTTTACCGGCCGGGGGAGGATGCAGTACGTCAGGACCGCGGCCGCCGAAAGGTAAAAGAAGAGAAGACCGTTGAATAAGACATACTCCCGGAGGCGCTCCGCCTCCCACTGGATCCGCCCCTGCCGCCAGAAGACGATCGCCAGGATGATGGCGGCAAAGAGGAAAGCCGATGACACGAGGGGATTGGCAAGACAGGAAGTGAATCTTCCCTCCCCCCGGGGTTGCCGTCGCGGTTTTGTAACCTCATCTGACGAACATTGATTGAGGAGATTGTCCAAGCCGAGACCGGCCAGGACCGCCAGCGCGAAACTCCAGGTCGCGGCCGCCCAGCGCGGGCTCCAGGTCTGGTCGAAGGAAGGCAGCAGCCCGAGCATCTGGGCCGGGCTCCAGCCGAGATTTTTGGCCAGAATAAAGAGGAAATAAAAACCGAAAAGGGCGATTTCGCGCCGGTTCCGGCGCGGTCTCCGGGCGGAGGCGGCGGCGAGGAAGAGCAGGCCGAAACCGAAGTAGCCCCCGACCCAGTCCCAGAGGAGGTTGATGGTCCGGTAGGACCACGGATAAGGGGTCTGGCGGAGCTTGGGGAAGAGGGTGAAGAGAAAGTTGTCGATCCTCATCGGCGACTGGAGCCCCAGGTTGCCGCCCGGGGGATGAAAGGTCCACGCTTCCTGGTGGAAAAGGAGAAAGAGCAGGATCTGGGGCGCCGCGATCACCGCGCTGAAAAGAATCGCGGCCAGGCAGTAAATGAGGGCGGATTTTCGAACCCCGGGAGGAAGGCAAATCAGCCGCATCAGTCCGTAGAGAAAGGCCAGAAAAAGGAGATAGAGCTGGACCTCGGGCTGGCCGGCGGTGTGGACCAGGGCCAGGGCCAGGGCCAGCCAGCATCCCCGCCGGAGGCCGGGACGATCGAAGAAAGCCCGGACCGCCCACATCAGGAGGGGCAGCGTCATCGCCACGTTGGAGACCTCTTCGTGGTTGGAGTAGATGACCATGACGCTCCCCAGGCCGTAACCGACCGCGGCCAGCAGCGCGGAAACGGTCTTCACGCAGAGCGAGCGGACAAAAAGAAAGGTAAACCAGCCGGCCAGGATCAGACGGAGAACAATGAAGAAATCATACCCCCGGGGGAAAAGGAGGTTCTCGACCATCTGGTAGGGAGAGAGGACCCGGTGGCAGTACTGGCCGATCAGGGGGACCCCCAGATTCTGATACGGCAGGACCAGAGGTATGTGCCCGGCCTTGAGAGAACGCCCGATAAAAATATTGACCGGCCATTCAAGGTAGGCCGGGTTGGCCAGGTCGACGTGCCAGCCGTGGGTGCGGTCAGGAGTGCCGAAGATGTCGGCGTAGCCGGTGGAGAGCTTGATGTCATCCGGCGGGATCAAAAGAATAGGGTTGAGGGAGCGGCCGAGGATGACGATATTGCTGTAGGCCAGAACGATCAAAAGCACGATCAGGATGAGGGGGGCGAGGAGAGATAGTTTTTTAATTAAGCTCATGGCAGTAAATGAACTCGCTCTGCTCGAGAATTCATGCCGGCTTTTCCTTGATCGTGTTTCGGGCTTGTTTAATCGGTCGGATCGGTCGGATCTGACCGATCAGTCCGATCCAACGCTTTGGATCATTTTCCGGCTTCTTCAACCCGGTACATCTCCAGCGCCCCCAGGGAATAAAAGGCGCCGTTTTCCTCATGGCCGTCGATGATAAAAAACCGGTAGAAACGATACGGGGTGGCATTCTCAAAGGCCCATCCCCTCCAGTCGGCCGATGACGGGACCTCATCCTCAATAACCGCGGCGATATCTTCCCAGCTTTCACCGTCCCGGCTTCCCTGGATGACCGCAGTTTTGAAATACTGCTTCCGGATATCGGGCCGGGGCCGGGTCCTGATGAAGTTGACGGCCGCGGCCCGGTCCTCGCCGAGGTCAACCGTGACCCAGGCCGCCTGGCCGACCTTCTCCAGTGAGACATGCCAGTAGGAGCCGGGGTTGGGCCTGCAGAGATTCCATACCGGCTCGTTCGGGCTGTTAAATGAGCTGGCCTCAATCCGTAAGGGAAGAGCGAAGATGTTCCCGCTCACCGGCTCAACCGGAACGGGAGCGGTCTTTTTCCTCTTTGCCGCATCATCCGGTTTCCCCGCACCCCCGGACAGCCTCCGGGCAATCCGTTCCGCGATCCCCGGTTCGCTTCTGAGAGACCGTGGAGGCCGGCCCCGGTGGAGGGATTGCCCGCGTGCTTGCAAGCGTGCTGCAACTGCCCGGGGCAGCTCATACCGGATTTCCTGATACCGCTGACGATCCACGGCATCAAGGTCCGGCTCCCCGAGCGGCCTTTTCAGGTTGTAGATCGTGAAATCCACACCTTTTTCCTCGATCTCGAAACGATCGCCCAGCCAGGCGTCAATCCGCTGCGCGAAAGCGGGGTCTTCGGGATGCCGGGGGGAGAAAAAAAATTCGGGTTCCAGGGGAAGCGGACATCGGGGATTGACCAGGTACCGAGAACGGCTGAACATGAGCGCGGAATGGTTGCTCCCCAGCCATCCGGCCGGCATGCCGGTATAGGTGGAGACGAGTGTCGGAATGGAGCTGGTTATAAAAATTTTTCCCGGGTATTTTTTCAGGGCGGCGATGCCGGGATACGCCTGGAAGGGACGATAATTCCTCACTCTGCCCCGGATCAGGCCGGCCAGCAGGGCCGCAGTCACGATCAGGCCGATCACTTTCCAGACCCGGTTATTTTGCCGGACGAAATTGACATAGAGGCCGTCCAGGACCGCCCCGTAAAGGAAAGCGGCAAAAGGGCCGAAAAGGAGGACGGTTGACCCCCACTGGTGATCGGCGGTGTGCTGGACGAAGGCGATGAACCAGAAGACGCTTATCGCGAAGAAGAGGATAACGGCCCGCAACAGTTTCTTTCGATCGGCCGCGTCACCCGGGAGAAGATAGCGGGCGAAGACGCAGGCGGCGATAAATACCGCCGACCACCCGAGCCCGAACAGATTTTCCAGATGTACGAAAAAACCTTGCCAGTATGAGGAAAGAGTGTAACTGCCGTGGAGCCGTGCCTGCTCCTCCCACATCAACAGGGGCGCCGTCCGGTAAAGGTCCATGAGCGAGGTTACACCCATACCGGTCCGGTGGAGAAGCGATTCGGTTTTGTCCATCAGCCAGTAACTCACCCCCACCGCCCGGATGACGCAAAGCTGGTGGATGATGACGGCTGCCAGCCCGGCCCCCATCAGGAGGATAATCCGGGACCAGGGGGTTCTCCGGATTTTCAAGAGCCTGACCCCGATGAAGAAGATGGCGGCGAAGGGGACGTACTCATAGTTGGAATAACAGAGGAGGAAGAAAAAGAGGGCGGCCAATCCCAGAAAAATGTCGGGATTTGGGAATCCCGGATTAGTATCTGTGGGAGGGGTTTTTAACCCCGATAATCGATTGGTAAAAGAAGGACACTGCGCACCATTCCCCGGTTCAGTGCGATCATCACAGATATTGCCGTTTTCTGGAGATTTTGCCGCGTCGATAGACCGGAGAAAAAAGTACATGCTCGCGAAGGCGAACGCCCACTGGTGATTGGTGAAGAGGTTGTCGCCCCAGGCGATGTAGAGGGGGTTGGAGATGAAGATCGCCAGGCTGAAGAGGGCGGTGCGGGGGGAGGCCAGCTGTTTGAGAAGGAGATAGAAGAATCCGGCGCCGATCAGGTTCCAGAAAATGGCGATGATCCGCTGCTGTGATATCTCCCGAAGACCGAACCGGTGGTAAAGACCGCTCAGAATTTCCGACAGGGGGGGGTTGTGAGTGTACCAGAGCGGGTAGCACTCTTCCGGGCCGCTGGCGTAATCGGCCAGAAGGTACTCCCGGAGAAAGCCCCGGGCGGCGAAGTTCTTCCCGGGGATGTACTGGTTGGCATCGAGATAAGGGTCTCCCTGGGCAAATGACTTGTATTCGGGGAAGCGCGCCCAGACCAGGAAGAGGACAATCCCCAAAATCGCGATCAGGAGCGCCGCGACCCGGTCGAATGTAGTGAATCGTGAAGTCAAGGCAATTCGATTAGGTATGCCGGAGGCATTATTCCGGCTAAAGGGCTAAAGTGTTGCCGTAGTCATAACTCTATTAATTCTATCAAGCGCCGCGTCAAGATCAAAGTTTTTCCGTTCATCCGGGCTCAAGACATCAATTAATTCGGCCTCAATCCGTGAACGCATATCCTTAATTTCCTCATCCGACCGACCAAGATTCACTTTATAGTTGACTGCATCCATATCCGCGCCGGCTTCTTTAAGCTTCTTTTTAAACAGATTTATAACTTCTTTGTTTGCCAGATCAAAATCATTCCGAAGAACAAAATCAAGGTCATAGAAATCACGCGGTGCAACCATTCTCCGGATGGCGCCGGCACGCAATTTTTCAGCTATTAATTCATTTAAAGACAGGCAATTGATTCTGCCGCCATCAAAAAGCGGTTCATTAGTAAAAGGATGCAGGAAGACGTGCTGAATCTGCCGCTTCTCTATTGGATCAAGCGGATTAAATCTTAAACTAATTTCAAATTTGATTTTTGTTTCAACTGATCGCAATGCTGATTGATAGATAAAATAATAGACATACTGTTTAGATTCATTCCGTCCGGGATTACTGGAGTCGTCGATCCTCATGCCAAATGTCTTAACGAACTCCTCAATCCCATCCTTGACCGGCTGGATGCACTTACGTCGTTGACCACGCGTTGCTTCATATTGAGGAAGCATCATGTTAAAATCAAGATCTTCACTTAAACGATAATATGAGTAGTACACTTTATTCAGACATGACCCCCCTTTGAAAATGATATCTTCGGAAAGTTCATGTACCCGGGATAGAATCATCGTCAAATAATAGTCTTTTTCTATTACCGGTAATATAAACCCCTTTTTCTTTGACGCTCTTTCCAGGGTTTTGATGAATTGGTCTTTATTCTCGTGAATCATTAACGATGACTCTCCATTTTCGATTTAATGTCCCCCGGCGCGATCCGGCAAGCGAGCTGATCGCTGTTTTTTCTACGCTTTTTTCCAGCGGTTTTAAAATAGCATCAGAAATACCGATTCTTTCCAGAAGCAGACCGATGCGCTTTCTGACTGAAATATTCGGAAAAAGGGACGCGTATTCAGTAAGCTTTTTTACATCGCATTCCTGGTTTTTTACGATTTTGATGAATATCTCAACAGCGCCGGCAATTCCGCCGACAGGATTATTGAAATAGAGAAGATCTATCAGCGTCCGCTCTTTCGAGCTGACCTTCACAGCCGTGTCTTTGACTGTGATGGTTTCCAATCCGTAGATCCGCTTTTCGGATATTTTCATGAACTTGTATGACAAACCACAGATCACCCTTTCCATCCGCATCGTGGTATTAAGGACATATACGGTCTGGAAAAGCTGTTCGGTAAAACCGTAATAATTATACATAGTCGAATAACCGATATAATACATTTTCTCAGGGAAGAAAATCGGCGGGATGAGCAATTCATCAATCCCGGTGCCTTCAGGACCGGCTTCAAGAGGCGAAAACGCGTAGATGCCTCGCTTTATCGGCGAAAGAATCTTTTTCTTTTTAAGGCGAAAAACAACCTGTTTTCTATTTTCAGGAGCGAGGTTGAATAAGCGATCAAGATCCGCAACCGTTACGATAGTCTTTTTCTCGTACGTTAAACGAGCCACCATAGCGGTCTCGATAGGCCCTAAAATCAACGATGTATATTTAGATACCATAGGTTATTTCCTAAATAACTAAACCTAACTTTATTTACAGAATGGTTATAGCATAATCCTTCCGATTGTCAATAGGAGCCTGGTTCCGCGATGTCGGAGGCAGTGATCAATGCTGACACCGGGAGATGCTAATCTGGCTATATTTTAGTTTGCAGGTTCTCTTCAATTTTGTGCGAGTTGCAAAATAATTTCTGGAAGTGTCATTGCGATCCCGCTGGAAGCGGGAGAAGCAATCTCCTTTCTCAACGTAGTATACAACTCCTTCCAAATGAGATTGCTTCGTCGCTCATTGCCCCGAAGGCTTTCGGGGCAATGGCTCCTCGCAATGACTGTTTGCACGTAATGTTGCTTTATTTTATGCTCCCCGTAGTAACTATCCGCCGCGTGCCTGTCGATCTCTATTTTGCCCTTAAAAAGTGGGCGAAAATGAATCACCGAAGTATGCAGGAGCAGGTGAAATGCATTCTCGAACGAGAAGTGGAATTAGTCTGGAAAAAGCCGGCGCTCAAGACCCGGGACTGGAGAGACCGGTTACAAGATCGGGATTGGGGCGATATTACGGGTGATATCCGCCGGGAGCGTAATCGATGATTGTTGTCGTAGATACTTCGGCTTTACCGCGGCTGTTCATACCCGATGGTGAATAGAAAAAATTTCAAAAAACTAAAGTGTTACCACAAATTTAATAAAAGTACACATTTGATGTTGTTTCAATGCTTGCTCATACTTATTTTTTCGCAGAAAAAATAAGACTACTCGAAAAGCGCCAGTTCCGCCATCGAATAGAAGTTGCCGCCCTCATGGCCGTCGGAGATGGATAATTTGTAATAACGGAAGGCGCGGTCATTGGCGAAATCCCACCGGCGCCATTTTGAATTGTCCGGGGTCCCCCACTGGACGATCCCGGCGACCGGTTCCCAATCCTCCCCGTTGTCGCTCCCGAGCAGCTCGGCGGTGCGGAAGAACTGACGGGGGATATTATTCCGCGGTTGGGCCATCAGCGCGCGGACCGTTTTTTTGTTGCCTTCCCCGAAATCGATGGTGACCCAGGCCGGTTCGCCGAGCCGGTCGAGGGCCACGTGCCAGAACGTGTTGGGTTTCCCGTCCTTCAGCTTCTCGACCACCTGGCTGTCTTCGTTGCGGGACGAGGCGTCGAGGACGATCCCGGGTTCAGTAAGAAGATTGCCGCTCAGGTCCAGTTCCGCGTCCTCGACTACTCTCCACGGCGGCGCCGGCGGATTGAAGATATTGATCCTCACCGCCACCTGGATGACGATGGCCAGCAGGATCAACCCGAAGATCACCAGCGCTATTTTTTCCTTTCCGCTGAACTTTTCCATAATCATTTCTCCTTCCGATAGTACCAGATAATTACCTGCAATTTTTATTTAAGGGTCTTTCCTTCCCCTATAAGATCGCGTGGATTACTCTTCAGTTTAAAATTAAAAATAATCTTTTAAAATAGTATCGGCAATATTTTCTGCCAGGAGCCGGTTCCCGGCTCGGGTACAGTGGCCGAAGTCTCCTCCGAAGTTGTCCGTAAAATAATAAGTATATCTTCCACCTCGGATGGCTTTTTTAAAGGCTATCTCGTTGTCTACAAAGATGGGACCTTGTTGATCGTTAAAAATTTTTTTTAATGGTTCTACGCTTCTCATCGGATACTGGACACAAACTAATGGAATTCCCCGTTCATCGAGAATCTTTTTTATCTGGCGGTAATTATCAATGGTCTGAGCATTATATGCACGATTCTCCAGAAAAGCGATTTTGTCATAATATTTATTTGCCAGATCATGTTTGCCCCAGAGCTGATAACAGGTTGCCAGCGCTCCGATCATTCGGAGGTTATCCGGCTGCGTTGAAAGAATATGAAGGCCCAGTTCTTCCGCTTTCTCAAACTCTCTCCTTCGAAAATATTCAAACATCAAATGGGTGAACGCGATGTTTGACGGCTCTATTTCCACCGCTTTCCGATACGCCTGTTCTGCGGTTTCCCAGTTTCCTCTGGCGTAATAATAATGCCCCAGGTGACACCAGGCCGGGGCGTTGTGCGGATCACTTGCCAGAACCATCCGGCAGATTCTCTCGGCTTCTCCCGGATTATGGTCCAGGTAAGCTCTGGCTAATCGGTCACCAACAATCGAACTTATTTTTCCCTCTTTATAAGTGATTGCTTTTTCACCGATTCTCATACATTGTTGGAAATTGCCCTGATCAAAATGGATGCATGTCAGATCATCGTACCGGTTCTCAATCAACTCGGGCGCGATGGCTTCGACTTTCAAGAACAGGGCTTCAGCTTCCTCCAACCGGTTGCTTGTCATGAGCAGATCGCCAAGTTCGAGATACGGCATCGGATCTTCAGGATGCCCTCTGATTAAACCCCGCAGGCGCTTCTCTGTCTCACCGGAGACGTCAGGAGATTCGCAAACAGGCTTATCTTCGCTCAGTTCCGACTCTTTGGCCTCAGATGGTTCTGAAAAGAAATTTTGAAGTGTCAGGGAGATGTGTTTCTGAAGCAATCGGGCCAGTTTGTAAACACGGAAATTTTTAAGGAAGCGGCTGAACTTCGCCGAGAGAGTATCTTCAAAAATCAGTTTGTTCTGTCGATCATTGATCCCGATCATGGTTAAGACAATGTCTGGTTTATAGTGATCGAGATTCTCTTCAAGGAGAGATGCTATGATAGTGGTGTCGGTGGCGACAATTCCTTTATTAATAACGGAAAATTTGATTCCGGTATTACGCTCGTTCAGGATTTTTTCCAGTTGCCTGGGGTAGGCATTATCTCCTCCTAATGCGGTGGTGGATTCTCCCAGGCACATAATCACAAACTCCCCTCTTTGAGTAAGTGACGCCAGATTGGCTCTTTCCTGGAGGTAGAGAAAAATAAATCCTCCAATCCTGAGCCCGATCTCAAGGAGGACAATCCCCAAAAAGAGACCAAACACGATCAGGGCTATCTTTTGTTTGAAGGTGGTTTTTATAATACAGTACCCTACAGTGGAGATTCTTCCCTGATCATCGGACACGGTACAAATCTTTTAAAATAGTCTCTCCCCGAAAGGGGAGAGACTATCTTAAAAGAGCGGTGACGAACTTGTAGAGCGGGATCGGCTCCACCGACTCCCGGTTGCAGACGATCCGGACGGCGAGGGCGCCGACGGCGTTGCCCACGAACCCGACCATGTCCATCGGGTAACCGGCCGCCCCGCAGGCGGAGGTGACCGCCAGGTAGGCGTCGCCGGCGCCGATCCGGTCCACGATCTCCTTGGAGAGAACGGGGACCTCGGCGAACCCGCTCTCCGGGGCGTATCCCATCGAGCCGTTGTGACCCCGGGTGACCGTGACCCGCCGGCAGCGCAGACGGTCGGCGATCCGGAGGATCATGTCCTCCAGGCTCCCGTATTTGTCGCTCAGGGCCAGGCGAATCTCCGGCTCGTCGATGCAGACGTAGTCGGCCTTCGGGTACTTGGTGATCAGGTTGAAGCCGGTGTTGGCGCTGTTGGTCTGGGTGTTGACGGCCAGGAAGCGGGATTTCCCGCAGAGCGTCTTCACGATCTCCTCGTCGATGAAGCCGTTGCCGAAGTCGGAGGCGATGACCAGGTCGTATCCGGGGCAGACGCGAGCGAGGTGATCGCATACCTGTTCGGTGACCTCAGGGGGCGGTGTCCGGGTATTGAGAAAGCAGACCTCGAACATCTTGGAGAGAAAGGCGGGATCGACATAGCGGCGCTTGGTGACGGTGGGGGCGTCATCCCGATAGAAAAAAGTCGGCGTGATGTTGGGTTTCAGGCGCTTCCGGATGAACTCTTCCTGGGTATTTTCCCGGCCCAGGCAGGTCGCCAGATCGACTTTCCCGCAGAAGCCCGCGATGTGGTTGGCGGTGGCGAGGACGCCTCCGGCGAAAGACTCCCGGTCCAGGTAGCGGGCGGTGATGACCGTCTCCTTCCAGGCCTTCCCCATCGGCTGGCAGTAATGGTATTCGTCGATGATCGGGTCGCCGACCACCAGGACTTTCAGCTTTTTCAGGTCCTTCATCATCTTGATAATCCGGTCGGCCCGGTACTTCTTCCGGAACTCCCGGAGGAACTGGTCGGCTTCCTCGTGATAGACGCTGAAATGGACATTGAGAAGCTCGGTGGAGCTGAAGGAGATCTCGTCGGTGAAGTGAATCCTCCCCCCGGCTTCCTGGACCGCCTTTTCTTCGTTGGAGATCTCCCCGGTCAGGTCCTGGCTCCGGTCGGCGTAGTCGCTTCCCTTGGCATAGACGTCCGGCTTGAGCTTTTTCAGCGTCTCGATCGCGGTCGGCCACTGATTGATGGCGACGTAATCGACGGATTCGATCGCGGCCAGGGTCTCCGCCCGGAGGCGCTGGTTGAAGACCGGGCGGCCGGGGCCTTTCCCGACATAGCGGTCTTCCGTCAGGGTTACCACCAGGACATCCCCCAGCCGCCGGGCGGCTTCAAAATGCTTGATATGGCCGGGATGGAGGAGATCGAAGACCCCGTGGGAGAGGACGACCTTTTTGCCCTTTTTCTTCAGCCCGGCGATGATCTTTTCCAGTTCGTCGAGCGTTTTGATCTTGTCGGATGTTTTATTCGCGCTCATATAGTTCTCCCGGTTATTGCGAGGCCGGAGGCCGTCATTTTCCAGGTCATTGCGAGGCCGGAGGCCGAAGCAATCTCATCAGTTCTCCGGGTCAGTACTCTTCAGAGGAGATTGCTTCGCCCCGATAAATCGGGCCTCGCAATGACAAAAATTATTTCGAAGCCCTCCCGGTCATTGCGAGGCCGCCGGCCGAAGCAATCTCCTGAGGCCTCCGAGTCATTGCGATCCGCCTCAGGCGGAGAAGCAATCTCATTTTACAACAGGGGGTACAAATCCCTCCAGGTCGGATTATTTTCTTGAACCAGCGCTATCTTCTTTTTCCTCGGCCCACCCTTGATTTGTTTCTCTCTCAAAATGGCTCTTTCAGGGTTGCCGAAGGCCTGGTAATAAACTAACTTCTGAACATTATACTTTTTCGTAAATCCCTCGACCAATTTATTTCTATGCTGATAAACCCTTTTCTTTAAATCACCGGTCACACCCGTATAGAGAACGGTGTTATTTTTATTTGTCATTATGTAAACGCAGTAGAGCTTGCTCATCTCATTTATTGGAGATTGCTTTTTTCTATTTAAGATTGCTTCTCCGCCTGAGGCGGATCGCAATGACGCTACCCCAGATTTGAGATTGCTTTGGCCTCCGGCCTCGCAATGACGCTACCCCAGATTTGAGATTGCTTCTCCGCCTGAGGCGGATCGCAATGACACTGTTTAACCCAGGTACTTGAACCAATCCCTGGTGGCATCGGCTATTGTCTCCGGCGTCCAGACCGGCGCCTGCCGCCAGTAGTCGATGTGGTCGAGCAGAATGGCGACTCCTTCTTCGATGGCGACTTTCGGTTCCCATCCGAGCAGGCGTCGAATCTTGGAGATGTCGGCGTGGGTGCAGTCCGGTTCTCCCGGCCGTTTCGGGATATGGAGAACATCGCCGCCCAGGAGCTCGACCAGCCGGTTGACGCTGACCGGGCGTCCGCCGGCCACATTGAGGATCTCTCCTTCGAGGCCGGATTCCGCGGCGGCCAGGCAGGCTTCAACCACGTCGGTGACAAAGGTGAAGTCCCGGGTCTGGGTGCCGTCACCTACCACGGTGAAGGGTTTTTCGGCCAGTTTCTGGGCTAAAAAGATGCCGAAGACCGCTCCGTAGGTGCCGGAGGTGCGGGACCGCGGCCCGTAAACATTGAAGAACCGGAGCGAGACGACGGGAAGATTGTAAACTTCTCCCCAGTGGAGGACATACTGTTCGCCGACATACTTGGTCAGCGCGTAGGGATACTGCGGGCGGGCGGGAGCGGTCTCCGGGGTCGGATATTTATCCGGGATGCCGTAGCAGGAGGAGGAGGCGGCGTAGACAAAACGCTTCACCCCGGCGGCGCGGGAGGCTTCTAAAACGCTGATCGTCCCGTCCACGTTGGAGCGGTGATAGGCGATCGGTTTCTGGATCGAGGGGACGATGTCGGCCAGGGCGGCGAGGTGGAAGACACGGTCAACCCCCCGGAAGAGATCTCTGATCGAAGACTGATCGGCGATGTCCACTTCATGGAACCTGATCAACTCTCTCCCCTCCAGCTGGTCGAGGTTCTCCCTTCTCCCGGTGGAGCAATTGTCGAGAACGGTCACGTCATCCCCCTGCTTCAGGAGGGCTTCCACCAGGTGACTGCCGATGAAACCGGCGCCGCCGGTAACCAGTGATTTCATATTAACATGCCCCGAAGTTATTGCCCTGTTAATGAGATAGGCTGAAAAGGAGTAGGGAGTGATGGAGTGGTGAAATGATGTATTGCAGGCCTCGGTTCTCCATTACTCAACTCCTCCACCACGCAACTTCCTCTTCAAAAGGCTGTCCGACAAACCACTTTTTACGTCATTCAGACTGTGTCGCAACCACCAAAATGTCATCGCGAGCCCCGAAGGGGCGAAGCAATCTATCATCTTAAACCAAACCCATTCATATCTAAAACGATGAGATTGCTTCGTCGCTGCGCTCCTCGCAATGACCGTGAAAATGGTTAAAATCGGATTGATCGGACAACCTCTTCAGGTTTCGATGTTGGACGTTCGATGTTCATTCTTTCGGTGTCGTTTGGTCCTGATGCTCCCTGGTCATTTGTATTGTCAGATAGTCATCCTGGCGGATTATCCAGGCCGCGTCCTCCGGGAAGAAGGTAAATTTTTTCATCTCGGAGGCGGGATAAAACCATTGCAAAGAGCCCTCCATGAAACGCTCCATGTTATTGTTCCAGGCCGGGGCGGGAAGTTTTTCCGCCACGCCTTTTTCGATGAAAAGCCGGTCATCTTCCGTGATCAGCCCCCCGTCGATCCCCCGGCTGATATTGTCCAGGATCACCCGGAGGGGCCGGAGGCGATTCTCCAGGACGAGCATCTGCTTATGGATCAGGGTTATATTAAAGACCAATACCGGCAGAAGGATCAAGCAGATAAACAGCTTTCCCCGCCGCCCCGTCCTGAGCAAGCCTCCGAGCACGGCGGCCGCCATCAGCGCCAGGAGCGCATTGGGCACATATTGATAACGGAACTGGGAGAGGGGATAGAAGATCGGGTCGGTGGTCAGGCGGGCCGCCGCGACGGTGAAGAGATTGGTGAAGTAGAGGTAGAAGAAGAATGACAGCAGGGCAAGGGTCCGGCGCTTTCTTATCCGCCAGAGCAGGAAGCCTCCCGCTCCCAGGAGGAGCGCTGCCGCCAGCCCCAGCCAGGGAACGAGGGTGTCCAGGTACGCCTCCCATCTCCAGAGGATCCCTCCCAGGTTAATGTTGTCATTGTAAAAAAGCGGGACGGCCAGAAAGGGACAGATGTTCACCACGATCCCGTTATAGAGCAGGTTGAAGAAGACCATCAGGAATGAAGAGACGAGCAGCCCGGGGGTGATGGCAGGGAGAGGCCCGGTTGTCACCGTCCCCGCCCGGTGAAGGATAAATCCTCCGAGGTAAAAAAGATAAACTAAAACAGGTGTCGCGTCTTGACATTGGACATAAGGCCGCGATGAAGAGAGCGCGAAGGGGAGAATGAAAATCGCCAGAGGCCAGAGGGCGTAGACCTCGGAGCAGAGCATCCCGAAAAGAAAGAGAATTCCGACCGCGACCAGAAGGATAGGCCGCCGGGAGCGGAGGTGGTCAATAAAGAGGATAAATCCGAGAAGAAAGGCGCAGAAGGCGAGGACGCTGAAGATCTGGAAGGTCCAGGTCAGGATGTCGAAATGGGAGAAGAGAAAGGCAAAGACGGCCAGCAGAGCGGCCGTTAAGACCCTGTCCAGGGCCAGCCGTCCCGCCAGCAGGTAGAGAAGGATAACGGCCAGGAAGTAGGCGGAAAAATTGAGAATGTGATTCCAGACAAAGTGCGGACTGAAGAGCAGATGCTCAAGGTAAAGAATCAGATGGGAAAAAGGGCGATAGGTCCCATGCTGCCAGAGATCGAAGGTCAGAATGGAGGGCCAGTTGGGGGGGAGGGGAGAGGCTTCAACCTGCTGAAAGACATAAAAGGCCGACCAGTAATCGCTCCGGGGAGGGTTGTCGAAGGAGGGGAGAAAGAAAACCAGCAATGCCAGAAGCAGAACGGCGAAGTAGATAGGCGCGCCGTACCGTTCCCGGCCGATCCCTTTCTGCCCGGACATAAGTTTCATTTCATTCGGTAAGCCGGAGGTGTTTCCCGGAATGGATGCCATAGATGGTGCGGTAGTCGTTTTCCCTGAGTATCCAGGACGCTTCGGGGGGGGAGAAGGTGAAGCAGTTCTGCCGGTCCGCCGGGAAAAACCATTGGTAGCTGCCCTTCATGAACAGGGCCATGTCCTCGTTCCAGCAAAGCGGGGGAAGATGCGTGGTAATCCCGTCCTCGATGAATAATTTTGCCCGGGGGGTAATCTCCCCTCTTTCGATACCGGAACGAATGGTGGACAGGAGTAAGCCCAGCGGCTCCAGTTCCGTGTTAATACGGGTCATGTATTTATGGCTGAGCTGCATGTTGATGGCGAGCACCGGAAGCAGAAGGCAGCCGGTGACGATTTTTCCCAGTCGCTTCGGACGAATTACGCCGGTCAGAACCGTAACCGCCATCAGGACGAGAAGGGCGTTGGCGACGTACTGGTAGCGGAACTGGGTGAATGGATACCAGACATCGTTGGTGGTCAGTCTCGACAGGCTGACGATAAAGTAGTAGGTGAAGAGCAGGAACATGAAGAAGGACAGGATAAGGAGAGTCTGCTTTTTTCCCCGGCGGTAGAGGACAATCGCACCGACACAGAGAAGGAGAACGGTTATCCCGCCGGTCCAGCAGATGATTGCCGGCAGAGACGTGTACCAGCCGACCAGCAACCCGGCCATGTCGAGGTTGTCCCTGATGACCAGGGGTTCGGTCACAAAGGGGAAGAGATTGACCAGGAATCCGTTATAAAGAAGGTTGAAAAAGACGGAGCAGACCCCCAGGACCACCAGTGCCGGGGTCAGTTTCGGGAGATCTCCGGTTGTCTGCTCGGCCATCCGGGTGAGGATGAAGGCGGCCAGGTAAAGGGCATAGACGATACCCAGCATGAAGCACGTGGGCCGGAACAGGTTTTTCTCTCCCGGCGCCGGAGGGGAGGGGAACAGGAAACGCCGGCCCCGCCAGATGAGGATGACGGCCAGCGGCCAGAGCGCATACAGCTCGAAGCAGAACATCCCGAAAAGGAAAAGAGCGCCGATGACAAACAGCAATCCTTTTTTGCCGGATTGCTGGTACCTGATGAAAAGTAGGAACCCGAGCAGGAAAGCGGAAAAACTCATGGTGGTAAAAACCTGGAAGGTCCAGGTGATAATGTCGAAGTGGGAAAAGAGGAACGCGTACACCGTCAGGAATGCTGCAGTGAGAAAGGTATCCAGAAAAAATGCGCGCGCCAGGAAGAAGAGAAGCACAATGCTGAGAAAGTACATAAAGAAATTAACCAGGTGGTTGCCGATGAAATGGACTCCGAACAGCTTGTGCTCCAGGTAGAGAAGGAGATGGGAGACCGGACGGTATGTCCCGTGTTCCCAGGGATCATAATTACAGAGGGAAAGCCAGCTCAGGGGGGAGGGTGAGGCATCCGCTAATTGAAAATAATAGAGGGCGACCCAGTAATCGCTGCGGGGCGCGTTGCTGAAAGATGGAAGATAGAAGAGGACCAGAAGGCAGAGAAGAACTGCCAGAAAAAGGTGTCGCGTCTTGACATTGGACATAAGAGAGACAACCGTCCTCCGCCCCCCCAAATTGGATCCGAAGGAACATTTTCTGGGCCGATTTTCCGGCATTGATTCACTCATGGTTACTGGATATAATAACAAGACAAAAAGTCGACGGCAAATAAATTAGCTCCCTTCGGTCGCTAATTTATATTTTGAACAAAGACATATGTATAATTCCATTGAGGCAATGCCGGTAAAAACTTTTAATCAAAGATTATTTTTTCGCCCCGCCCCGAAGTATTAATCGGGGCAGAAAAATAAGATTATTGTCCCGATTCATTTATTCAAAAATATTGTTATCGGGATCCCGACGGATGTCGGGAAAATGCCGAAACAGTAAATTAAGGCGATTTTGGTTTGAAAAGGTTTGAAAATAGGAGAGAAGTCGTGTAGCTTGCTGCCTTAAGCATTTGATAAAAAGAGAATCATGGAGTCGCGGAGCTGCGTTGCGTTGTAATGGACACCGTGGAAATCAGCCGGGAGATTCGGAAACGACTGGTGCGGATGCACCAGAAGGGGTCCCATTTCGGTTCGGCGATGTCGATCGCCGATATCCTCACTATCCTCTATTTCCGGATCATGAATATATCCTCGCCGGACGATCCCGACCGGGACCGGTTTATCCTCAGCAAGGGGCACGCCGCCTCCGCCTGGTACGTTACCCTGGCCCGAAAAGGCTTCTTCCCCGAGGAGGTCCTGGATACCTATCTCAATAACGGCGGACAGCTCTACGGCCACCCGGTCCGGGGGGGTGTCCCCGGGGTGGAAGCCTCGACCGGGTCACTCGGCCACGGGATCAATATCGGGGCGGGGATGGCACTGGCCGCAAAAAATGACGGAAAACCCTACCGGGTCTATGTACTGATGGGAGACGGCGAGATTCAGGAGGGGAGCGTCTGGGAAGGCGCCATGCTGGCCGCGCGGCTGAAGCTCGACAACCTGGTGGCGATCATTGACGCCAACAACCTGCAGGGTTTCGACCGGGTCGAGAACATCCAACCGATCGGCACCTTCAGAAGGAAATGGGAGGCTTTCGGCTGGGGGGTGCGGGAGGTGGACGGACACGATCACGGAGAACTGGAGACCGCGTTCCGGTCGGTTCCCTTCCGGCCGGGGTGTCCTTCAGTTGTAATAGCGCATACGACCAAATGCAAGGGGATCCGGGAGATGGAGGGTTGTTTTGAATCACATTACCTTTCGGTGCCCAGGGACAAGGTTGAGTGTTATTGCCGGGAAATAGAGGAAGGATTGTAAGCGGTAAGCAGTAAGCGGTAAGCGGAAGTTTGATGGCTACCGCTTACTGCTCACCGCTAACCGCTTACTGGAGCAAGATAGGATTAAGTGAACAAGAGACACCTTTAATGCGCCAGGCATTTATAAACACTTTGATGAAACTGGCCGAGCGGGACGAGTCCATCTACCTCCTGACCGGCGACGCGGGATTCACGATCCTGGAAGAGTTCCGGGAGCGCTTCCCCGGGCGCTACTACAATATCGGGATCGCCGAGGCGGCGATGATCGGCGTGGCCGCCGGGTTAGCCATGAGCGGGAAGACGGTCTTCGTATACACGATCGCCCCCTTCGCGACGATGCGCTGTTTCGAGCAGATCCGGATCGACCTCTGCTACCAGAACCTGCCGGTAAAGCTGGTCGGGGTGGGGCAGGGGATCACCTACGGCTCCGCCGGCGCCACCCACCATGCGATCGAGGATATCTCCGTCATGCGGGCCCTTCCCAATATGACGGTGATCTGCCCGGGGGGGCCGATCGAGACGAAAAAGGCGGTCGAGGAGTCTTTAAAATTAGCCGGCCCCTGCTATATCCGGCTGGGAAAGTCCGGCGAGCCGACGGTCCACGCAACTGACGATATCCCCTTTGTTATCGGCAAGGGCATCCGGGTGAGGAAGGGGGACACCGTCGCCCTGATCGCCACCAGCAACATGGTCCCGCCGGCGGTAGAAGTCGCTGACCTGCTGAAGAAAGAAAATCTCGATCCGGAAGTGATCAGCATGCACACAGTCAAGCCGATTGACCGGGAACTTCTTGTCGATCTGTCCGGACGCTGTTCCCTCTTTGCCACTATTGAGGAGCATACCGTGATCGGCGGCCTGGGGAGCGCGGTCGGGGAGATTATCCTGGAAGAAAATCTGCCGGTCAGGCTGATCACCTTCGGCATCCCGGATATGTACGCCCCGGTCGCCGGCAGCCAGGAGTATCTGCGGGACCTTTTCGGATTAACACCGGAGCAGATAGTTTCTCGTATACAAAAAGTACTGAGCGCCTCCAACGCAACGAATGACGAAAACCGAAACCCGAAATCCGAAAGAATGTCCAATGATCAAATGTCAAAATGATCTCCGTTATACTTGGCCGGGTTGCTTTCAAACTTGTCATTCGGACTTTGGCATTCATTCGTCATTCGTCATTCGGATTTCTTCATTTATATTAGTTTCTCTAATCAATTGAATTCCAGAACATTCCTTATTATTAGTTGCCCATGAAATATAACCAAAAACGACTGGCCCTCCGCCGGTACTGGAACCGGGTCCGAACCCTGGGGCACATGCTGGCCATCAAGGCGTTCAACAAGCCCCACTATCCCTTCTACGTTAACCTGGTGATCAACAGCCGCTGCAACCTCAAGTGCGCCTACTGTTTCGGGAGCTATTCCCACCGCCGGACCCCGGATTGGGCATACGAAGACCTGGTCAGACTGATCGACGATCTCTATAACCGGGGGACACGGTATATTCTGGTTCAGGGCGGCGAGCCGCTCCTGCATAAGGATCTAGGACGCATCTTCCGCTATATCGACAGCAAGGGGATCGTGGCCGCGCTGGTGACCAACGGCCAGTTCCCCGACCGGATCCGGGAGATCCCGGAGATCGCGCTGCTCGATAACATCTGTTTCTCCCTCGACGGCAACCGGGAGGGAAATGACCGGATTCGCGGGAAGGGGACCTTTGATAAGGTGGTGGAGTCAATTCACGCGGTCCAGGAAGTGCACAAGACCCCGATCCGGATCAATTCGACCATCACCAAGTACACGGTTCACGATGTTGATTTTATGGCCGAGTTCGTAAAAGAGAACAATATCGAATGGGGAATTAACTTCCTCTTTAAAGGAGATGAGAGACTGGGGGAAGAGGATCTGGCCCCGGAAGACGAAGATATCATCAGGTATCAGAAAAAGTTCATCGAATACATTAAACGAGGGTACCCGATCTTCTCCACCACCAAGATACTGCGCTACACGCTGAACTGGCCGGTGCCGTACACCAGAAAGTTCCTGGGGAAAGACGAGTCTCTCAAGCTCCTGGGGAGGAAGGCGATCGAGTGTCAGTACGGCAACTACGAGATCGTAATCGACGAGGACGGCCGGCTTTACCCCTGCCAGGGGATGCAGGGGATGTTCGACGGGAAGAACCTGAAGGAGGTCGGCTTTGACGAGGCGTTCAAGCACCTGGAGACAAAGCCGTGCTATACCTGTTACCTGGTCTCCCTGATCAATACCTCGGCCATGATCAACTGGGATTTGGACGTGATCGGAGAGACGGTCAAGGGTACTTTCCGGAGCCGGTTATTGAATAAATCAGCCCGCCGTGCCCGCTGATTTGCTGCTTTGGAATTTTAAAAAAGTGTCTGTGGGAGGGGTTTCCAACCCCGATCCGGCGAGCAGAGAATCGGGCTTGGAAAGCCCTCCCACAGTTGCGGAGCTAACTTTTATTGAAGTCTGAAAATAATACACTTGATCTCTCCATCGTCATGCCGGCGCTGAACGAGGAGGCAAACATTGCCGGCGCGATCGAGCATACGCTGGAGGCGTTTTTCAGATACGGACTGAACGGCGAGATCATCGTGGTTAATGACGGGTCCACGGACGAGACGGCCCGGATCGCGGAAGAGATCGCCGCCCGGGAAGGAGGAAGCCGGATCAGGATGATCCATCACCGGACCCCGCAGGGCCTGGGAGCGGCCTTTCGCGACGGACTGGCGGAGGCGGAGGGGGAGGCGGTCGCCTTCATGCCGGGCGACGATGAGAACGACCCGGGGGAAATCGTGCGGTATTACGGGCTGCTCGGGCAGGTGGACATGGTTGTCCCCTTTGTGTACAACAAGGACGTACGACCGAAGCTCCGCAACCTGATCTCCACCGTCTTCCGAATGATCGTCAATATAACCTTCGGTGTCAACTTCAACTATACCAATGGCACCGTCCTCTATCGCCGGGCGATCCTGGCGTCTTCCCCCAATCGGAGCAGCGGTTTCTTCTTCCAGACCGAGAACGTGGTCCGAGCGGTCTGGAGCGGGTATCTATTCGCCGAGGTCCCCTACCGCCTGGCGGTTCGGTCCGGGGGTGAATCGAAGGCGATATCCCTGCGTTCACTGAGACAGGTTATGGGCGATTACCTTGCCCTCGTCAAAGAGATCTATTTCTCTCCCGCCAAGAAGGCAGGGAGGAAGCCGGCCCCGGGAACGGTATCAGACCGCCGGCGTCGTGAGACGATTGAAATCGGCCTCGGGAAACCGGGGAAATATAGTAGGGAATGAAGATCGGACAGGATTAATTTGTTGCAGCGAGAAACATCCCCGGTGAGCTTGCCTCACCGGAATGTAAGTTCATCAACTAATGAACTTATTCACCCGTCACATAAAGTGACGGGGGCCTTTAAGGGTGGTAACGAATTAGGATAGCTTATGAACTGATTCACCTGCCGGGATAAACCGGCAGGGGTTTCAAATGAGAGAGGCTATTCTTATTTCTTATTATAGACAAATTTAAAAAATATAGAAAAAGATTGTTATTAATCCGACCGTTATAGGATTTACATCAAGGATCGCGGTCATTGCGAGCGTTAGCCGAAGCCGCGAGCAAAGCGTGGCGGGAAGCAATCTCTTGCTGTACATAGAGTTGAGATTGCTTCGTCCCCTTCGCTTCGCTCAGGGTCCTCGCAATGACATGTCCATACAATTATGGACTGACTAATAAGCCTTTCGAAATATGGAAAAGCAACCAAAAGAAAGCCAGAGGCTTATCCTGGACGGGCACAAGCTGGCCTGGCATCGGGAGAGGGTGGAGGCGTGGCTGGCCGGGGAGCGGATCGCCCCGATCACGATCGACTGCGCCCTGACCCGCCGCTGCACCTATAACTGCGTCTACTGCTACAGCAAGCTCCAGATTCACGACGAGCAGCGGATGACCCGGGACGTTGTCTTCCGGTTTCTCGACGATGCGGCGGAGATCGGGGTGAAGGCGATCAGCTTCGTCAGCGACGGGGAGTCCACCTGTTCCCCCCACCTGGAAGACGCCATTATCCGGGGAAAAGCCAACGGGCTGGATATGGCCCTGGGGACCAACGGCTACCTGCTGAAATTAGAACGGCTGGAAGAGATACTCCCGGCCCTCACCTACCTCCGCTTCAACATCTCGGCCGGCGAGCCCGATGCCTATGCCCGGGTGATGGGCTGCCGGGCGGGGGCCTTTGAAAGGGTGATGGGAATCATCCGGGAATGCGTCCGGATCAAACGGGAGAAAAATCTCCCCGTCACCCTCGGCCTCCAGATGGTCCTCCTTCCCGATTACCGGGATCAGATTATCCCCCTGGCCAGACTCGGAAGGGAACTGGGGGTGGATTACACCATCATCAAGCACTGCAGCGACGACGAACTGCACACCCTGGGGGTGGATTACTCGAAGTACTTCGTCCTGGAAGGGGTCTTGAAGGAAGCCGAGGGGTACTCCACCGGCGACTACCTGGTGAAGGCGAAGTGGTCGAAGATCATGAGCGGCGGGGAGCGTAAATACTCCCGCTGTTACGGAGCGCCCTTCATGCCCCAGTTCTCCGGTTCCGGCCTGGTCGCCCCCTGCGGGATGCTCTTCAACAGCCGCTACCGGGAGAAGTTCCACATCGGGAATATCATCGACACATCCTTCAAAGAGATCTGGGAGAACGAGCGTTACTGGGAGGTGATGGATTACCTGGCGTCGGACAGATTCGACGCCCGGACCGACTGCGCCTGCCTCTGCCTCCAGCACAAGATCAACGAATATCTCTGGGATTTGAAGCACGGCGAGGCGATGCTCACCGAACCCGTCGGTCCCTCTCCCGACCACCTTAATTTTATTTAAACGCCTTTTTGAGCTGGAATGATGAAACTTCTCCTGGCGCGCAAGCGCCTGAAAATGTTGATCGGGCTTTTCACCTCCCACCTTTGGTATATCCGCCGACCGCTCAATATCTACCTGGCCGTTACCAACCGCTGCAATCTGAAGTGTTACTACTGCTACGGCGATTACTGTAACCGCGATAACTGGCCGGAGTTTACAACCGAGGAATTGCTCCGCCTGATTGACGAATTGGCCCGGGCGGGGACCTGCCTGCTCCAGCTCCAGGGCGGCGAGCCCCTGCTGCGCGAGGACATCGGGGAACTGGTCGACCGGGTCAACCGACTGGGGATGATCTGCGATATGATCACCAACGGGCTGCTGGTGGAAAAGAAGTTCGAGGTGGTGAAGAAGCTTGACTCGATCTGCATCAGCCTCGACGGCCGCCGGGAGGTCAACGACCGCAACCGCGGCCCGGGCACCTTCGACCGGATCGTGAAGGCGATCGAGTTGACGAGTACCGCCGGTGTCCCCACCCGGATCAACGCGGTCCTGACCAGCGAAACTCAACCCGAGGACCTGCAGTTTTTGGCCGAACTTTCCCGACAGAAGGGCGCCCTCCTCAACTTTTCCCTTTCCTTTCAGTATGAGCCGCTGCGGGAGGGCGGGCCCACCCATCACCTCGACGTGAGCGATGAACAGGTCCGAAAATTTTTACGCCAGATCCTCCGGCTTCGGAGCGAGGGTTATCCCCTCCAATTTTCCGAACTGGCCCATAAGATCGCCCTGAACTGGCCCTTCTCCTACCAGAAAAGGATGGCAGCGCCGGCCGAACTCCCGGCCGGCTTCCATTATCCCAAATGCTACCATGGCGATTATGTTCTCTTTATCGACGCCGACGGGAGCGTCTATCCCTGTTGCAACGTCTGGGGCAAGCCGCGCTTCAATATCCGCCGCGATGGCCTGAAAGCCTCCCTGGAAGGGGTCAACCGGGAGGGGTGCGAAGCCTGTTACATCCTCTCCTACCTTGATCGCAACCTGGTGCTGGGGATGAGACCCAACATCCTCTGGCATTACGCCCGCAAGGCCCTGCGGGAGATGCTATGAAGAACGGGATCCGGAAAACAGCGCGTTTGGCACGGCAGGCGGCGAGCCGGCTTGCCGGCCGCCGGATTCCTCTCTTCGTGCAGCTGATGACCACCGAGCGGTGCAACCTCTCCTGCCGCTACTGCTACGCCGAGTTCGGCGGCCGTCGCCGCCCGGACTTTCCGCTGGAGCCCCTGCTCCAGGTCATCGACGGTCTGGGAAGGCTGGGCTGCGCTTTCGTGATGCTGGCCGGTGGGGAGCCGATGCTGCGGAAAGATATCGGGGCGGTTATCGGCCGGGTCAAGGCGGCGGGGATGGACTGCTCGCTGAACACCAACGGTCTGATGGTCCCGGAGCGGATCGAGGAGATCGCCGGGACCGACCTGTTGAGTATCAGCCTCGACGGGCCGCCCGATATCCACGATTATTACCGCGGGGAGGGGACCTACCGGAAGGTCATCGAGGCTATCGAGGCTGGCCGCCACCGCGGGATCCGGGTCCAGCTCCAGTTTACCCTGACCCGTGACCTGGCCCAAGCCTTTGCCCAGGTCGAGTCCGTCGCCCGGGAGTATGGCTGCTTCATCGGGATCAACTTTCTCCGCCCCCAGGATAAGATAGAAGGCGTCCGGGTGGAGGCGGCGGAAGCGAGCGACGAGGAGATCGGGGTCTTCCTCGACGACCTGATCCGGCACCCCCGCCGGGTCCTGCCCTACCCGAAGCATATCCTCCGTTACGTCCGCCGCTGGCCCTACGGCTTCGGCCGTCATTTAATCACCGACCGGGAGGATTTGAAGAGTTTCCGCCCGATCCCCTGCCAGTCCGGGCGCTACCTGGCCGCCATCGATAACCGGGGGGATATTTTCCCCTGCACCAAGCTCTTTTATAGTGAGCCGCTCGGCAACTGTCTCGACGGCGACATCGAGGGGGCCTGGTTGCGGCTCAAGCCCGTTAACTGCCAGGCCTGTCTCGACCTGGGCTGCAACCTGATCAACGACCTCCTCCGCTTCCACCCCCTCGCCCTGGCCGGCCTGCTCCGGAACTGGCGTCCCCGCGCCCGCCGTCCAGCCGGGAGATAAATCAGGAAAATTATATGCGTTTCTCGACTGACAGGTTATGGATAACGGGACTTTGTCTGGGGGTGATCATACTCCTGGCCCCGATGCTCCTGGGATGGCGGGGGGTGTTCATCGACGACTTTTACGAGACCTTCTCCCGCCTCCTCTTCAACGCGCGTTCCGTCAGTTCCGGCTCGCTTCCGCTCTGGGACAACCAGACCTTCGCCGGCGGGCGGATAAACTTCATCCCCAATACCACCATCTGGTACTGGCCGCTCTATCCCTTCTACCTCCTGGCGCCGGTGGCGGACGTTGACGCCGCCTACGCCTGGCTGATCAAGGTCCCGCTGCTCCTGCACTGGCTGATCTGCGCCCTGGGGGCCTACGCCCTCGGCCGGGGAGCGATGAAACTTCGTCCGGCGGCGGCCGGGGTGCTGGCCGGGGTCTATTCCCTGGGGGCGGCGATGACTTACAACATCCTCGACCCCTCCACCACCTACGCCACCGCCTGGCTGCCGCTGCTGATCTGGGGGACGGTTGCCTTCGCCCGCAGGCCCTCCCCCTGGCCGCTGGCGGCGGCCGCGGCCGCTTTCGCCTTTATCGGCCCCTGCGGCTCCGACGTCAGGGGGATCTTCAGCCTGGCCTCCGCCGCCATATTGTTTCTTACTATCTTTGTCGTTTATCTACTCCGAAAAAATTCCGACGCCGGCTGGCGGATACTGAAAGCTTTTCTTCTCGTTACCCTCCTTGGCCTCTTGCTCTCGGCCCCTTACTGGACGTCGATGATCGAGACCCTGAAGATTTACCGTGATTCCCCGCTCCTTGACCCCAAACGTTCCGCCTCGGAGATGTTCAGCGTCGACTGGCCCTACCTGCTGACGCTGGTGGTCCCGGACGCCTTCGGGACCCTGACCAATTACCGGGGGGCTGATCTGGGAGTGAGTTATCTGCGGGAATTCTCCTACCTGGAAGGGAACCTCACCGGAGGATTCTGGCTGATCCTCCTCTGCCTGGCCGGATCGGTGGCCGGCTGGAAGGGGCGGGATACCCGGAAGGATGAAACCGGGGTCTGGTGGTGGACCGGGCTGGTTCTTTTTCTCTTCTCCCTTTACCTGGTCACCGGCCGCTACTCGCCGACTTATCTCTGGCTGGCGCGGGTATTTCCCCTCTTCGGCCTCCCTTACGCCGTCCGCTGGCGGATCCTCCAGCACCTGGGCCTGGCCCTGCTGGCGGGGGTCTCCGCCCACTGGCTGCTTGAAAGCGGGCGGAGGATTCCCCGCTGGCTTTTGCTGGGCCTGCCGGCGGCCGTCCTGGCCGGCCTGGTCCTGGTCTGGTCCCGGCCGGAGGTAATCAGCGGCGGGCCGATCTTCTCCCGGGCCTGGAGTATCTACCGCGGCTGGCTCTTCTCCAGCCCGCTGTTATACCTCGCTCTGGCGCTGGCCGGATCGCTTCTGCTGGCCGGTCTCCGCCGCGGGGGCCGGGAGATATTGATATCGGCCGTCTTCCTGGAGGTGTTTCTTCTGGCTTACGCGGTGATATATTTTCTCTCTTGGGGCGGAGAGGAGGTTTGGGTCCGGTTCCGCTTTCCGACCGAGACCCTATACTGGCGCCTGGCGGAGAGCGTTTACACCGAGGAAACTCCCGTCACCGGGCCGGAACGGACGGTCTTCGACTTGAGCCAGATCGACCAGATGGCGACCACGGTCGGGGGGGAGTACCTCTTCGGCCACTGCTCGAAACCCCTGGCCCCGCGTCTCCACCGCGCGGCGGTAGCCCTGACCTTCGGTCATCCCTACCAACTGGCGATCCAGGACCCGTCCGCCGCTTTCTTCCCGAATATGAGCGTGCGCAAGATGATCCTCCGCAAGATGATCCGCCGGCGCAGTTCTCTGCCCGACCGACTGGCAGAGAAGACAGACAGCGCTGCCGATCTGGGAATATGGACGCTTTACCGCCTTCCCGGTACTCTCCCCCGGGTTTTCACCCAGGACGTGATCGCCGTCAGTTCTTCCGGGGAAGCTTTTCACGAACTGTTAACCGGCGATCTCCGCCGGGCGGCCTATGTTGAAGATGGTAATCAGTTATCAGTAATCGGTAATCAGTACGGTGCCGGCAGAGATCAGGCGACTGATCACGGATTACGGATCACGGATTACGCCTCTTTCAGCCCGCCTGAAGAATCGACAGAGCACTTCGACCATCTTCAGCAAGCAAACCGAATCAAGCGGGTCTCCATCCCCCAGCCAACCCGGATGGTCATCGAGGCCGAGATCCGCCAGCCCGCCCTTCTGGTCACCACCGATGTTTTCCATCCCGACTGGGAGGTCAGCGTGGACGGGGAGGAAAGGGAGCAGATCCAGGTGAACTATCTTCAGCGGGCGGTCCCGGTTCGGCCGGGGGACCGGACCGTGGAGTGGGTCTTCCGTCCCCCGGCGGTCAGGTGGGGTTTCGGCCTTTTCGCCTTCGGTCTAACCGTTCTGGGGGGTATAATCATCAGACTCCGCCGGAGCCGTCGCTCAACAGAAGAAAGAACGTAATCCGGGTAGATATATGCCGTATCCGCGTTTTCGGATCAATATGCCGCTGGGAGAGTTATTTCTCTCCCTGCTCCAGGAGTTCAAAAATCCCCGCCCGGGTTCTCCGGAGACCGAGTTTCTCGACCGGTTCCGGAAACTCGGAGAATTCCCGGAGACGGTCCTGGTCGGCTCGGGGCGGGTGGGCTTTCGCCTCCTTCTTGAATCGCTGAATATCGAGACGGGGGCGGAGATCATCTTCCCCGCCTATACCTTCCACCCGATCCCGGCGGCAGCGGCCGAGTGCGGTTTCAAGCCGGTATTCGCCGATGTCGATCCCGGCACCTGGAACATCGACCCGGAGAAGATCTCCCCCCTGGTCAACCGCCGGACGAAAGCGATCGTACCCACGCACCTCTTCGGGGTCCCGGCGGAGATGGACCGGATCAACGAGATTGCCCGGGAACACGGGTTGAAGGTGATCGAGGACTGCGCCCACGGCCTGGGGGCAAGGTATAACGGCCGCCCCGCGGGGACCCTGGGCGACGCGGCGCTCTTTACCTTCGCAATGAGCAAGAACCTGCCCTGCTGGGGCGGCGGAGCGATGACGGTGAAGGATCCCGACCTGGCGAAGCGGATGCGGGCGGCGATCGAGGATGATCCTCCCTCCGGCGGCTTCACGATCCTCAAGGGGCAGGCCTTCAACATCGCAGCCATCCTCCTCACCCAGCCCCTGGTATTCCCCTGGACCCTCTACCCGTTTCTGCGCCTGGCGGCGATCATCGGCAGCGACCGGTTTGACCGCCCGTTTCTGGAAGAAGTGGTTCCTCTTTCAGTCTCCCGGGATGTCCGGAACGGGAAAAGCGGGACAAAAAGTTTCTCCCCCTTCCAGGCGGCGGTGGGCCTGAGGCAGTTAAAGCGGTTTCCCCGCTGGCTGGAAAAACAGGAGGCCAACGCCCGCCTTCTCCGCTCCCGCCTGGAGGACTGCCGCGTCCTGCGGCTCCAAAGGGAACCTCCGGGGACCCGTTCCTCGTTCCTCTACCTCCGGGCCCGGGTGGAAGATCCGAAAAAGGTCCGGCGCGCCCTGCTCCACCGGGGGGTGGACACCAAGCCCGACGATATGCGAAACTGCGCTGGCCTCGAGATCTTTGCCGGCCGCTGCGAATGCCCGACGGCGGCGCGGCTGGGCGGCCGCTGCATAGAGCTTCCCTGCAGCCCGTTTTACTCGGGAAAAGAGATCGAGGATATCGCCGGGAGAGTTTCAGAAGCGCTGGAAGATAATTAGCAACGAAAGTAGAGTATGGATTGAAACATAGTCATTGCGAGCGGAGCGAAGCAATCTAAAACCTTTGAAAGAAAGTCGAGATCGCTTCGCCCCTTCGGGGCTCGCGATGACATCCTCAGACTAATCCAATGAAACTCGGGAACACAATCGCGATCGGGAAGGAAGTCATCCTGATGAACCTTATCCCATCCCGGCGGGTTCCGCTGAGCGTTCATATCGGCCTGACCAACCGTTGTCCCGGCCGCTGCCGCTACTGCCGCTTCGACCGTCTTTCCTGTCCGGATTTCTGGACCACGGAAGATTTGTTAAAGGTTTTGCAAGAGATGCGGACGGCGGGGACACGGCGGGTGCAGTTCACCGGCGGCGAGCCGATGCTGAGAAAGGACGTCGGCATCGTCTTGGATCGCGCGAAGTCGCTGGGCATGTTCGCGGGTATTTCCACCAACGGCTTCCAGGTGCCGGAGCGGGTAAATGAATTGGTCCCGGCCGACGTTGTCCAGGTATCCTATGACGGCCCGCAAAAGGCGCACGACTATTTAAGAGGGGAGGGGAGTCATCAAACAGCGCTGGCGGCGCTGGACGCCCTGCAGGCAAAAGGGATAGCAACCTGGACCAACACCGTTCTCACGACGGTTAACGCCCCCTGCATTGATGAAATCATAGAGCACGCCCGTTCTCGAAAGATCCTGGCTAATTTCGTTCTGCTCGACCATTTCGAAGAACCTCAAGCGCACTTTCATCCCGCCCGCAAGGAGATCGCCGACCTGGTTTTAACCGGCGAGGAACGGCGATCGGCGCTTGAGCGTTTGATCGAACTCAAACGGGCTGCCGCGCCGGTGGGCGGATCGTTGCCGTATCTTGAAAACGCCCTCAGTTGGCCTGGGGGCGACGATGTCACCAGCCCCGCGCCGTCTCCGCTTTACCGCTGCTGGGCGGGGAAGGCCACCGCCCACCTTGAAGCCGACGGCAAACTGTATTCATGCGGGATGGGTGTGGGGCGGGTGGAAGGAGTTGACGTACGGGATATCGGCTTTGCCGAAGCCTGGAAAATAATCAAGCCGCTGCCGGAGTGCCGCTCCTGCACGATGGCCTGCGGGGTGGAGGCGAATTTGTTGTTTTCGCTGAACATGGGCAGTATTATGAACTGGGTGAGGCAGCTGAGGTGATAAGCAGGCGATCAGTGATCAGTAATCAGTGATCAGTTATCAGTAATCAGTAACCGGTGAGCGGGAGAATAAAGATGTATGTTAAAAGTTATCGGGATCTCAAGGTGTATAAACTGGCCCGACAACTGGCTAAGGAAATTTTTGAACTGACGAAGACTTTCCCCAAAGAGGAAAAATATTCTTTGATATCTCAAATCCGGAAATCCTCCAGGTCAGTAGGAGCTCAGATCGCCGAGGCGTGGGCAAAGAGAAAATACGAAGCTCATTTTATAAGCAAGCTAACCGATGCTGATGGGGAACAACAGGAAACCCAGCACTGGCTCGATACTTCATTAGATTGCGAATATATTGATATTTCAAAAAACCGGGAATTACTTGGCAGACATGAAGAGATAGGGAAAATGCTTCACGGCATGATCCGTAAATCATCTCAATTCTGCGGAAAGTTCGCGAAAGAAGAGAAGGAAATATGTCAATTAGAGGAAACAGCTCAATTCAGTCCCTGAATTATTGGGCAGGAAAATACTGATTACTGAAAACTGCTTACTGATTACTCTTATGTATAAAAATTGTGTTTGATAAAGCAACTATGTAAGGAGTCAGCTTTGAAACGATTCAACAATGTTATGGTCATCGGCGGGGGCGGATACGTGGGCGCCGTGCTGGTCCCGAAACTTTTGAAACAGGGTTACCGGGTAAAAGTTTACGATCTTTTCATCTATGGTGAAGACGTCTTTGACGCGGTAAAGGATGATCCTGCCCTGACGATGGTGAAAGGGGATGTGCGCGATCTTCATCTGCTGGGCCGTGAACTCAAGGGTGTCGACGCGGTAATTCATTTAGCCTGCATCTCCAACGATCCCAGCTTTGAACTCGATCCGGAACTGGGCAGATCCATCAACTATGATTGCTTCGAGCCGCTGGTCAAACTGGCCAAGGCCAGAGGGGTTAAGAGATTTATCTACGCCTCCACCTCCAGCGTTTACGGCGTCAAAGAATGCGACAATGTCTCCGAGGAGATGACCTGCGACCCGCTGACGGACTATTCAAAATTCAAGCTGATGTGCGAAGCGGCGCTGCTCAAACACGCCGACCATGATTTCGTCTGCCTGGTCCTGCGCCCGGCCACCGTCTGCGGCTATTCCCCCCGCCAGCGGCTCGATTTGATCGTCAACATCCTGGCAAACCACGCCGTCAACCTCCGGCGCATTATCGTTACCGGCGGCCCGCAGAAGCGGCCCAACATCCATATCGCCGACGTGACCGATCTCTATGTCAAATCGTTGGAATGGCCGGACGAGAAGATAAACCGGCACATATTCAACGCCGGCTATGAAAATTTCACGGTCAGCGAGTTGGCCGGGCAGGTAAAAAGGATTGTCGGCGATGACGTGGAAATTGTCGTCGAGCCGACCAACGATCCCCGCTCCTATCACATCTCCTCGAAAAAGATCAAAGAGGAACTTGGTTTCGCGCCCCGCCGGACCATCGAGGAAGCGGTCAGGGAGCTGAAGGCGGCGCTCGAGGACGGCCGCCTCAAGGATCCCCTGAACAACCCGCTCTACTTCAATATCAAGCGGATGAAGGAGATTAACCTTCGGTAATCACTGATTACGGATTACGGCCTTTATAGAGGATAGCCCATGAAAGTGCCATATTCATACCTGGCGGAACAGTTTGCCGATCCGGCGCCGATATTTGACAAGCTCCGGGGGACCTTACTCACGCACCACCAATACACCTTCGGCCCCGAACTCGAGGAGTTCGAGGAGAAGATGGCCCGCTACACCGGCGCGCGTTATTGCCTGGGGACCTCCTCGGGGACGGTGGCCCTCTCGATGCTCCTGAAGGCCGCCGGGGCGGGGGAGGGGGACGAGGTGATCACGGTCTCCCAGACCTTTATCGCCACCATCGGCTCGATTGTGGCGGTGGGGGCGCGGCCCTTTTACGTGGATGTCCTCGATGACTTTACGATCGATCCGTCTTTGCTGGAGGCCGCCATCACCAGGCGGACCAAGGCGATCATGCCGGTCTGGTATTCGGGAGCGCCGCCGCGGATGGATGAGATCTTGGCCGTCGCGGACCGTCACGGCCTGCCGGTCGTGGAAGATTCCTGCTGCGCCATCAGCGCCGGAATCGATGGCAAGCACGCCGGCACCTTCGGCATCGGCGGGGCCTTCAGCGTCCATCCTCTGAAAAACCTCAATGTCTGGGGCGACGGCGGGTTCATTGTCACCAACTCGGAAGAAGTTTGCCGCAAAATCCTGCTCCTGCGCAACCACGGTCTCCACGGCCGGGACGAGGTCGAGATCTACGGCTACAATGCCCGTCTCGATACCATCCAGGCGGTCGTTGGCAATTACCTTTACCCGCGGATAGACGAGATTACCGATCAACGCAGAGCCAGCGCCCGCCGGTATGACGAGGCCTTCTCCACTCCGCCGCTTTCAAAGTTTATCACTGTCCCGCCGCGGCGGGCCGGCGCCCGCCATGTCTTCCATATGTACATGGTCCTGGCCGAGCGCCGGGACGGACTGCTCAAACACCTGATCGCCGCCGGCGTCGAGGCCAAGGTCCACTACCCCATACCCAACCATCTCCAGAAAGCTTCCCTCGACCAGGATCCGCCCTTCGGCCGTACGGATCTCTCCCGGACCGAGGCGCAGTGCCGGTCCCTAATCACGCTTCCTGTCCACCAGCACCTCTCGAAAGAACAGATCGGCTATGTTATCTCCGCTGTCCGGGATTTTTACCGGAACTTTTAAATGTGTGTGACAGCCGCGCATTTAAGCTTCCCGAAGCGCGAAGCCAGAGAAGAGGAGGCTATCCGGCAACCCTCACAAACGAACGGAGAACGCATCTTGCTGGTAGCCTGAAACGCCAGTCTGAGTCTTAATCTATTTATTAATGAGACGCGACAAGGGTCTCCCAAAAGCCTGCAAATACCATTTTTATCTTATCGGACAGCCTCAGAAGTATTGACAAAAGGGGGCTTGTAATGGACGTTAATGTACATTACCACGGATTATTCATGGAAATTATTTCCCGGAGGAAAATAATAGATGAAAGTACCTTATCTGGACCTCGCGGCCCAATTTAAAGAGAACAAAGAGATCCGGCGGGTTGTTCATGAGATATTGGACACCGGGCAGTTTATCTTGGGCCCGGCGGTCGAGCGGTTCGAGCGCCATTTCGCCGAGCTGTGCGGGGTTCAGCATGCCGTCGGCGTCAGCTCCGGGACCGACGCCCTCTTCCTGGCCTTGAAAGTGTTGGGGATCGGGGAAGGGGACGAGGTGATCACCGTCCCCAACACCTTCTTGGCCACGGTGGGCGCGATCGTTCAGACCGGCGCCTTCCCCCGCCTGGTTGACGTGGCGGATGATTATAATATCGATCCAGAGAGAATCAGGGAGGCCATCAATCGAAGAACAAGGGCGATCGTTCCCGTCCACCTGACCGGCAACCCGGCCCGGATGGACGAGATCAACGTCATTGCGGAAAAGCACGGCCTTTCCGTCGTCGCGGACGCCGCCCAGGCTGTTGACGCATCCCTGAACGGCAGGAAGGTCGGGTCGCTGGCCGACCTCTCGGCCTTCAGTCTCCATCCGCTTAAAAACCTTAACACCTGCGGCGACGGCGGGGTGATCACCACTGACTCGGAGGATTACTATCAGCAATTGCTGCTCTACAGGAATCATGGTTTAAAGAATCGGGATGAAGCGCGGTTCTTCGCGTACAACTGCCGCCTGGATTCGATCAAGGCGGCGGTGGCCGATCTCCAAATAGCCCATATCCGGGAAGTGACAGAGAAGCGGAACCGCCATGCCTTCCGCTATGACGATGGTCTGTCGGATTTGCTGGAGTGGGTGAAAATTCCCGCCCGGAGAGCCAGGGTCCTGCAGGCGTTCCATACCTATGTCATTCAGGTCGAAAACCGGGACGAACTGATCGCCTTTCTCGCAGAGAAAGGCGTGGAGACCAAGATTCACTACCCCATCCCCATTCACCTGATGGAAGCGACGAAAAAGTACGGCTATCATGAAGGTGATTTCCCGGTGGCGGAAGATCAGGCAAAGCGAATCATCTCCCTCCCGGTTCACCAGCACCTCAGGGAGGATCAGATAGATTATGTCGCGGCGTGCATAAGCAGCCGGTACCAGTCGTCTTGAGGGTTATGGCCGCCGGTATTCCCGCTTCTTCCGGTGGCCGGTCGGTCTTCCCCGCAAACTGACGACGGGCCGGGTACGCCGGCCTTTTTCTCTTGATCCAGAACTGAAAATGGATGGCCCAATCCGATTTATTCAAATGAAAGAGAAAGCCCGCATCCTGGTGACCGGGGCCGCCGGGTTCATCGGCTCCCATCTCTGCGACCGCCTCCTGACGGAGGGGGCCACCGTGACCGCGATTGACGACCTCAGCCTGGGCCGCCGGGAGAACCTGAAACCTGCCCTGGGAAACCCGGATTTCGCATTTATCCGGGGGGATATCCTCGACCCGGGCGCCCTCGATCCCCTTTTTCAAAATGGAGGCTTCAAGACCGTCTTCCACATGGCCGCCAACTCGGACATCCAGCGGGGGAGCCGGGAGAGCGACCGCGACCTCAGCCTGACCTTTCTGACCACCTTCCGGGTCCTTGACGCGATGAAGAAATTCAACGTCAGGGAATTCGTCTTTGCCAGCAGCTCGGCCATCTACGGGGAGGTGGATGGGGAAATCGACGAGGACCACGGCCCGCTCCGGCCGGTCTCTTTCTACGGCGCCGCCAAGAACGCCGGCGAATCCTACACCTCGGCTTTTGCGCACCGGTTCGCGATGCGCGCCTGGATATACCGGTTTCCCAATGTCGTGGGCAGCCGGATGACCCACGGAGTGGTCCACGACTTCATCGACAAACTCCGGGACGATCCCACTCGGCTCGCCATCCTGGGCGATGGGGAACAGTGCAAGCCCTACCTGCACGTCCGGGACCTGATCGACGCCATGCTGCTCGGCTGCCGAAGGTTGTCGGGGACCGTAAACTGTCTCAATATCGGCGTGGAGACCAGGACCACCGTCCGGCGGATCGCCGAAATCGTGGTCAAGGAGATGGGACTGGGGGAGATCCCGTTCGACTTCACCGGCGGGGCGGGCGGCTGGGAAGGCGACATCCCCCGCTACCGGTATGATCTTTCCCGGATTAAAAAACTCGGCTGGCGCCCCCGTGTCACCTCGGACAAAGCGATCCGGGCCGCCGTCCGGGAGACGCTTAACCTATCATAATGCAGTCTCCATGAGCCAACGAAGAGGGCTAATGCCTGCTCCGGAATTTTGCGTCTAAGGCCGCATCTGCGACACGTCTAAAGCCGTATCTATGACAATATTAATCCGACCGTGGTAGTATTTACATCAACGATTGCGGTCATTGCGAGCGCAGCGAAGCAATCTCTTGCTGTGCATGGAGTTGAGATTGCTTCGTCGCTCCGCTCCTCGCAATGACATGTCCATACAATTATGGACTGACTAATAACTGTATTGTGGGGGGGGTTATTAACCCCGATTGTTGGGCTTGGAAAGCCCTCCCACAGTTGCGAAGCTAACGTGCTGCTTCGGAATTTTCAGCCTGAGGCTGATGCGCCTCTGGCGCACAATAATCTGATTTTTTCTCCGAAAAAATCAGAATGGTTTATTTTAAATAAACAGAAGAATTGTATTCCGGGAAACAAACGCCGGCAAAAGTTTAAAAGGCTTTTTTATGTTGTTGCCTCGATTAATTTATTTCAGTTTAACCAGCAGACCCCCGACGCTGGCGTCGGGGGTCCAGTATAAATTTGCGAGCGAAGCGAGCTAATTTATAATGAAGGCGGCCATTATCGCGGGGGGAACCGGAACCAGGATGGGGAAGATATCGGAGACCATCCCCAAGCCGATGCTTCCCATCGGGGGCAAGCCGATCCTCGAGCACCAGATTGAGCTCCTCCGGCAGTCCGGGATCAGGGATATCACCCTCTGCACCCGGCACCTCTCCCCCGTCATCGCGGACTATTTCGGCGACGGCCGCCGGTGGGGGGCGAAGATAAGCTACTCGGGCGAAGCCGTCCCCCTGGGGACCGCCGGCTGCCTCCGCCGCGCCTTCCCGAAAGCCGACCAAGCTTTGCTGGTCCTCTATGGCGACGTGATGGTCTGGATGGACCTGGCGGAGATGATCCGCCGCCACCGGAGCTCCGCTGCCGCCGCCACCCTGGCGGTCCATTCCAGCGACCACCCCTTCGACAGCGATTTACTGGAGGTTGACGGAGAGATGCGGGTGGTTCGGTTTCTCCCCAAGCCGCACCCGGAGGGGGCCTGGCTCCCCAACCTGACCAACGCGGGCGTCTATGTGCTGGGCCCGGCCCTCCTCCGATGCATTCCCGAAGGGCGCCCGACCGACTGCGCGCGGGATATCTTCCCGGAGGCGCTGCAAAGAGGACTGTACCTTCATGCTTACCGGACCGCCGAATACATCAAGGATGCCGGGACCCCGGACCGTTACCCGGAAGTGATCGAAGACTGGGACTCGGGGAAGGCCGCCCGGATGCGCCGGGAAAACCCCCGCCCGGCGGTTTTCCTCGATCGGGACGGCGTCCTGGTCCGGGAGGTCGGGCATCTTTGCCGGCCGGAGGACCTTGAACTGCTGCCGGGCGCGGCGGAAGCCCTGCGAGACATCAACGCGGCGGGCTACCTGGCCATTATGGTCACCAACCAGCCGGTAATCGCCCGGGGGATCTGCACCATTGCCGAACTCGGCGTCATCCACAACAAATTGGAGACTTTGCTGGGACGAAAAGGCGCCCGGCTGGACGCGATCTATTTCTGCCCCCACCACCCCGACCGCGGTTTCCCGGGGGAAGTCCCCGATCTGAAAATTCCCTGCGAATGCCGCAAACCCGGGACCCTCCTGATCGAGCGGGCCCGCCGGGAGTTCAATATTGACCTCTCTTCGTCCTGGATGATCGGGGACACCACGGTGGACCTGGAGACCGCCCGTCGGACCGGGATCAAAAGCGTCCTCGTCGCCACCGGTTACGGAGGGAGCGACGGCCGGTATCCGGTGGAACCGGATGAGCGCTGCGGCGATCTGTCGCAAGCGGTGGCCCGGATAACGGGGTTTTCAAAACCGGAACCCGGAAAGGGCTTGTAACCTGGAATATCCTTGGAATTTTCATTTTTTCAGAATAAGCTTCTTTCGGGTGACGGAAAAACCGCACCGGAGGCCGGAAACGATATGATAATTTCCTGCGCGCCGTTCAGGGTCAGTTTTGCCGGAGGGGGCACGGATATCCCTTTTTTCTATCACCGGCGCCGCGGCGCGGTGCTCTCCGCCGCGATCGACAAGTATATCTACATCTCGGTCCATCCGTATTTCAATGCCCGGCAGACCCTGCTCAAGTATTCACAGAATGAGCTGGTCGACGCCCCGGCAGAGATCAAGCATCCCGTTTTCCGGGAAGTTTTAAAAGAATTATGGCCTCAGGGCGGGGTGGAGATCGTCTCCACCGCCGACATCCCCTCCGGGACCGGTCTTGGATCGTCCAGTTCCTTTACGGTGGCCCTCCTCCACGCCGTCTACGCCTATCGCGGGACCTTCTGCAGCAAGGATAAACTGGCGGGCAAGGCGTGCGAGATCGAGATTGACCGGCTGGGAGAGCCGATCGGCAAGCAGGACCAGTACGCCGCCGCCTACGGGGGCCTGAACTTTATCGAGTTCAACTCCGATGAGTCCGTGGTCGTTACCCCGCTTTCGCTCCCCAAGGAGAACATCGTCAAGCTGGAAAAAAACCTCCTGCTCTTTTACACCGGCGAGCAGCGCCGGACGGGGGAAGTATTGGGAGATCAGCGGGAACAGGTCTCGCTCTCCGAAAAAAAGTTTGAGAACATGGGCCGGATGGCCGAGCTTGCTTTCGAGATGCGCGATTATTTAATTGCCGGGGACCTGAGAGGGTTTGCCCGCACCCTCCACGAGGGGTGGCTCCTCAAGCGCTCCCTCACGGATAAGATCAGCAGCGGAGGGATTGATATATATTATGAGAGAGCCCTGGAGAACGGCGCTCTGGGCGGCAAACTGCTGGGGGCGGGG
>JAZDIV010000026.1:0-5690 GCA_043804695.1 PVC group bacterium | reverse complement strand
TACTGGTTACTGGTTACTGGTTACTGGTTACTGGTTACTGGTTACTGGTTACTGGTTACTGGTTACTGGTTACTGGTTACTGGTTACTGGTTACTGGTTACTGGTTACTGGTTACTGGTTACTGGTTACTGGTTACTCCCGATTACCAGCGTGCCGCTCCGGAATGTTAAAATATAAAGTAGCGCCGAAGGCGCTAATTTATACGATGAAAAAAACATGGAAGTCGGCAGGAAGGTTCCTTGTCTGTCTGAGTCTGTTAACAGCCTTCGGTCTCTCGTCAGCCTCCGGGCTCCGGGGGGAAAAGGTAAAGGTCATGACCGCCAACCTGATCAGCGGCGGATTCCCCTACATCTATTACAGGGATCCCAGCCGGCGGATTTTCCAGGGTTTGGACCCGGATATCGTTCTCATCCAGGAGTTCAAGGTCCAGAGCCCGGCCACCCGCCGATCCTACGTTGATGATGTCTTCGGCACGGACTTCTCCCTCTGTACCAGCTCAGGCTCCAGCCCCAACGGCATCATCAGCCGCTGGCCGTTCAAGTCGTCGGGGCAATGGGACGATCCGGAACTCAGCGACCGTGAATTCTCCTGGGCGGTGATCGACATCCCGGGGGGCATCGATCTCCAGGTGGTGAGCGTCCATCTCAAGGCCGGTAGCAGTTCTGCGGAAAAGGCGACCAGAACGGCTGAAGCAAACCAGATCAAGACCTATGTCCAAGCGAACTTTGACAGCGACCACTACATCCTCGTCGGCGGTGATCTCAACACTTACAGCCCCAGTGAGTCGTGTCTCTCCGTCTTCGCCTCTTTTCCTCTGGACTATAACGATCATATCCCGGCGGACAGGAACGATAACTCTGACACCAATGAAGGCAGGAATGAACGATATGACTGGATCATGCCCAATCACCTCCTGGACGAGCTGCACACGACGACCACGGTCGGCACCCTGAAAAGGAGCTACCCGGAGGGGATTGTCTTCGACAGCTGGGTTTTTCCCAACGTTGTCACCGAAGTCTTCCCGGTCCGCATCGACGATTCCCACGGCAGCATGACCCACATGGGGGTCATGAAATCATATGAACTGTACGCGCACGAACCAATCGTGGAGGAAGGCTTCGACGGTTTCCAGACCGGTGTCCGGCCCCTTGGCTGGACTTTTGACGGCTGCGACCAGGACTCCGACGCGCTGATGACCGAGGGCGACTACGGCCAGGCGGCACCTTCAATTAAACTTGACGCCGACGCCGACGCGATAACTACTGCTCTTTTCGCGAACCCCACCTCATTGACATTCTGGGTGAGGGGAGTAGGGACCGCTACCACCAGCTCGCTTCTGATCGAGAGCTACTACGGCGGCTCCTGGTCAACGCTCTCCAATATGGTCGATCTGCCGGATGCCATCCCCGTAGGGCCTTTCGATCTTGCCCGGGAGACCGATCAGCTACGGTTCACGTACATCCTGAGCGGGGGCTATGCCTACGCCGCTTTGGATGATGTTACGGTACTGGGGATCACGCCCACGCCCGTGCCCACGCCCACGCCTCACCAGGGATCAGACCGTGCCCGGGACTCGGACTTCAACGGCGACGGGACATCGGACATCGCGATCTTCCGGGGAAGCGCCGGCCTCTGGGCTATCCGGGGGATAACCCGGGTTTATTTCGGCGGTTCCGCCGACGACACCGTTCCCGGTGATTATGACGGAAACGGGACGACCGATATCGGCATCTTCCGTCCGGCGTCCGGGCTCTGGGCGGTCCGGGGGGTGAGCCGGGCCTATTTCGGAGGGAGCGCCGACCGGCCGGTTCCGGGGGACTACGACGGGGACGGGATGACCGACATCGGGATCTTCCGGGGAACCTCCGGCCTCTGGGCGGTCCGGGGGGGCATCCGCTCCTACTTCGGGCACGGCGGCGATCTGCCGGTCCCGGGCTACTATGAGGGGGGCGGCAAGGAGGAGATTGCCATCTACCGCCCATCAACCGGTCTCTGGGCGGTCCCGGGTCTGACGCGAATCTACTTCGGCGGATCGGCCGACGACCCGGTCCCGGGGGATTACGCCGGGAGCGGGTCATGGACGGTCGGGATCTACCGCCCGCCGTCCGGGCTCTGGGCCGTCCGGGGGGTGACGAGGCGGTACTTCGGCGGCTTTGCCGATCTGCCGGTGCCGACCGATTACAGCGGGACCGGCGCCGACCGGATGGGGATCTTCCGTTCATCGTCCGGCCTCTGGGCGGTGAGCGGTGTCACCAGGGTGTATTTTGGCAGTTCCGGCGACATCCCCGTGACGCGCTGAAGGGGGGGTGAACAGATTCTGGTTACTGGATTCTGGTTACTGGTAACTAGCTGCCTCGAAATTGTGCTTCAGAGGTGCATCCCGATTGCCATCGGGACAATAAATTGTAGTGGCAAAGCTTGCTTTGCCCTATGTCGAGCAACCTCGTTCATTGCAAATTTAAGTTTCGAATCTGAAATCTTACTATTCCCGATCACTGATTGCCGAAGTAAAACAACAATGATAGGCATCACTCTTTTTCATCAACAGATGAAAAAGATAAAAAAGGAGGTTTGACCATGGCGTCAGTCTGCGCAGTACTGGCTCTCCTGTGTCTGTTGGCGGGGATCATGCTGGTCTTCTTCCCGCGCACCATCACCCGGATCTCCCGGGTTACCGACCGGGAGTATTCCACCGACAAGCTCAAGCATCTGCTCGAGAAGGAGATCTCCATCGAGAAGCTCCACGATCTGCTGAACAAGCAGATCGACATCAATGACAAGCTGCTCAAGTTCGACCGTCTGATCGGCGCGGCGGCCATCATCATGGGGATCATCATGGTCCTGGTCTTCTTCAAGGCCTTCTGACCGCTGTCTTATTTTTCCCTCCGGAAAAATAAGAAATGAAAGATTAGTTGACAGTATCCCGTTTCGTCCCGATAATATATTCGGCGTCTGCCCGGGTATTAAATCGAGGAAGGGAATTTCACTATAGCTGCCCTGTCGATAATGAATGATTCACCCCATCGGCATTTCCGGCAAAAGGAGGGAAAAGGATGAAAACAAGGTTCTTCTGGTTTCGGATGGTGAGCACGGCGGCGGTACTCCTGCTTATGCCGCTCGCGGCCAACGCGTTTATTTTCGATGAGGGCTTCAACGGGTTCGATACCGGGACCCGTCCGGCCGGCTGGACCTTCACCGGCTGCGGTTTGAACTCCGACACTTACACCACCACGGGGAATTACGGGGCCGCTTCCCCCTCGATCAAGCTGGACGCGACCGGGGACGCGATCACGACGGTCGCCTTCAGTAATCCTGATTGGCTCCGGTTCTGGGTCAAAGGGCAGGGAACCGACGTCACCAGCCACCTTCTGGTTGAAGAATACTATTCCGCCGCCTGGTGGCAGGTAAGCGATATCTCCCACCTCCCCTTGGTGAGCACCACGATCGGGGACCTTTCCCTCAATACGTCCACCAGCCAGTTGAAGTTTACTTACACTAAATCCGTGGGAGACCTGGCATTCGACGATGTGTATCTGACCACTGCCGTGACCACCCCGTCCCCGGCGCCGACTCCCAGCGCGCCCCCGACCCCGGTCCCGACCGCGAACGTGACCCCGACCCCGGCCCCGGCCTTCCGCTGGATTTATGATTACAACGGGGACGGGACCTCGGACATTGCCGTTTTCCGGGCCGGCACCGGCCTCTGGGCGGTCCGCGGGGTGACCCGGGTATATTTTGGCGGCTCCCTGGATCAGGCCGCCCCCGGTGACTATAACGGGGACGGGACCACCGATATCGGAATCTTCCGGGATTCGTCCGGTCTCTGGGCTCTCCGGTCCATTTCCCGGGTGTACTTCGGCCGCACTGACGACATCCCCCTGCCCGGCGATTACGACGGGGACGGGGTCTGGGAGATCGGGATCTTCCGGGAAACTTCCGGTCTCTGGGCGATCCGGGGAATCACCCGGGTCTACTTCGGGGCCTCCTCTGACTACCCGGCACCAGGCTACTACAATGGCGACGGGATCAAGGACATCGCCATCTTCCGAGTCGCCTCCGGTCTCTGGGCGATCCGCGGCATCGCCCGGATCTATTACGGGGGCGGAGGCTCCAACCCGGCCGACGTGCCGGTGCCGGGGGATTACAGCGGGGACGGGATCTTCGAGGTCGGGATTTTCCGGCCCCGCGCCGGTCTCTGGGCGATCCGGGGGGTGAGCCGGTCCTACTTCGGGCGATACTATGATTCCCCCTGCCCGGCTGATTATAACGGCGACGGCCGTGATGATATCGGGATTTTCCGTCCCATCACGGGTTTGTGGGCGCAAGTCGGCCTGACCCGGATCTATTTCGGCCGCCTCGGCGATCAGCCGGCAACCCGGTAGCGGTGAGCCGGTAATCGGTAATCAGTAATCAGTAATCGGTAATCGGTGACACGCCTACCGATTACCGATTACTGATTACTTGCTCCTCCCCCGAGAGCGATGGCCAGGTTTTGTTTGGCCGGCTGGAACCCGGGGCGGATCCGCAGGGCTTCTTCAAACTCCCGGGCCGCTTCCCGTTTCTTTCCCAGTTCCAGCAGGGCCAGGCCGAGGTTGTACCGCCCCTCAAAGAAATCGGGCGCGATCTCGACGGAGCGGGCGAACTCCGCCGCGGCCGCCTCTATCCGGCCCCGCGCCAGCAGGGCGTTGCCCAGGTTGTTATGAGGGTCGACCTGACGGTCGTCGAGCTCGATTGAACGCCGGAAGGAGTCGATCGCCCGGTCGATCAGGCCTGACCGGAGGAACGCGATCCCCAGGTTGTTGTGTCCGGAGGTCTGGCCGGGCTCGATCTCCAGCGCGAGCTGAAGTTCCGCTATCGCTTCATCATATTGTTCCAGCTTGTTCAACGTCTTTCCCAGGTTGTAGTGGGTTTTGAACTCATCCGGGTACATCTCCGCCATGGTCCGGAACCCATCGCCGGCTTCCTCGAGCCGCCCTAGATCGTACAAGAGCCGGGCCAGCCGGAAACGGAACGTGTAGCTCTCCGGGCTCTTTTCGATCAGATCCCGGAGCTTTGCCTCCGCGGCCGCCGTCTCACCGAGGTGTATCTGATCCACCGCGGCGATGAACTCGCTTCGCAGCCCGATGACGTCCTTGGGATCCCTGAGCATTTTCTGCTCCCGTCTCGTGCCGCCGCCCCCTCCCAGGTAACCGAGACTGGCCAGAGCCCCCCGTTCCCGGTTTTCCAGTGCCGCGGGAAGAAATTCCCGTTCGGCCATCTCTCCGCTCATCTTTGCCAGCCTTTCCTTGAGCTGACGGGCGGTGCCGGAATGAGTCGTCGCCAGGTTGACGTTTTCCCCATGATCGACGCGGAGGTTGTACAGTTCCTCCCGCGGTGCCGCGATATATTTCCACTCACCGGCGATCAGGCCGGCCAGAGGACTCCACCCGTACTCGGTACGGGGAAACTCGGTTTCCAGGTAGATCTCGCCATCGGAAAGCCGGCCGCCGGCCAGCCCGGGGGCAAAACTCCGACCGCTGATCCCTTCCGGCAGCTCCCATCCGAAGATATCCAGAATGGTCGGAAAAAAGTCGACGGTGGCGAAGAGCGCGCCGATCCCCCCGCCCCCGGTATTTATACCGGGGGCGGAGATGATGAGGGGAACCCGCATGACCGGGTTGTACAGAAGGAGCCCGTGTTCTTCCTCCCCG
>JAZDIV010000025.1:0-6773 GCA_043804695.1 PVC group bacterium | reverse complement strand
GAGTGTCGAGATCAGTTGAACCGTACGCACCGGCGGGTATTAAAGCTTGTGAATATTCGCGAAAAAGAGTTCTGGAAAATTTGAATTAATCGGTGTAAAAATACTCCAAAAACCGCCTTCCGGAAGTGCGGAATGTAAGTTAGAGGCGATTTTTGCCCCCAAAAATCGCCTCTAAGGCCCTTTTTCTCGGTTGAATTCGCCAACCGGCAGCAGGAATCCCTGGTCCCGGAAAATATTTTATCCCCGGGAGCCTTGACACCCGCCGGTCAGGACGATACAATCCCGGCGGTCAAAAATAAATCCGCCGATGAGCAGCACAAAGCCCTCTCTCCTCAAGCGCCTGAAGGTCCTGGTGATCGGGGCCGCTCACAGCCCCCACGACCGGACGATCTTTCATAAACTCTCGCTGATCGCTTTCTTCGCCTGGGTCGGTCTGGGAGCGGACGGGCTTTCCTCCTCCTGCTACGGACCCGCGGAAGCCTTCCTCGCCCTCGACGGCCGGGTGTATCTTGCCCTTTTCGTCGCCCTCGGTTCCGCGCTGACGGTTTTTGTCATCAGCACGAGCTATTCCCAGATCATCGAGCTCTTTCCCACCGGGGGCGGCGCCTATCTTGTCGCCGGCAAGCTTCTCTCTCCCTCGATGGGGATGATCGCCGGCTGCGCCCTCCTCGTCGATTATGTCCTCACCATCACCCTCTCCATCGCGAGCGGCGCCGAGGCGATCTTCAGTTTCCTCCCCCCCGGCTGGCAGTCCATGAAGCTCGCTTTTGCGATTGCCGGTCTGGTGGTTTTGATCCTTCTTAACCTGCGGGGTGCCAAGGAATCGGTCCTTCCGCTGGTGCCGATCTTCCTGATCTTCCTCGCTACCCACGCCTTTGTCATCATTTACGCGTTCGCCACCCACCTTCCCGCTCTTCCCGCCGTGGCCGGGGAGACCGCGGCCGAGGTCCGGCGGGCGAGCGCGGAGATCGGGATCGCGGGGATGTTTTTCCTGATCCTGCGCGCCTTCAGCATGGGGGCGGGTACCTACACCGGGATCGAGGCGGTGAGCAACGGCCTTCCCATCCTCCGGGAGCCGAAGGTGCTGACCGGCAAGCGGACCATGCGCTACATGGCTGTTTCCCTCGCCTTCATGGTCCTGGGTCTGATGGTCGCCTATCTTCTCTACGGAGTGGGTTCCCAGCCCGGGAAAACGCTCAACGCCACCCTTTTCGAGCGCGCCACCGCGGGGTGGGGAAGTGGGGAGGCCTGCGTCTTCGTCCTGGTGACGCTGGTTTCCGAGGCGGCGATCCTTTTCGTGGCCGCCCAGACCGGTTTCCTGGACGGCCCGCGGGTATTGGCGAACATGGCTCTGGACCGGTGGGTTCCCACCCGGTTCGCTCTCCTGAGTGACCGCTTTGTCAGCCAGAACGGGGTTCTCCTGATGGGGGGAGCGGGGCTGATCCTGATGGTCCTCACCGGCGGCTCGGTTCGTTTCCTGATCGTCCTCTACAGCATCAACGTCTTTGTCACTTTTGTCCTCTCCCAACTGGGGATGGTGCGCTACTGGTGGTGGTCGCGCGTCAAGCTGAAGCACTGGCGGAAGAAGCTTTTCGTCAACGGCCTCGGGCTGGTTATCTGCGTTTTTATCCTCCTTTCGGTAATCGTGGTGAAGTTCAACGAGGGGGGCTGGATTACCCTCCTGGTCACCGGCTCCCTGGTCGGGATCGTGATCCTGATCAAGCGCCATTACACGAACACCGCCCGGATGCTGCGCCGGCTGGACACCCTGGTGGCGGCGGCCGAGATCTCCTGTCCCGACGCCGTCCCCGGCGAAAAGCCTTCTCCTCCGGAGTTCGACCCCCAGGCGAGAACGGCCGTCCTCCTCGTCAACGGCTACAACGGGATGGGCCTGCACACCATGTTCAACATCTTCCGCATGTTCGGAGAAACATTCAGGAATTTCGTGTTTCTGGAGATCGGCGCGGTCGATGTCGGGGTCTTTAGGGGCGAGGCCGAGATGGAGCGGCTCCAGGCCAAGGTGAGGAACGACCTCGATCGGTACGTCGGCTACCTCAAGGAGAACGGCTACTATGCCGAGGGCTTCTTCCGGATCGGGACCGACGTCGTCGCGGAAATCACCGACCTCGCCCCGACGATCGTCGAGCGTTTCCCCCAGGCGGTCTTTTTCGGGGGGCGGCTGGTCTTTGCCCAGGATTCGCTCGTCTCCCGCTGGCTGCACAACTACACCGTCTTTGCCGTGCAGAAGAAATTTTCCTACCTCGGAATCCCCTTCTTTGTTCTCCCGATCCGGATGTAACCGCCGCCGGAAAAATTTTCTTGCCGGGCGGGTGAAAATCCGTATAGTGAGCGCAGAATTTTAGAATTCGCCTCCGTAGCTCAATCTGGTAGAGCAGCGGACTCTTAATTCAAAAAGGCCATTTTTCTAACATTCTCCCCTTGAGACAATTGCGTCGTATCCCCTTGCGGCGCAATTGATTTTGCTTCTCTGTGTAATTTTTCTTTTCCCCGCGTATCCCCTTAAAACCGGTTTCGATAGTAACCATATGGTTACTGTAAATCCTCCCGGGCCGGGGGGATTTTTGTGTCCCGACTTGATTACCGGTTTAAGGAAATCTCTGTTGACCCTGCTTTCCTCGAGTCCCGGTTCCACATTCCGGAGCCGGGGGAAAAAGAGGAAGAAGAAAAATCGGGGGAGGGGAGGACGGCCTATCTCCGGGCCCGGATGCGGGAAGTCCGGAAGGCGATGGACGAGCATTTGACCCCCCGTCAGAAAGAATGCCTTGAACTTTATTATCTCCGGGGCCTGAGCCAGGAAACGATCGCCGGGATCCTCCGGATCCACCAGACCACCGTCTCCCAGCATATTCTTTACGCCTTGAAAAAATTGCGGCAGGTCCTCCCCGCCTACGATTCAAGCCGGTAGTGCTTCTTTCTTTAAGCCTTGTTTACTGCCAGCCGGCAATAGAGGATATTGGGCATTGATTGGGTAGGCTGTTTTGTTGCAAAACGTCGGTAGATATTGACATCTACCGACGTTTTACAACATAATGGTCCCATGAAAAAGGACTATGCAAATAGACTCTGGCAGTTTGCCCAGGATAAAGGGGTGATTCGGGCCTCCGACGTGACCCGTCTCGGCATACCCTCAATCTACCTCAAGCGCCTCTGCGACAAGGGGCAGCTTCAGCGGGTTTCCAGAGGCGTATATGTCGCGGCGGGTTCGGATGTGACCGAGCATCACCACCTGTCTCAAGTGGCTCGGCGGGTGCCACGGGGCGTTTTCTGCCTGCTGACCGCGCTCCAGTTTCATAATATTGGCACTCAGAGCCCGCATCAGGTATGGATCGCGCTCGACGTGAAGGCGCGGTGTCCGAGGCTTAAATACCCGCAGCTCAAGGTAGTCAGGTTCTCGGGGCAGGCCCTCACCGCGGGCGTTGAAAAGCACCGGGTCGAAGGCGTAACCATCCGGGTATACAGCGCGGCCAAGACCGTGGCCGATTGTTTCAAGTACCGGAATAAGATCGGTCTCGACGTTGCCCTGGAGGCGCTGCGTGAATACAGAAGGCTCAAGCTCGGTTCGATGGATGATCTCTGGTCTTTCGCCAAAATCTGCCGGGTCTCGAACGTGATGCGGCCTTATATGGAGTCGCTCCCGTGAAACGGAAGGTCCTTTCCAATATGGCAGCCTCCGTCCGGCAGAGGCTGCTTAACTATGCCCATCAGAGCGGCGACGAGTTTCAGCGCGTTCTCGACCGTTATGGGGTGGAGAGGTTCCTCTTTCGGTTGGGTCAGTCTCCTTACGCAGATAAGATCGTGCTCAAGGGAGCGATGCTTTTCCTCAAGTGGGCTGGAGAACTTTACCGACCCACGAAAGACGTCGACTTCCTGTCATTTGGGAGCGATGACCTGGAACAGGCGGAGCTATTTATCCGGGAAATCTGCTCAATCCCCGTGGAGGATGACGGGGTTGAGTTCCTACCCGGGACGGTCCTCGCAGAGCTGATCCGGGAAGAACAGGAATATGGGGGAACCCGGGTGACCTTTCAGGCCAAACTCGGCTCCGCGCGGATTCATCTGCGCGTGGATATCGGTTACGGGGACGCGGTAACGCCGGAGCCTGTTGTGGAGAAATTCCCGACCCTGCTTGATATGCCCGCTCCGGTTTTGCGGATGTATCCCGCCGAAGCGGTTATCGCCGAAAAGTACCAGACTCTTGTCGATCTCGGGATGACGAACAGCCGGATGAAGGACTTCTATGACCTGTGGACTCTGGCCAGGGATTTCGCGTTTGATGGCTCCAAGCTGGCCAGCGCGATAACCTCCACGTTCAAAAGAAGGCAAACGCCAATCCCGGAGAAAGAGCCGGTTGCCTTGAGTGATGAATTCATCCGGGACGATCTGAAACGGACTCAATGGCGCGCGTTTCTACGGAAGGGTCCTTTCAAGGTCACAGAGGATGACCTGGGGAAGGTGATCAATGCATTGCGGGAATTTCTGATGCCGCCAAGTCGGGCGTTGAATAAGGTAAAAGATTTCGCCGGCAGCTGGCCGCCGGGCGGGCCTTGGCGTAAGAAAAGTGAGGATGAATCCTGACAAGTTATCCTGGAAGGGGAGGGTGGTCTCGGTTCAGCTGAGGATCCGGTTGATCCGGTCGTTTGACGAACGCAGCCATAACTATATAGGCTACGCGCTCCGGATCACGGGAACGATCGGCGGCGAGGACCGGGAATTTACCATCGGGATCGGAAAGGCGGCTCAGGCCAAGCATCAATTCCGGCCGGGCGATGTTATCAGCGGTCAATCCCTCCCGGTCATGGATGAACGCCGGGAGTCGGTTGAGTTTTACAAAACCAGTAAGCTCCGCCTGGTCGAGCGCTCAGGCGACAATTACAATGAACCCCCTCCCTGGCTGGGAATCCCGCCGACACTCGAGACCTACCGGGCGAGAGGACACCGCCGTCTGGTGGCCCAGACCTACAACACCAGTTGCTCAAATTGTCTCTGGGGCTGCCGGATGCCGGTGGAGATGATCATTGACCACTGGAATCCTTCCCAGAAGCGGTATCGGTTTGAAACGTTCTGTTACGGCCCGAAATCCTGCTCTCTTTACAAATCCGGTCCAACCCGCCGGGTCCCGGGCCGGAAGGGGATGGTCTGGGAGGAAGAAGACTGGGTTGACGAGCAGGCCACCGAGCACCGATCCTTGAATGAATAGATTCGGTTCAGGGGTTGAAAAATCATCCTTTTTACATGTTGCTTTTGATCCCCACTTCCTAAATCCTGAATTCCCTAAGCAAAGTCCACAGGATGTTGATTGAGATGTTGACAAGTAGACGATTGGGCGATATTATTTCCCAGTCTTGATGCCATAATACGAAAATGTTAGATTAAGTTAGAATGCGGTTAGGTCTAACCCCCATTTTAAGATGAAAAAATCAAACAAAGTAATTGGTTTGGCTTTGATTGTTTGTGATGAAGTCATTGAAGATAAGAAGACATCCAAAAAAAGTCTGATTGGAATGTTTAATCGCATAGTAGTAAAAGAATTTCCATGCAAACATCCAAGACTTCATGTTTTCGTTTCGCTCACTGGGGGACGTGGTGAACATAAGGTCGATTTGCGTTGCATCAATCAATCCACCAGAAAGCCTCTTTTTGGAGCGACAGGTAAAATTGGATTTAATAATCCCAATGCTATCATTGAGGTTGATTTTGACCTTCAGAACGCCGTTTTCCCAGAACCTGGGAATTATGCTTTTGAATTTTTATGTGATGATGAATGGGTACTTGACAGGCCATTTGTTGTTGTAAAAAGGGAGGAAATAAATGAATAATCCGGCTGACATAGAAAGGCCCGTTGTTCATATCTCATCGGGGAAAGCCAAATTGATCTTTCAGACAAGCCCAGGCATTGATTATGCTTACTTTGTAATTTCTGCTGACCTTGAAGAATCTCCAATAATTGACGAAGAACCTGTCCCCGATTCTTTTTTTCAAGGGCTTAAAGAATGTGAGGAAAACGATACATTTGATTTGGATATTGCACTTAATGATCCTCCTCCCCGCTCGTGAAGTATTCTTTCAAAGCTACAAAAACCTTCTGGCGGAAGTTTGACGATCTTTTTTCCCAAGAAAAAGCCATTTCTAAAGAAAAATTTTCTATATTCAAAAAAGATCCCTTTGATCCGAGATTAGGGACCCATAAGATAAATCGGCTCTCGGCACTGGCAAAACGAACAATCTATTCTGCGGAAGTCGCAGCAGATTTAAGGGTCGTTTTTTTTTATCGAAGGTAATTTTGTTTATTCTTTTGATATAGGCGACCATAGAATCTATAAATAGAAACTTATTGGCAAGGCCCGTGGCCAGCAAAGCTGTCACGGCCCTTGCGGCTATACGACATCCTCTCTGATCTAGGTAACTTCCTTGTACGGCATCCGCCATTAATCGAGCATCCGTGATCTAACCCTCGCCCCCTTTCACGCCACCGCCGCGCCGCACAAGAAACCGCGCGGCGCAGCTGCTCTTCTGGTGTAGTGTAAGTCTTTCGGTTGCCCCAAATTGTCTTCTCTTGCACCCCCCGCCCGGTTTCAGACCGGGCGCCCCTACCTCACCACCCCCCCACAGGCCCGGACTGAAACCGGCCCCCTGGCCCCCCACGGTTTCAGACCGGCCCCCCCAACCTTACCCCCCACTGGCCGGACTGAAACCGCGCCCCCAACCCCCCGCGTTTCAGACCGGCCCCCCTGCCTCGCCCCCCACTGGCCGGA
>JAZDIV010000024.1:0-23275 GCA_043804695.1 PVC group bacterium | reverse complement strand
GAGTGTCGAGATCAGTTGAACCGTACGCACCGGCGGGTATTAAAGCTTGTGAATATTCGCGAAAAAGAGTTCTGGAAAATTTGAATTAATCGGTGTAAAAATACTCCAAAAACCGCCTTCCGGAAGTGCGGAATGTAAGTTTAAGCGTTATATGAGGCCATAAATATTCGTTATCCATCTGATAACAATGTATTACGCAGGTCCGACCCTCTTTAATGCCGGCTATTTTAGTAGACAACCAATGACAATTATTCCTTGGCTGGAACCAAGAATAAAAATGCTTGGATTACACTTTTTCCACGACGGGAGGTTTGCGTCTATTTTCCCTGGTGACACCCGGAGGCCTTATAAGGGTTATGACTTTTTCGGAGTAGCAGTGAAACTGATCTGCTCAACACCGCTAATTAATGCAAGTCTCATTTTAAAATTATATTGCCTTGCTATCTTTATGAGAATAGGCGATGAACCAGTTATTTTTTTAAATAATCCATACCAAGGAGGTTTAATGGATACAAGTACCATCAGCACAATATCTGATTGTAAATCTTCAACTTCTTTTTTACCCGTCAATATTATAATAGCTTCGCCTTTATCACATATTCGCCGAAAGGCTTCCCAGAATTTTCCTATTCCTAGCTCATGTCTTGCTAACGACCAGCTTGAAGCAGCTGATTCTATAGTAGGTGTTATATCAGGGGGTGAAAAAAAGGGTATCACTTCCTTGGATGCTATTTTCGCTGCACTGCTTTTTTCAAACTCCCGGAATAAATTCATAACTATTTTTATAGCATCCACCATCATTCGATTCGAAGCACACTGAATTAGAAATTCATTTAAAAGCCCCCAGATAACATCCCCAATACCTGGAGGTCCACCAAACCTCTTCCACAATTTGAATACCATGTGACAATAGTCATCAAAAGTTGCATTGGGATAACCAATATAATTGCTCATTAAAAAATTAACGTATTGTGCTTGGGCTTCTGTGAGGTAGACAGATGGATAAATATATTGTTTTGGTGCACCCGTAACTTTTGCCCCGCATGAAGGACAATTGAAACTCGATTTTCGTTTTGGAATCTTCCGATCTGTGAATTCCGCAGCGCAGTAAGGGCATATGGGATCGGTATTAAGTTCAGGTGGTTTTTGCTCAATGGTCATTTAAAGCACCTCAATAGATGTGATATCAGATTACAATTTTTCTGCGATGGAAGATTTTCATCTGATTCGTCCTAGTGACATCCGGCGGCCTTATAAGGGTTAGGCGGTTACCAGGTATTAAATAGAGAGAAAAGTCTTCATCAACCAAGCCGTGTTTATCAGATCCTGTGGATAGATAGAAATTAAATTGATACCAGCATTCTTTGCAATTTTTACCTTTGCTTTAATTTTTTTGTTGTATTCAGGATTTCCTGCCAGCCCAAAGTATTCGATATAATTACCTTTGATTTCGAAATCTGCGCGAAAATTTGAACCGGGATAGTGCGGCTCTCTCGTATGAGGAATTCCATGAGTATGTAAAAAATCGTCTATTGTTTTTTCTGCAAGAGACAAACAGATATGACCATCTTTGGCTACACACATAGTACCGCGGCTAGTTTTTCTTGTTCCATCCTCAAGAATTTTAGCTTCAATTAGAGCATGCAACCAAGATGTAAATAAATCCTTCACAAGAGATGTTGAAGGCTTATTCGTAAACAATCCAAGGAGGGCTAACCTGTCTTTGAAGGTTAGATAAAGTAAATCATCAGCGGCTTCACCGTACCCCTGATGTGGAACTATTTGAAGAAGAGATGAAAGACTTCTTAGATACTTTTTTACTTCTTCTTTAGTAAGGTTATCTTTTCCAGTGTTTTGTAAGACTCTGCTCGTTAAACACGGCGCGCAGAAATCTAGGCTGTTAATGCCCAATCTCTTTGCGAGAGGTTCAGGAAGAGAATTTTCAAGAAACATACTCTTACATATTGGACAACGTTTCCATTCAGGTTTGCGGATGAGATCATTTAGGCGAGTTTCTTTCGCACGAGCATAGGCGAAGTATTCAATAACATTATTCCAGGCACCTGTGCCAATGCCACGCTGACATGCTGGATCTTGCCTTTTCCAAGCATCAATAACTTCCACGTCGGTAATTCTCAGGATTTCATCTAGAATATAAAAATGCCAGTACCATTGCCATTGCACTATTTGCTTTCGAATCAACTCGTCATGAGCGTCAGTCCACCATTTCAGAATGTGCGGATTAGCAGCCATAGAAGGATTAACCAATCCTTGCATTACGCTGTCATAAGCCGGTTCAGTTCTATTTTCATATTGGGAAGACATTATATCTCGTCGTTAGATAAGTAGACTCTCGTTTGCAGCCGCTTAATACCGAATAGAGTAACCGGACTCGTGGTTCTGTCGCGCGAGGCGCCTAAAGAGCGGTGTGGCACGGTGGCATGTACCGCGCGGCGATGCGTTAAGATATAGAGTGGATATCTTCAAACTTATCTTCACCGCGATTTATTAGTGAAGGATTATTAGAATCAATAAATGCTGCTATTGTATCGAGAATTTCTTCATCGAGTAATTCCCTTGAATTTTGTCCCTTGGCAAGTGTTAAAAAATTTTCATAAGTTGCAATAATTTTCTGTGCTGTTGCACCTAGACAGACACAACTATTTGTGCCGTGTTCATACATTGCTTCCTGCCCATATTGCAAAAGATAAGCATGTCTTAATCCATCATTTAAGGAAAACGCTGCTAAGACATAACTACGGTTTCGGCTAGGACTATAGCTAAGTGTGTATCTGCTTTTTCTACTTTCAATTATGTTTTGGTTCAAGAAATGCCCAATAACCAAAAACTTTGGGCTCTAATATAATATGGTACAGAAAATGATTTGTGCGTTCTCCCATCGGTAACTTTATTAAGCGTTCATTCTGTTTATTATTAAAATTCATTTGTTATTTGTATTTTGATTATCGAATTGGGATTGCAACCATATTGTTATTTTCTCAGAAAAATCAGGGTCACATACCAAATAATAAAGTAAGTTTACCAGAAACTCTGCCATAAAAAAAGAGGAATTTATTGATCTGCTTATTCGGGAATGAAGAGATTGCTTCTCCCCGACAAGTCGGGGATCGCAATGACCGGCGGTGGGAGAGATTGCTTCGTCGCTGCCGACTCGCAATGACGCTGGGGGTGCTCGGTCCCGCAATGACGGCTTCATTGATATAACAAGGGAGGTGATGGAATGAAGAGAGAGGGCAGGGAGATTCTTGTATCCGATATTGTGGGGAGTCTTTGCCGGATGCGACTGGAGGAGGACTACGAACGGGAGGAAATGCTGGCGTCGATCAAGAAGCACGGGGTGATGAACCCGGTCAAGGTGAAGAAGGCGCAAAAAGGGGGATACATGATCTTTGCCGGGCACCGGCGACTCGATGCCGGCAGGGAACTGGGGTTGATCACCATCCCGGCGGAGGTATGGGAAGGGATCAGCGACGAGGAGGCGGTCCTGATGGGGTTCATTGAGAACATCAACCGGAAGGACTTCACCCAGTTGGAGGAGGCGTCCGCCTACGCGCGGCTGATCGACGGGTTTCACCGGGCCGTGGACGACCTGGTCGAGTCCTGCGGGAAGTCCCGGAGCCGGAGCTATTCTCTCTACGACACGATCCGGAATCTCACCCCGGAGATGAAATCCGCGATCCTGGAGGGACGGATGACTTTCGGGCACGGAGAGTGGCTCCTGAAGATCGAGGACCCGGCGCTGAGAGCGCGGCTTTTCAAACAGATCCTGGACGGCGCGATCGACCTGGCCGAGCTGCAGTACCGGGTTTACCGCCAGAAGCCGGACTCCGAGAAGAACTTTAAAGAACTGCAGCTCGACGTGGTAGAGGATATTTATGAGAAGGAGCCCACGATCCAGGCGCTCCCAAAGAAGACGATTCGAATCAGCCGGAGCCGGAAGGGTATCCGGATCACCGTTGACGTGGGGAGCCAGGGAGAATTGAAGACGGCTCTGCACGCCATCCTCGACCCGGTGGAGAGGGAGAAGAAGAGGTTTGAAAGGCTGAAAGGGCATAGAGCATAGAGCAGAGCGCAGAGCGCATAGCGCATAGCGCAGAGCGCATGGAGCAGAGCGCATAGAGCATGGAGCAGAGGGCAGAGCGCATAGAGCAGAGCGCCCGGGTAAAAAATCCCTTCCGCCGGGGAAAAGGCTGACAAAGTGCCCAGTCCTGCGGCAGGACAATAACTTGACACTTATTGCCGCGATCCCGGATTATTTATAGCGCATGCAGACGGAAACCGGGCCGATTAATGGCCGAAGTGTAAAAACAGAAAAGGGGAAGTTCAGGGGGGATCGGGCGTATTTCACGCCGGATGTGTATATAATGTAAAGTTGGAGTGATGGCCCTCCTTCGCTAAAGCTTCGGCGGGTAAAAGTGATGGAGTATTGGGGTGGCAGGGGGGGACTGGGATCGAGGTTATAAACCTCTCCCACAGTTGGGCAGAGCGCATAGAGCATAGGGCATAGCGCCCGGGTGTCATTCTCGAAAGCTCACCTGTCTGAAAACGCGCGGCGGTTTCAGACAGGTGGAGTGATGGATTAGCCCCCGATAATCTCATTTAAACCTTCGATGATGAGATCAAGTTCCTCGGGGGATGATTGTCCGATCTTCTTTCTGAGACGTTGAATCGAGAGGGTCCGGATCTGGCTTATCTTAACCCATGACTTTAATATTTTGGCCATTGGTCGACCTCCGCGGAAAGACCTTCTTCCGCCAGGGCTTGCTCAAAGCTCGGGTCCAGCTTCGAGCATTCTCTCGCGAGACGACTATGATTTATTCTGGAAAGTTTCTCCCTCACTGCTTCTTGAATGGCTTTGCTCCGGTTCGGGAAGACGCGAGAGGAGACTAAATTATCAAGCTGGTTTAAAATATTTTTATCAATTGAGATTGCTACTTTTATTGTGCTCATAGCTCACCTCCGGTATTACAATACATCATACCGGAATATTGGGCAAGTCAGATAGTCCGAATTTATCTTTTGGGCTAACATCGAGTTAAGCGGCTGGAAGGGCGACTCTGTCGTGTGAAGCGCCAAAAAGCTTTGCCCGGTCCGCTCAAAAAGAAAATCCCTGCAGCCTTGGTCCCCCCCGAGTCCCGCCTCGGCGGGATTTTCGGGGTACGGCAGGTGAATCAATTCATCAACTACAATCGGTGCCCCCTCCCCCGAAGACCCCCGCCATTTTATGTGGCGGGTGAATAAGTTCATCGGCTGTACCCGTTTTATACCCCCCAGATGAGAGAGGGGAGCTGGTGGTTAGCTTATGAACTTTCTCCCCTGCCACACAAGGTGGCAGGGGCCGTTTTTCATGTAATGTGACTCGATAGCCATTGAACTTCTTCCCCTGCCACGCAAGGTGGCAGGGGCCGTTTTTTGTTTGATGTGACGTCATAGCTAGAGCTTGCTCGAAAAGCTCGCAAGCTCTTAAATCCTAATATCTAAGCACGAAATCCTAAACAATATCTAATGACCAAAATAATAAATTCAAAACAAAAGCGTCGATGGCACGATGTTTTGAACATTTGAAATTTGGATTTAGAATTTATTTTGGATTTAGATATTAGGATTTAGGATTTCCCACTCGAAACTCTTTTCGAGTAGGCTATAGCTGTTGAACTTACATTCCGGTGAGACCCCGAAAAATGGCTGTGCCATATCGGGGGAGGCCAAGCTCACCGGGGATGGGATTGGAGATTGCTTCTCCCCGACAAGTCGGGGATCGCAATGACAGGGGCTGGGGAGATTGCTTCGTCGCTGCGCTCCTCGCAATGACAGGGATGGGCCGGGTCCATCACTCCATCACTCCACTATTCCAGTACTCCAATACTCCGTTCCCTTTAAATGGGCTTTGCCGGCTATGGGTAGACAGCTATAATTAGTAAGATCAAATGCAGAAAACGATGTTGGGGGCATGATGGCTGATGACATGCGACGTCGTTAGTGGTAGCTTATTCCCATGCAGGATTCGATCCATTTCGATGACATGCTGAACGAACGCGGCATCAAGCGCGAATGGGTGGATCGGTCCATGGATGATCCGGACCGAATGGAAGATCATGACGATGGCACTCGGCACTTCATTAAGCGGATCCCGGAGTTCGGCGGGCGGCACCTGCGGGTCATAGTGAACGTCATGGCCACCCCGGAAAAACGCGTGACAGCGTTTTTCGATCGGAGATTGAGGAGAAAGGAATGAGAATTAAAGTAGACAAAGACAGCGACGCACTCTATTTCCGTCTCGATGAGGGCAAGATCGTCGAGTCTGAAGAAGTGCGACCAGGCGTCATTCTCGATTTCGATGAGAATGATCGTGTAGTTGGTGTCGAATTCCTTGGAATCTCTGCGCGTGCTTCCAAGGAAGAGCTCTCAACCATGCAGTTCCAGACTGCGTGAGATAAAGAGTCCTCAATAAGTGCGTCACGCGCTACGTCTCGACCTGATCGAGGCTGGAAGCCTCTCCCACAGAGCATGGTTTAACCCCCCTCACTCCCCCAAAAAAAAATTAGGGGGAGAGGAGGGGAGATTGCTTCTCCGCCTTCAGCGGATCGCAATGACAGGTGGCGGTGGCTTCCATCACTCCATCATTCCCTACCTGCAGGCAGGCAGTACTCCAATATTCCGGAATGTTGCCCCATGAGGGCAACGTTCCTTTTGGCTTTACCCGGGCAGGGATGAGGGCTATACTGTCAGGATAATGAAGCATGGTAATCACATGTCTATGTCTGCATCGGAACGGATCATGACTTATCTTGATCTTACCGATCTTTCTCTTAAGCTGATGAAGAGCACACTCACTCCCGAACAGCTGAAACGGCGGATGAAACGGATTCGCAAAGAACATTTACATATGCGGTCGGTTTTTTTAACCCGACTGGCGGAGATGAAAAATAAATGAAAAAAAATGCCGCGGTGACAACTCCTAAAAAACCGGCGCTCCAGCCGTCTTTGAAAGAGATCGCCTCTAACGTCCCGCTCTCACTCAAGCAGCTGGAGGAGATCGAGTCACTGATCCTTGGCCGGGGGAACTTCACCCCCGAGCGGGTCCGGAAGGAGATCGCCTGGTTCTGCCTCCAGCTGGGGATCGCCGATTATTACTTCAAGTACACCCCGCCGAAAGAGATCGCCCGGCACATCGAGTCGATCCGGGCCACCCGGATCATCTCCGAGAATTCCGGCGGCCGGCACGTCTCCATCCAGTTCGTCAGCGAGCACGGCGAGAGCGGCACCTACATGACGGAGGACGACTACGACCAGATCCGGACCCTGAAGGGGAGGATCGAGTCCCAGTACCCGGTCTACCGGCTGCAGAGCTACCGGTGCCGGGGATTCCCGCTCCGTCTCTACGTGGTCTCTCGCCCGCATTTCTCCGCCGCTTTCGGGACCCCGACAGCGGTCTTCGAAGAGGCGGCCTCCCGGGAGTTCATGGGAAACTCTCCGAAAAGCACCATCGACCGGTATCGCAAGCTCTGGAACCGGCTGCGGGCCTGCGACGTTCCCCGGATCGCCTTCTCCGAGCTGCCGAAGCAGGGGGAGACCAGGATCATGGTGGGGATGGGGCGGGACGCGGCCAAGGGATTCTTCACCAACTACACTTTTATCCTGAAGAAACACGACGCCCACATCAACCGCGAGTACGTGGAGCCGTTCGGCGACGGGACGGTCATCTTCTCTTTTTATCTCGACCGGAACCGGTCTCAACTGGAAATGGAGCGGCTCTTCCAGGACATCTCGATGGCCGCCCTGCTGCCCTCGGACCAGCTGTCGGAACTGTTTTATTCCGGGGACTTCAGCGCCGAGGAGACCAAGTACGCCTATGCCGCCGCCGGCTTCGCCCACCAGTTCCTGACTTCCTATACCGAGGAGTACGTGACGCTCTCCCGGGCGCTGGGGGATAAGCCCGAGCTTCTGGGCACCCTCGCTCTCTTCAAGACGCACCTGGCCAAGGACACCTACCACGAGGCTCGGGTGATCAACACGGTGCTCACCCACCGGGAGATCGTGCGGGAGATCTTTCATGACTTCTTCCACCGCTTCTTCCCGGGGAGGGAGAGGGTGGGGAAGAACAACCCCCACCTGGCGAAAGCCCGGAAGATGATGGAGGAAGATGTCTCTTCGGAGATCGCGCGGAACATCCTGGAGGCGCTCATCACCTTCAATCAGGCCGTCCTGAAGACGAACTTTTTCAAGAAGGAGAAAGTCTGCCTTTCCTTCCGCCTCGACCCGTCCTTCCTCAACCCGGTTGATTACCCCGAAAAACCGTACGGGATCTTCTTCCTGATCGGCAAGGGGTTCCGGGGTTTCCACATCCGTTTCCGGGACATCGCCCGGGGGGGGATCCGCCTGGTCCGCTCGCCCACCCAGAACGACTACGATCTCAACTCCGATTTCATCTTCGACGAGAACTATAACCTGGCCCAGACCCAGCAGAGCAAGAACAAGGACATCCCGGAAGGGGGCGCCAAGGGGACGATCCTTTTGAGCCTTGATTACCGCGCGGCGGGGGAGAGCCTTTTCCGGCACTACATCGACGGGCTGCTCGATCTCCTCCTCCCGCACCCCGAGATCGTGGACCTGTACGGGAAGGAGGAGATTCTCTTCCTGGGGCCGGACGAGGGGACGGCCCACCTGATGGACTGGGCGGCCATGCACGCCCGCTACCGGGGCTACCGCTACTGGCGGGCGTTCACCACCGGCAAAAAGCCGGAACTGGGAGGAATCCCCCATGACACCTACGGGATGACCACCCGGGGGATCCACCAGTACGTGATGGATACCCTGCGGGCGCTGGACATGAAGGAGGAGAAGATCACCAAGTTCCAGACCGGCGGTCCCGACGGCGACCTGGGGAGCAACGAGATCCTGATCTCCCGCGACCGGACCCTGGCGGTTATCGACGGGAGCGGCGTTATCTACGACCCGAAAGGGTTGGACCGGAAGGAACTGAAGCGGCTGGCGCGGCGCCGGCTGACCGTCCGGTACTTTAACCGGAAAAAGCTTTCCCGCCGGGGTTTCTTCGTGGGGGTGGGGGAGCGGGACGTCCATCTCCCCGACGGCACGATCGTACTCAACGGGACCGACTTCCGGAACCGTTTCCACTTCTACCCGGGCCTCTCCGCCGACCTTTTCATCCCCTGCGGCGGCCGTCCCCGGGCGATCGGGATCGGAAACTGGCAGGAGTTTTTCAATGAAAAGGGGGTGCCCCGGGCCCGGATCATCGTCGAGGGCGCCAACCTCTTCATCACCCAGGAGGCGCGCCTCCGCCTGGAGGAGAAGGGGATCATTCTTTTCAAGGACGCCTCCGCCAACAAAGGAGGGGTGACCTCGTCCTCCCTGGAGGTGCTGGCGTCCCTGGCGCTGGAGGACGGCGAGTTCGCCCGGCTGATGACGATCGCGCCCGGCGGCCGCGAGCCGGTTTTCCGGCAGAAATACATCGCCGAGATCATCGAGATCATCCGGCGGAACGCCTCGGCCGAGTTCCGGGTCCTCTGGCGGGAGCACCAATCCTCCGGCCGCCCCCTCTCGGTCCTCTCCGACCTGCTGAGCGACACGATCAACCGGGTCACCGACAAGGTTTATTCCTCCGCGCTCTTTGCTGACCGGGATCTCTGCCAGTCCGTCCTCCGGAGGCACTGCCCCGCCGTCCTGCTCCGCCGGGTGGGGATGAAGACCCTGATGAAGCGGGTCCCGGATGCTTACCTGAAGGCGGTCTTCGCGTCGTCCCTGGCCTCGAGCTTCGTTTACGAAAAAGGACTGTCCGCCGACGAACTGGATTTCCTGGACTATGTTGGGAAGGAAAAGAAAAGTGCCTAAAGTTGAGGCCGGGGCGGAGGAAAAAGCGAATAACGAACCGCAGAATATCGAACACCGAATATCGAAGTGAACGAGCCCAGCCAAAGCGACCTTCGAAGTTCGATATTCATTATTCGATATTCGATATTTGCTTTTAAATGGGGCTGCGGTAGGGGCCACAATTTCTATTCAATCACATCCAATCGTCTGTTCAGAAAGGGGGCGCGGCGAGGGGATAAGGGAGAAAGAGCATGGATCGTTTTGATGAAGTGATCGGAGAGATTCTCAGGCCGATGTCCGAGCTGACGCTGGGGCCGCTCGATACCACCTACCTGATGAGCAAGGCCGGGAGTTTCGTGTACACGGAAGGATACTGGCATCCGGATGACACCGTGGTCGGGAAGCTGATCTATTACCCGGACCCGGACGGAGAAAAGGATATCCACGGGCGCCGCTACGCCAGTATCGTCAAGGAGGTGCGGAACGGCGAGGAGGTCTATGTCTCTCACAAGGACCAGATCAAAAAGCTCTACCGTCTCTTCCCCGACCTGCCGCCCGATTCCCACCACCTGATCCTGGCCGAGTACCAGGTCGCCTTTCCCCGGGAGAGTTTTGCCGGATATTTCAACGATTGGTCGGCGCTCCGATACGTGATGGAGCATTATCCCCGGGTCAAAGAGGTGGTGGAGATGACCAGCGACCTCTTCGAGGTGCCCATGGATCGGCTGGGGATCACCGGCTCCTCGGCGCTGGGGCGGCAGGGGGCCGATATCGACCTGGTCTTCTTCGGCACCCCGGAAGAGAACATGAAGACGGTCCACAAGCTCTGGTCCATCATTTACAGCCAGCCGGAGCGGCAGGTGGTTGAGTACGGAAAGTTCTGGCCGCTCAAGATCTACGTCGACCGGGAGGAGGTCTGCACCTTCTACGTGTACCGCAACCTCCTGGACGCCCCGGTCCGCGACTGCGCGGTGGAACTGGTCAGGGAACCGATCGAGGTTTACGGGACGGTGGCCGACAACCGGCACTCCCTCTATGTCCCGGTCGTGCTCGGGCTGGAGAACGTCTATATCGACGGTGAGAAGGCCGATGACATCCAACTGATCATGTACGACGGCGCGGTCAGGGGAGAGTTCAAGGAAGGGCTCCGGCTCCACATCAAGGGGAGACTGGTCAACCTGATCAAGGACGGGGTGAAAACCCCCGCCGTCGCAGTCGTGGACGGGTTCGATATCGAACTGGAGCGGTTCCACGCCGGCGTCCCCCACCTCCAGACGCAGCTGGAGGAGGGGAGGGAGAACCCGGCCTGAACGAAGTTCAGACCGGGTTCCGGAGTGATGGAGTGGTGGAGTGATGGAAAAAACTGAACATCGAACGTCGAACATCGAACATCGAACGTAATTTTCGTATAGCAAGGATCAATCATATCCAATCACATTCGATCGTCTGTTTATACAGATTCATTTTACCAGCTCCACTTTATCCGGTTCGTTGGGAACGACGCAGATGAACTCGAACGGCTCGTCGCCCATGGTCCGGTACCAGTGGGGGACGCCGGCCGGAATAAAAACCGCGTCGTTTTTCCCGACGGTGAAAGTCCGCCCGCCGAGGCCGATCTCGGCGCGGCCGTTCAAAACGTACTGCTCGTGTTCCACGGTGTTGGTGTGGTTCGGCATCTCCCCCCCGGGCTCGATGACGAAGCGCCGCAGGGAGAAATGGGGGCCTTCTCCCGGCCCGATCAACACCTGCCGGGAGACGCCGGTGCCGGCTTTCACCGGCTCGGCCGCGATGTCGTTTATGTTTTTGATAGACATAGTATCCTCCCGGTTAACAGAATTTAGCGTTGCAACTTTTTTGACAGGACGATTCCGGGACAGGACGATTGCCTCCAACCTCACCCCCTTTGATAGCAGGACGATTATCCGGCAGGACTATTAATATAAGATTTTTTTTATGCCTGAATAATTTTATCCTTAATCGTCCTGTCGATAAATCGTCCTGTTGATATGCTGGTTATTTAAATCCCGAAGCAGGAACTTAGCGCCTTCGACGCTAACTTCGTAGCGGCGACCTTCAGGTCGCCACTATCTGGCAGTCTAAAGAGGCTGTCCGATAATTTGGATTTTAGGCATTTTGGATGTCATTGCGAGGAGCGCAGCGACGAAGCAATCTCAACCAGTTGGGATCTATCATGTTCTGGTCAAGCTTTTAGATCGCTTCGCCCCTCCGGGGCTCGCGATGACATTTTAGGGGTTGTCGGACAGCCTCTAAAGGCTGCCGCTACGACATTTATTGCAATTCCGAAGCAATTGGTGAACAGATTCACCTGCCGCAGATCAGGGGTAGAGGCCCCGGAGGCGGGCCGCTTCCGCCACCCTCTTCACGGCCAGGATGTAGGCCGCTAACCGCAGATTGACCTTCTCCTGGCGGGAGAGTTCCCAGATCCGCTGGCAGGTAAGGACCATGATGTCCTGCAGACGGCAGTTGACCTCCTCCGCGGTCCAGAAGTACCCCATCAGGTTCTGGGCCCACTCGAAGCAGCTCACCACCACGCCGCCGGCGTTGGCGACGATGTCCGGGATGACCGGGATCTTCCTCGCAAAGAGGATCCGGGCGGCTTCCTCGGTGGTCGGACCGTTGGCGGCCTCGGCAATCAGGCCGGCCTTGATCCGCCCGGCGTTCTCTTTCGTGATCTGGTTGCCGAGGGCGGCCGGGATCAGGACGTCGCAGGGGAGTTCCAAAAGCTTCCGGTTGGTGATGTTTTTGGCCCCGGGGAAGTTCTTCACCGACCCGGTCCGGTCCTTGAAGGCATTGACCTCCTGGTAGTCCAGCCCGTCCGGGTTGAAGATACCGCCCTTGCTGTCGGAGACGGCGATCACCCGGGCGCCCCCCGCCTGGGCGATCTTGTGCGAAAACGACCCGGCGTTCCCGTATCCCTGGATGACGAAGGTGCTCCCGTCGAAGTCCCGGCCGCGGTACTTCATGAACTCCTCGACCGCGAAGATGCATCCCTGGGCGGTGGCCTCCATCCGGCCGAAGGACCCGCCGATCTCGATCGGCTTGCCGGTGACCACGCCGGGGACGGCGTAGGCGGAGTGCATGCTGAACGTGTCCATCATCCAGGCCATGGTCTGGGGGTTGGTGTAAACGTCGGGGGCGGGGATGTCCTTGCGCGGCCCGATGAAGGGCGTGATCTCGGTGGTGAACCGCCGGGTGAGCTTCTCCAGTTCCCGCTCGGAGAGTTTCTTGGGATCGCAGCAAATGCCGCCCTTCGCTCCGCCGTAAGGGAGCCCCATCACGGCGCACTTCCAGGTCATCCACATGGCCAGGGCCTTGACCTCCTCCAGGTTGACATCGGGATGGTACCGGATCCCGCCCTTGGACGGCCCCCGGTCGATATTGTGCTGCACCCGGTACCCGGTGAAAACCCTGAGCTTGCCGTTGTCCATGATGATCGGGACGGCGACGATCAGAACGATTTTCGGGTGCTTCAGTTTTTCGTGAATGTTCGGATCGAGCTTGATCTTTTTCGCGACCCGGGCCAGTTGATCCAGGGCCAGCTGGTAAGGATTATTTTTTTCCATGGTCTGATTTTTCCTTTTTATATTGTATTTTGACAGGCGCTCCGATTTATCGGAGCGGCTACCATTCGTTTCACCAACAGGCGCAGGCTAAAGCCTGCGGCTACCATTTGGTAGCCGAACCCTTCAGAGGCTGTCCGATAAATGCTATTTTAGTCATACTCAAGGTCATTGCGAGGAGCGCAGCGACGAAGCAATCTCAATTAAATGAAATACAACATGTTTTGATTAATAGTCGAGATCGCTTCGCCCCTGCGGGGCTCGCGATGACATTGTAGGGATTAACGGACAGCCTCTTCAGGGTGCGCCCCGTTTAATACGGGACGGCTACCTCTTTATACTTTACACCTGACGCTTCACACCACTTATTTTTTCTTCACTTTTTCCGAGTCGGCCAGGTTGGTGGAGAGGAGGGCGAGGCAGGTGTTGTCCGGGGTGGTCACCAGGACAAAATCGCCGCGGGCCCGGACCCGGTCTCCGGCCTTGTACTCCCCCCGCAGCCCCCCGTGGTAGAGGATAAGGGCGAGGTTGGTGACATCGGGCCTCTCGGGGAAGCCGATGTCCACCATCTGGAGAACCGAAGGCATGTAGAAAGTGTGCCGGTCGTTGATCACCGTCCCGGTTATCTCGACCGGCGATTTCAAGACCTCCATCTCGAACTCCCGGAGGGGTATCTCGGCGGGATCGGTGTAGGAGAAGAACGGGCAGATCATGTTGCCCCAGTCGTCGTAAAAGCGGATCGCCCAGAGCATCCCCATCTCGAAGACCCGCCGGGCCGGGTCCCGGACGATCTCGTAGATCTGGTTCACGATCTTCCAGCCGTCGGCGACGGTCCCGTAAAAGATGAGGTCGAAGTCATGGGCGGTCTTCAGGTTGCCGAGCGCCAGCGAACCAGTCACCCCGATCGTGCCGGAATCGATGTCGAGCATCCCGGCCACCTTTTTGATGGAGTCGTCTATCTCGGGAGAAAGTTCCCGCGCTTTCCGGAGCGAGCGGCGGTGATCGACGAAGCCGATCATGTCCCCCAGATCGAACTGGCACTTGTACTTCGCGAAGGGAGGTTTATTGACCTGCGCTTCCGGGGCCAGTTCCCGGTAGCGCTCGAGCTGGGCCTCGAAATTGATCCACACCTCCTCGCCGGTCTCCCCTTCCATCTTGATGATGGAACGATAGGGAAGACCGAAGATCTCCTTCTCCCCCTTCGGGTCGGGGACATAGATGATGTTGCAGATCAGTTTGCCGGGCGGGTGGTAATATCCTTCCGAGAAGAGGATCAGGCCGGATTTGTGGACGAAGGGCATCGCGTCCCGGATCATTTCCAGCCGGTCCAGGGGAAGGACGAAGTCTTTGAACTTGTCGTTGGCCTTGACGGTGTCTTGGAAATCGGCGTTCAAGGTGTTACTCCTTTAGTATATGATGCGGGATTCAAGATACAAGATACGGGATGCAGGATGCAAGATGCAAGATACGGGATGCAGGATGCAAGATACGGGATGCGGGATGCAAGATACAGGATGCGGGATGCGGGATTTTTGTTTCATATCGCGTACACTGTTGCTGTTTCGGAATTTTAATAATCTCATAGTGCAGGGCTTCAGAGGCTGTCCGGTAAACCCTAAAATGTCATTGCGAGCCCCGAAGGGGCGAAGCAATCTATTTTTTCATTCATAACCACCTCTTATTCAAAATGATGAGATTGCTTCGTCGCTGCACTCCTCGCAATGACCTCTAAAATGCCTAAAATCTGAATTATCGGACAGCCTCTGAAGGCTACCGCTACGACATTTTTTGAAATTCCGAAGCATGAACATATTGATTTCATCAACAATTATTATTTTTCTGCTCGCAGAAAAATAATAAGCAGAAAAAATAAAAGGGAGGTGGGTGCCATCGCTACCGAAGAGATATACAGCCAGAAGATCGCCTGCGGGAAGAGAACTTATTTTTTCAACCTAAAAGAACAGGCCAGCGGAACCCGGTTCATCGACATCGTTGAGTCGAAGTACGAGCGGACGGAGGACACCCATCACCGGGTTCGCCTGGTGATCTTCGAAGACCATATCGACGAATTTGTCCAGGCGCTGACCGAGGCCGCTAATAAACTGAAGGAGACGTAAATTATTATTTTTCGGCAGAGCCAAAAAATAATATGGGGCAGTAGCTCAGCTGGGAGAGCACCACGTTCGCAACGTGGGGGTCGGCGGTTCGAACCCGCTCTGCTCCATTATAACGAAAAAACATCGGGCGCAATACTCCTTCAATAAATACGGCAAAAGAAGATCATGATTAAGAGTATCCTTCTCTCGATGCGGCCACGGCAATGGCTGAAGAACACCTTTGTCTTTGCGGCCCTGATCTTCGCCCGCCAGTTCACCAGCAGCGGCAAGGTTCTGACCACCCTGATCGTCTTTGTCATCTTCTCCCTCCTCTCGGGAGCGGTCTACCTGACAAATGACGTGGTTGACATCGAGGAGGACCGCCGGCATCGGGAGAAGAGCGGCCGCCCGATCGCGGCCGGCCGGCTTTCACCAGGGCCGGCCCTCGCGGCCGCGCTCGTTTCTTCACTGGCGGCGCTGGCCGGGGCCTTCATGATCGGTCCGAACCTGGGACTGATCGCGGCTGCCTACCTGCTGCTGATGGGCTCCTACTCTCTCCTGCTCAAGCGGATTGTCATCGTGGATGTGCTGGCCATTTCGTTCGGCTTCATTCTCCGGGCCCTGGCCGGCGGGGTGGCGATCGATGTCCCGATTTCAGAGTGGCTTCTCATCTGCACCTTTCTCCTCGCCCTTTTCCTGGCGCTGTGCAAACGGCGCCATGAACTGGTCCTGCTGGGAAACAACGCTTCCGATCACCGGGAGATCCTGACTGAATATTCCGCCGATCTTCTGGACCAGATGATCGCGGTCGTCACGTCGTCCACGGTGATGGCCTACGCCCTGTACACGCTTTATCCCCGTACCCGCATCGAGGTCAGCCCGCGGCTTTACTACAGCATTCCCTTTGTCCTCTACGGGATCTTCCGCTACCTGTATCTGGTCCATCGAAAAGCGGGGGGGGGAGAACCGGGGCGCACCCTTTTCACCGATCGGGCACTGCTGATCGATGTTCTGCTCTGGGTGGTGTCGATCATCCTGATTCTGCATTTCTTCCCACCGACACATTAGAATTCTATTAATGGCCGCCCCTCTAAAAAAGTTTACGATTTTAATTCCTATAGCTGCTTGCCTGATCGGGGCAGCGGTCTGGTGGCTTTACTTTCACTACCAGTTCAGCCCGAAACAGGGCCTGAACGTGAGCGACGCCATCGTCACCCTCGACCTCGGCCAGATCGCCCGCCGGGTCGCGGAGGGAGACGGGTTCACCACCGGCTTCATCCGGCCGGTCAGCCTCCGCTTCAATCCGGATATTCTCCACCATCCCGAGCTCACCCACCCCCCTCTCTATATTCTGGTTCTGGCGGCCGCCATCAAGCTGGCGGGGCCGCATGATCTGACCCTGGCGGCGGTGTCCATCATCTTCTTCTGGACAGCCGTGCCCTGGATCTGGTTTTTCTCCCGCGCCTTCTTTGATAACCGCATAGCCGGGGCGGCGATCCTGCTTTACTGCATCAACCCGGTCATGCTCCGCGCGAGCATCAACGGAAGCCCGGTGACGTTCACCGTCTTCCTCTTTTTTCTTCTTTTCTACTGTCTCTACCGATGCCGCCCCGCTTCCCGGTTCTTCCCGGCGGCGGCCGGGGCGGTGGTCGGCCTGGCCTACCTGACCCGTTACAGCTACGGGCTCTGGCTGTTCCCGGGACTATTCTTCCTGGCGCTGGAAGGCCGGGAGCACCGGGGACGCCGGATCGGTTTTTTTATCGGGGCCGCGGTCCTGGCGACGGTCCCCTGGCTGATCCGGAACGGGGCGGTGACCGGCGGACCCTTCTTTACCCTGGAGGGCTACAAACCATCCATGTTCACCGACCCCCGGCCCGGCTATATTCTCTGGCGCGGCTTCAGCGCTCCCTCCCTGATGATCCCGAAGAAGTTTTTCTTCATCATGAAAAAATCCCTGCTCGGTCTCCGCGAAAGCTACCTTCGGGTTCTCCTGCTGACCGGGAATTTCGCCGGGGTCTTTGCCCTGCTGACGGCATTTTTCCGGTTCCCGGACGGAAAATTCGACCGGCTCAAGTACGTAATGTTCCTGATGCTGGGGCTGGAATGCGGCTACCTGAGCGTCTTCAGCCCGGCCGGGCAGGGAACGGCTGTCCTCATCCCCTGGGCCGGGCTGGCGGGAGGGGCTTATTTCTTCCATCTCATCTCGCGGATGGAACACGGATCGGTCCTGACCCGCGCCCTGGCGGTGGTCTTTTTCTTCATCCTCTGCGCCATCCCGATTACGGACAAACTGGGGCCCCGGCTGGTTCCCCGGCTCCGGATTTACAGCGTGGAAAACATCCGGTCGGTCTGCGCATCGCTCCCCCCCGGATCGGTGCTGGTTTCGGATGTCCCCTGGGCAGTGGCCTGGTACGGCCGCACTTCTTCAATCTGGCTCCCTTACCGGATAGAGGATTACGAGGAAATCCGGATCTACCGGAAGCCCGACGTCGCCGGTTTCTTCCTCACCCCTTTTTATGGGGGCGAATTCTTCGCTCCCGGCGAGATCAGCCCTGACTGGAGAAAGGTGTACCAGACCGGGTGGATCCCCGGGGGGTGGGGCCTCGGTTACAAAACAACCCTCCCGGACAGCCACATCTTCATCTCCCGCGAGCCGTTCCAGCAATAGATAGCCTCTGCCTGCATTTCATCACTCCAACACTCCATCACTCCAATACTCCATTATAAGCACCCTGTAATCTCATCGACCACTATGGAATGAAAAAAAATCAAACAAAGACCGGCTCCCTGCTGGTCGGCATCGGCGGCGGGAGCTGCGCCGGGAAAAGCACCCTGGCGGGGATGGTCCGGGGCAGGCTTTCCCCGATCAAAACGGAGATTGTGACCTGCGATCGTTATTACCGGCCGCTTGATCATCTCCCCCTGGAAAAACGGCACCTCCAGAATTTCGACTCCCTCGAGATGCTGGACTCCGCCCTCCTCGCGGAACATCTCAGTCTGCTCAAGGCGGGGATGATGGCGGAGATGCCGGTTTACGATTACCGGCGGCACACCCGGTCGCCAAAGCCTGAGCCGATGACCCCCCCGGCGGTGCTGCTGGTGGAAGGCATCCTTCTTTTCGCCGTCGCGGATCTCGCCCGCCTCCTCGATCTGAAGATCTACATCGAGGCCGAGGCCGATCTCCGCCTGGCCCGGCGGATCAGAAGGGACCGGGTCGAGCGGGGACGCTCCGTTGATTCCGTGCTCGATCAATACTTCGCCTCGGTCCGGCCCGCGCACGAGAAACTGGTCGCCCCGACCAGGGGTCTGGCCGATCTGGTGGTAAGCGGGGAAGAAGATCCTGAGAAGACGGCGGGGCGGATTGTAAATTTGATCAGGCCAATGATCAACATTCAACCGTGCTGAGAATCTCGGAAGTTCTCTACTTAATTTTTTACCCCGATTGATTCAATCGGGGCAAAAAATTAAAAATCAACCTTGAGCGGCTTCTTCAGGATCAAGCCGAAACCGAGGGTCAGGATTAAAAAGACAATGCTCCAGTGCATCCGCGCCACCCCGAGGCTGATCTCCCGGTCCGGATAATCGATCCGGGCCCGGAGGAAGGGGCTGGCGGCCGGGATGTCCTCTCCCCCGGGGGAGGTGAGTACATACCAGAAGGAGCCCCGCCCGGTCACGGGATAGATCCGGCCGATGCGCCGGCCAGCCTTCAGTTCCTTCTTCAGGACCGCCTCTCCCGCCGCCAGGGTTAAAACATAATTCCCTTCCTCCAGAACCCGCACCCTCCAGACCGTTTCCTGAAGAGCCGGAATGCGCAGGGGGGGCGTTTGAATGGAGACGCCGGCCGGAGCCGCCAGCTCGATCTTCGTCAGGAGGAGATCGACCGACGGGAGGAGTTCCACGGTCACGTTCGCTTCCTCGCCGGGACGGAGGGAGCGATACCCGTAGCGAAGCTGGATCTGCACGCAGAGGAGCACCACCGGGACCATGACGATCAGGAGCGGGAGAAGGACATGCCCCAGATACCGGAAGATGCTGCCGAGGACTCGCGCGAATTCCCGGAGGATCTGCCCCAGGTCGTCGCGGAAGAGGTAGATGCCGAAAAAGTGGCCGATGATCCGTTTCTTGCGTGCCCTGATCGCGGCCTGGTTGGAGACGTACTTGTAGACGAGCAGGGCAAAGACGGCGGCGCCGAGGGAGAGAAAGGCCAGGCCGATCAGCGGGGGCAGGCCCCGGAACGGATAGAGGACCAGGCTGAAGAACAGCGTTATTTTGTCGAAGATAACGGCCACTGCACTTTTCCTTCGGGCAATTTCAGGTCATATGGGTTCGCTATTGAACGTTCAACGTTCAATCCGTTCTCAGCCAAGGTATCCCAGCCCCGTCAGCCGCTCCTTGACCGACTTCTCATCGGCGGCCTTCTCCAGGTCGGCCACGCTCTTCTCGAGCACGTAGACGATAAACTCGTCGGGGCTTGAATACCCGGCCGACCCGGCGTACTGCCGGAGCTTGTCATAGAGATCGTTCTCGATCTTGATCTTCTTCGCCATCGTTCACTCCTGGGTTTCTCTTACATCATTTCCGGAAAGATGATTATGTAAAAATTAACAGCAAATTACGGATTAAGCTACATGGAGTAATGCAGTGATGGAATGATGGAGTACGGCCCGCTCCCGGATCTCCTTACTCCATCATTCCACCATTCCAGTACTCCAGGTTAATCTCCCTGTTCTTGTGTACCCGCGATAATCTTTTCCTCTCCAATAATGATGACAATTTATATGTAATCCAGTGCCTTCAAGCTTGATTGCTCTTCGCGGGAGAGGGCTTTTTCGGCCGCCGGCGGGGCGGGAGAGAAGACGCTGGAGCCGATCATGTCGGCGGGCTTATCGATCCCGAACTCCTCCAGGATGGAGGGGGTCAGGTCATAGAGATGGGGCTTCTCCATCAGTATCTTTTTATTGGAGAAGAGGACCCCGGGCACGATTTCGGTCGCCCCGCAGTGGTCACCGCTCCACTTCTCGGTGCTCACGGTGAGGAGATCCCCGGCGGCAATATCCCCCAGGGCGCTCTCCCAGGACGTCCGGTACCCCCAGTCATAGCCGACCAGCAGGTCCGGCGCCTGTTCCAGATAGGGCCCCTGATAAACATTCTCCCGGTGGTGGACCCGTTTGATCACCGGCTGACCGTTCGCGGGGTCCCTTTCCGCCTCCAGTTTTTCGGCCAGCTCCCGGACCAGGCAGTCCCGCTCCGCCCCCGGTGAGACAATCCCGTTTCCCTCTCTCCCCCGCAAGTTGATGTAGAGGGCGTTAAAACCGAGGGCGTACGCCCGGGTGCGCGACCAGTCGATATCCCCGGCCAGCAGTGAACCCGATGTCTTCCCGTGGTTGAGAGTGAGGTAGCCGTTCCTCTCCAGCCAGGAGTTGAGGTGAAAGTTCTTGTAGAGAGGGGAAAAGCCGTGGTCGGACATGATGATGAAGGTGGTGTCGTCATCGAGACGGTCCAGGACCTTGGCCACGGTCAGGTCCATCTGCTCATAGATCTGCGCAACAACATCCCCCAGTTCTTCCCGGGCGGCCGCGTCGTAGGCGGGATGATTTTTATCCCGGAGGTGCCAGAAGATGTGTGTCCCCAGGTCGGTGCTGGAGTAATAAAAGAAGAAAAAACCTCCCCGGAATTTCCCGAAGAGATAGTCGAAAAGGCGGTTTCTCTCTTTCAGGACCATCTGGGACTGGACATAAAATTCCCGGGTGGTGAAGGTGTTGTTGGTCAGGGCCTTGGTATCCTCGGGCATCCCCTGGGTATAGAAAAAGCCGGCGTTCTCGGCCACTTCCCGGGCGAACCCGGCCGGCCAGTCGATGGGCAGGGCCGGGTCTTCCGGGTTGATGTTGACCGGGGTAACGTAGAGCTTGACATAGGGATGCACCTGTTTCGCGTAGAAGCGGCAAATGCCGGTCACCGCGGGCAGCAGAGGCAGAGGCTTGAAGGAAAGAACAACCCAGTCGCTCCACTCACCTTCTTCCAGGATGATCTGACGGTCGGGCAGGTCGATCCTGATGACCGGGTTCTCCGGGTCGATCCAAGCGGTGAACGGTATCTCCATGGCGGGGGCGGACTTGAGATAGGTGTTGGGCGGGCCTTCGATCACCTGCCTGACCGCGCCGTCGATGACGTCAACCAGGGTTAACCGGGCGCCGGAATAGTCCTCCGGGATATCCGCCCGGTCGGTGGTGAAATACTGGTAGGTCCCGTAACTGCCGAAGAGATCGGGCGTTCCCATCCCGGAGACCGATCCGTTCCCGGCTTTAACTGGCGGATAGTTGGACGGGATCTTGAAGATGATCGCGGGGATCCCGTTCCGGTCCAGGTACTCCCAGAAGGCGGTCCCCTCCCTCTTGAGGACGACCTGCCCCTTGGAAAGAGGAAAGATGTATGAACCCGGCTTGATGGTGGTTTTCGGCGGGATGGTCTCGGACATCGACAGGTAGGGCAGATAGCTTTCGGGGTCCCGGTGGATAAAGTCGAAGATGGCGTGGCCGCCCGGGTTTTGCCCGGTGATGAAGTTGGACCAGGCAACCGGGCTCTGGGGGGGGATGCTGGACCAGAGATCGGTAAAGCTCCCCATCTCCGCCAGCCTCTTGAAATGGGGCAGTTTCCCGTCTTCAAACAGGGACCTGACGATCCGGGGGTCCATTCCGTCGAAGGCGAGAACGATCACTTTCTTTTTTTCGGCTGCTTTTGAGCAGCCGAAAAAAAGAGCGATCAGGGGTAGAATAATCAAAACTCTTCTGAAAAATATTCTTTTTCTTTGCATCTTATGGGCAGTGGACAGTGGGCAGTAGCGGACGACATCCGCCCTACCGGCTATGCCCTGCAGCATTCGAAGTTCGAAGTTCATCATCATGTTTTCCTGCATCCTGCATCCCGCATCCTGCATCCCGCATCCTGCATCCCGCATCCTGCATCCCGCATCCTGCATCCCGCATCCTGCATCCCGCATCCTGCATCCTATATCCCGCATCACGCATCTCTTCCCATGATAATCTCTACTATTTCTCCATCCATATATGCCGGCGGCCTGATCCCGAAGAGATGCAGCGCGGTCGGGGCTATATCCTGGATGGCTGGCCCCGCGCTGCGAACCGGACGGCTCGAGAAGAACACGCCGGGGACAAACCGGTGGTCGATGCAGTGATCCGCGCTCCAGGCCTTTTCATTGTCGATAAAGACGTCTCCTTCCACCTTGCCCGAGACCGACTCCCAGGAATGGCGCCACCCGGGATAAAACCCGATGATAAGATCGGGCGCGTTCTCCCGGTAAGGGCCGGAGTAAATCTCTTCGGTGTCATAGAGGGTGGTGATCGCCTCGCGCCCTCCCCAGTCTTCATCCCGGAGACCGCTCAGTTTCCCGATCAACTCCCGCTTCAATGCCGGGACCTCATCGCCGGGGACGATGCCGTTCTTTTCTCTCCCCTCCCGGTTGAGATAGAGCCCGGAAAGGCCGAAGGCGTACGCCCGGGTCCTCGTCCAGTCGACATCCCGGAACCATTCGCCGGATGTTTTTCCGCCTTCCTTCAGGTGAAGATAACCGTTACGGAAAAGCCAGGTATTGACGTTGACCCCGCGACGGAAGAGCTTGAAGCCGTGGTCGGAGACGATCAGCAGCAGGTCGCCGTCCTTCAGGCGGCCGCGGACCTTCCCCACCAGCTCGTCCATCCGGCGATAGAGCTGTTCGATGACCTCCGGTTTCGG
>JAZDIV010000023.1:0-43171 GCA_043804695.1 PVC group bacterium | reverse complement strand
GCCAAGGAGAAACGACTGACATCGGGCCGGGTGGTCCGGGACCGGGTGTACCTGCCCGGCCGCAAGAATCCGGCCGCCCTCCGTTCCCGCTCCCCGGCGCTCCAGCTCCTGATGCGGATCCGGGACGAGGCTCACCGTTTTTTTTGTAAAGCAAAAAATATTTTACCTCTTTTCCTCGCTGGATGCTATGTATCTACTCATAGAAGAGAACCAAGGGGGTAAGTATACAACACCCGCCAAAACTCGTCTTGACCTGTCGTAATCTTTTTGCTGAAATAAAAGAAGAACTTTGGCATAATGTATATAATGTATAGTTCGAACGAGGAGATGCTTGATCCCCGATCTTGAACCCACGGTCGCATTGACGTAATATTTTGCTCAGGAGAAGTCATGGATATTCTCGTACGGATAAAGCGATTGGTGATCGCACGGCACGTGCTATTCACGCGGAGGGCGAGATGGCGGCCGAATCGCTCACGCCGGAGCTGGTTTACGAATCGATCCTGAACGCTCCGTCCATTTTCAAAGTTCTCCGGTCACGCAATCCCCGGACGAGAAACGCGGAGACGCTTTACATTATCAAAGGCCTCACGTTTGACGGTCTCGATATCTACACCAAAGGCAAGATACTGACGAAGAAAGGAGTTGACGTTTTCTATGTCCTCATCTCCTCAAAGAAAAGCACGGATCTCTGAACCTTTGCCGTGTCCAGAGTGCAGTGCGATGCAGATGGCCCAGGTGGTGGGGAACTGCCGCCTTGACGACGGCTTCGCCATGAAGAGCCTGCGGCATTTTAGGTGCCGTGCTTGCGGTGCTAGGTTCTTCGACGATGAAGCCATGCATCGAATCCAGACCGAGCGTGCGAAGCACCCCCTCGCACACGCGGTCTGAAGCGGACGTTAGAACCATCTCCTGCAGGCAACATCCTGAAGGCCGCGCCTGAGGAGTAACGTTCGCCGGAAACAAAATGACAGCATCGGAAAAGCGAATTGTCGCCATGCTCGGTGACGACAACGGACGGACGTCCAAAAATGTCTGGCGCTACCGTGCATACCTCAAGAATCATCTGACCCTTCCCGTGCTCGTGACAGGAATCGAAGACTTCCCGTGGGAAGAACCTTACGTGATGGCGGGCTGGGATCAAAATGAATACGAGGAACTGAAGAAAACAAACCCGTCCTACACGGACAAGTTTGACCTCCTGGATATCTTAAATCCAGAATCGGATGATCTGATCGCCGTGATTAAACGTGTCTCGGACGGCCAGATATTCCAGATGGGGCTCTCATGGTTCCGGTGCGTTGACAAGAAATCCCCAGAATACCTAACGCGGAAGGACTATTCCGTATGGTTTGTGAACTATGGAGGTGAAGGTTATGGAAGAAGTTCGGGCAATGACGGGAGTTGAAGCTGGGCTGTCTTCAAATGCCCAAATGAGAATTGTTTTAGAAGCCATCGTTAATAATGGTGGCACGGCTCAAATGTCAGACCTATATGCAGCGGTTGAGCAACGCATGAACTGTGCTATGCTTCCAGAGCAGGGCAAAGCGTCCCTGCGTGAGTATGTCAATCGCAAGGCTGTTAATGCAGGCTACAGATATCCGCATGATCCTGCTGTTGAAGACTGGAGAATCACTCAAGCGGGAAGAGAGTTTTTAAGGTCATAGGCAATCTAATGACGGTGAGTCAGTGGACTTGGAAAGCTGCATCCAACAACTCATTCAACCCGACCGCCCTCAGCGTGCCTCTCATCAACCTTGTGTGGCTTCGGCTTGCTTGTGTGGTCTCGTCGGGTGGCGAGTTAATTCGGTCGTTTCCCCGGTAGGTCACATGATAACAAGCGCCGGGGTACTGGATTCTCAGTGGCCTGGTCATGCTCCCATATCAACATAATTTTACCCCATTCATGTTTCGTCTCCGATTCTCACCGGGCGGTCTGCTGCGCCCGGCGGGGCGCGGTGCTCAACCTGGTGGCCAAAGAGTCCGCGGGCGCCCGCTCCGGGATTGTCCGGGTGGCCCGGCTGAGCCCCCGGGAAACGGTCAGTGAGTTGCGGAAGGTAGCTTCCCTGGAGCTGCCGTCGCGGCACCACATCCTCCCCTCCGATTTCGTCTCAGCCCGGATGGTGAACCTGTTCCATCGCCTGGAGGAACGCCCGCCGGGCTCGTTTGAGGATGCTCTCCTGGTGGAAGGACTGGGACCGAAAAGCCTCCGGGCCCTGAACCTACTCTCGGAATTGATCTACGGGACCCGGACCAGCACTAGGGATCCAGCCCGTTACAGCTTCGCGCACGGCGGGAAGGACGGAGTTCCCTACCCGGTCGACCGGGAGAACTATGACCGGTCCATCGCCATCCTGGAAGGGCTGCTCAACAAGAGCCGGGTGGATTATTATGAAAAGAGGCGGGCCTTTGCCCGCCTCGCCCGGATGAAGTCTTAACCAGGAGCTTACCTCTTTTCCTCGCTGGATGCTATGTATCTACTCATAGAAGGGGGTGGTTCTTTTCCATTTTGTGTGGGTAAACCACATTTAGAATCACCACCGGGCTGGTCCCGGTGGAATCATGATTGACTACTAATATCGACTATATCTTCAGCGCCACCACCGGGTTTATCCCGGTGGAGCGATGACTTAACTATCTTAATTTTAGTAAGTTACGGTTCCACCGGGGCAAGCCCGGTGGTAACCATTGTTGTTTTTCGCTGATGGGTTAGTTACCAATCATATCCCCACCGGGACAAGCCCGGTGGAGGAGAACTACCCACACAAAATGGAAGAGAACCAGGGGGGTAAGTATACAACACCCGCCAAAACTCGCCTTGACCAGTTGAAGTCTATTTGCTGAAATATAAAAGAAGAACTTCGGTATAATATAGTTGGGGACTTGACACGAGAAAGTAATACGTGGCATAGTAATACCATGAAAGTGACGACAAAAGGACAGGTTACGATACCGGCGCGCATCCGGGACTACCTGGGAATTGCGCCACACACTGAAGTGGATTTCCGCATTGCAGGCGGAAATGTCGTCTTGGTCAAGCAGGAGCGGGACCGGGGGACAGACGCGCGGTTCTCGGCCTTGCGGGGCGTTCTGAAGGGAAGACTCACGACTCAACAGTGGATGCGCGAGACCAGAGGCGACTGATGCCCGTTTTGGTTGACACCAACGTGCTCGCTGATGTCCTTACAGATGATCCTCGGTGGGCAGAGTGGTCCATTGCGCATCTTGAGAGCAACCGCGATGCCGGGCTGATAATCAATCCCATAATCTACGCAGAGCTGTGTTTCGGTAGCCCTTCGATCGAGTTTGTCGATGATGTGGTCAGGCGCTTTGGTCTGACCTATCAGGAGATTCCCCGACAAGGTCTTTTCCGGGCGGCCAGAGCGTTCGGACTCTACAAGACCCGGAAAGGAAACAAGACTTCGATCCTTCCGGACTTTTTCATTGGCGGTCACGCCGAAGCGGCAGGAATCCCGCTTCTCACTCGTGACACAAAACGACTGAGCACTTACTTTCCGGTTGTGAAGTTGATCTGTCCCCAACAACCACCTGAACACGACAAGTGAAAAGCCGCGCTTCATTTGCGCGTTAGGTGGGGCGTTCGGCAGGAAGAAAAATGAGCTACACGCCGCGTGACTTGCGGTTCATCCGCGTCTCCTCTCAATAAAAAGCCCGTAACAGAAATTAAAAGACAGGATAAAAGTAGCGCTGTTCTTCCAGCAAAAGAAGCTCCGGTAATAAAACCGATCAGGGATGTTGGTAAAGCATCTGTAAGATCTTCCACTTCCCCGATAAAAGACCGCCCAAAACGCAGATCAAGTAAGCCGAAAATTACAACGACCCCACGAAAAATCGAAAAGCCCAGGACAGATTATCATCCTGTTACTCCTCAGGTACGTAAGCCTCCAAAGAAGAAAAGGAAAAAAAGGAAATCCCTTTATCGCCGAAAAGGGGGAACAGCGAATTGGCTGAACCAGCACAGGCATTCAAGGGAAGGACGTATGGTAGGGTGGATATATATTGGAGCGATCGCCTTATTCATATATGGTCTGGTCAAGCTTATCAAATATATCATCAGTATCTTGTAGGAATAAGGGATAGGGGGACGGCCTTGACTTTTTAACTTCCTCTTTGTTCGCTTTTCAAAACCAGCCATTCCGCCCGTCGCCGGGTCTCCTTATTTAACAAAACACGCTATGCGTTATTTGTTAAGGAGGGGATGCTCACGGCGATTACCTACCACCGCATGAGAAATGAAGCGCTCGCTCCTTCTGCCCGCTGTCTGGTCACCGTCAACGGCAACGTCTCCGGCTACATCAGTGCCGGTATGGTGCGCTCCTTCGCCGATCCGGCCCACCTGCTTATCCACGACTGGTCCCAGTTCTGCTTCGGAATAGAGGAGAACTCCGGGGAAAGGAGGGCCTTTGTGCGGGAGATGTATCTCAAGAAAGAGGAGGTGGGAGCAAAGGCCCCCTCCGGGGTGCGCTGTGCCCTCCTCTCCTGGCCCTATTATGCCTGGCCCCTCATCGAAAAGGGGAAGAACGCCTATCTGGAAGAGAGTCTTGATTTCCAGATCATCGCCGAGCGCCACCCGCGGACGATTGTGGGAACGGACGGAGAGGGACGCTTCGTCTACCTGGTGATCATTAAGGGGAGGGACCCGATCCACGCCTTCGGCATGTCCTTCGCCGAGGCGGCGGACTTTCTCCGGGAGCACTTCCCGGACATCTCCGACGCAATCAACCTGGACGGTGGCTTCTCCAGCGTCCTCGTCCTCGACCGGCCCGGGGGATTAAGGGAGGTCTTCCCGGATAATCATGAGGATCGGGCGCTTCCCAACGTGGTGCAGGTGATCGAGAGCTGTCCGGATGAATAAACTGGGTCGGACCTACCCAACAAATTGAATATTAATAAGTTATCTAAAAATACCCCCCCCATAATAGGACTTAAAACCCCACCCCGTAAAATGAACTTTGTTCATCGCGGGGTAAAATTTTGGCCTCAAAACCGGGCTTCTAAGAAAACCAAACCTGAATTCAACCGATCGAAACGCTTAAATGGAAAGTGGTGCATCATGCACCACTTTAGTGGAATGTAGTAAACAGCAATAACTTACAGCCACTCCGCGCCCAAAATCAGCAAAAACTCATGGACAAACCGGCGCTGGTAGGGATCGTTCCCCGGAAGGAGCTGTGGTCGATTATCCGTAAAGAGCGCTGATATCACATCCCGGTTGCCTCCGCTCCCCGCACCATCAAGACTATCCGCTATCCGGCCTGGTATTTCCCGGCCGTCTTTGATTTTGATAATCCGGCATGGCATTATTTGAAGAGGTAAGAGATATTGGATATGGTCAATTATACAATTATAAGCAGAAAGGAGAAAAGATGAAAAAAAGGTTTGGGTTATTTTGTTTCACAGCTGTGTTTTTGGCACTGATTGCGCTAAGCGGATGCGCAGCCCCTCATCCTGCGGATATAGAAAAGGATGATATAAGCGCGGTTAGCGCGGCAGAGCCGCAGATGAAAACCATCGGCGTAATCGGAGGGGTAAGCTGGGTGTCAACAGCAGAATATTACCGCTTAATGAACGAGATGGTCATGGATGAACTTGGCGGATTGCATTCCGCCAAGATTCTGATGTTTTCCATTGAATTCGGTGATTTTTCAAAACAGGAGCGGCTGGCAGATCAGGGAAACTGGGGGCCTTTAAGAGAAACGATGATTGACGCCGCACAGAGGCTCCAGCGGGGAGGCGCGGATTTTATCATAATATGCTCTAATACCATGAACTCAACTGCCGATATTATTGCGGAAAATGTTAAGATCCCGGTTATTCACATCGCCGACGCAACCGCCGAAGCAGTGAATAATAGTGGGATAAAGACTATCGCGCTGCTGGGTACGAAGTACACCATGGAGCAGGATTTTTACCGGGACCGATTAGAGAAAAAATTCGGGCTAAAAGTAGTTGTCCCCAATGAAGCCGAACGGGATTACATCAATGCGGTTATCTTTGATGAATTATGCGCCGGAAAGTTTTACGATAAATCAAAAGAAGGGTATGTTCAGATTATTAATCGTCTTGTGAATGAGGAGGGCGCGGAAGGAGTGATCCTGGGATGCACCGAAATCCCGTTGTTGGTTAAGCAGGAAGACGTAAGTGTACCGGTTTTTGACACCACTAAGATACACGCAGAAGCAGCGGTAAAATATGCCCTCAAGAAAAATCAGTGAAATGGAAAAGTGAAATGCATGAAATGAGGATCTTTCCTCTTGACAGTTTAAAATCACTTGCATCATTACCAAAGAAGCATTATTAGCCATCCAGGAAAATTACAAAATCGTTGACCCGAAAGTAATACTTCAGAACCATGAAACAAGGCGATAACCCGGCGCTGGTAGGGATCGTTCCCCGGAAGGAGCTCTGGCCGATTATCCGTAAAGAGCGCTGGTATCACATCATTAAAAAGACAGCTGAAACACAATGATCAAGGATATCGACATTTACTATTTCTCAGGGACCGGCAACACTCTTCTGGTGGTAAAAAAGATGGCAGACGTTTTTCGGGAGAATGGGGCCGCCACCCGGCTTTTAAAAATAGAGAAGAGTGATCCCGCCCGGATTAATACCGCCCGCACCATCGGCCTAGCCTTCCCGGTGGCGGCACAATCCACTTATCCGCTGGTCTGGGAATTTATTGAACAATTACCCCCCGCCCAGTCAACCGGAGTCTTCATGGTCGATACCCTGGCCGCCTTTTCCGGCGGGATAGTGGGTCCCTTGAGGAAGCTTTTAACCGGAAAAGGGTATCGGCCGCTGGGGGCGAAAGAGATCGTTATGCCCAATAACTTTCTCCCCGGCAAAATTAATCATGAAAAGAATGAGAGGAAAAAGGAATTCGGGCTGAAAAAAGCGGGAAAATTCGCGGTTTCCCTGCTTGAGGGAACAGCCAGTTGGGGGAGGGTGCCGATCATCTCCGATCTGCTGTGTAAAATATCCCGGAGCAGGAAGGTTAGTAATTACCTGAGCCGGAAAGGATCGAGATTCACGCTGTCCGAGTTTTTACCATTCGGGGTAAATTTCTGGGCGAGGAGTGGGAGAAAAAGAAAATTGACGAGCTGATGAAAAAAGAGGAGAACCGCGAGCGGGAGAAGTAGAATTCCCAATCCCGGGTCGGATCCGCCTGCCGGAAGGCAATATATATGTGTGTGTGGTCACTCTGCGGGCCGCGCCCCGTTCAGGGGAAAGGAGGATTCCATGAAAAGATGGACTTGGTCATTCATCGCCGCCGGACTCATGGCCGGACTGATCGGCGGCGCGGCGGAATTGTGCCGGGCGGCGGAAAAACCCGCCGCCGGGCCGGCCGCCGCTCCGGAATGGATTAAAACCGAGATTTATTTCGGCCGCGACATCCCGGGCGGCCAGGAGATTTCCCGGGGGGCATGGGAGGAGTTTATGGACACGGTGATCACGCCCCGTTTCCCCAAAGGCTTGACCGTTTATGATGCCTATGGCCAGATGGCCCATGAAGACGGCCGGATTGAACGGCAGTCCACCTGGGTGGTCGCCGTGGTACACCCCAAAGACCCGGCCGTCGACAAGGCGGTGCAGGAGATAATCGAGGCGTTTCGCAAGCAATTCAACCGGGCCCAGGTCATGATCTTGAGCGCCCCCACCGCGGCGCGATTTTTCGCTGATTGATTTCATCAATCGCTGATTCGTAATTCTCTGACGGGATAAATACTCCCAGAGGAGCTCCAGCCCCTGGTTCGCACCACTATTTGCCGTGTTACCCGGCGACTCGATAGGGGTGGCTGATGGTAAAAATGAGTTCCATAACCCATCGTACTGCCGGGTGGAGCATTTTCTCCATCGTGAAGGGGCTCAGGCGACCGGATTGGATGGCCTGGACCATTTTCACGCCCAGTGCATATGCTTGCCGCCGCTGCCGTGCGCTTAAACGCCGCAAAAAGAAAAGCCTTTGCCAATCCTGTTTGCTCTCCGGCATGTGTTCGAGATCCGCGCCGGCGTAAATGTCCCCGATCCATTGCCCGTGAAGCATCAAACGGGAATTGCTTTTCAGCCAGGGCGTCCCGTCATCGCAAAACTTTCTTAACCGTGCGGGCATACCGCCGACGCTGGAGATCGCGCCCAGTGCCCGAGTTTTGTGATGAACGCGCGATTTGATGCTCATGCACTTGAAGAGCGGACCTCCCGGACGTCCCACCCGCCAGGACAGACGCTCCCAGAAGACCGTCATCAAGCCGGTCACAAACCCATTATGTACCGGAGAGGCGAAAAGGACGCCGTCCGCTTCAACGATTCGGTTGATGATCTCATCCATATCGTCTTTCAGGCTGCAGGGAGATATGCCTTCACCTGTAAAACTATAACATGTAAGGCAGTTGGTGCAGTATCCGATGGTTCGATCACGGAGCATAATCATATCAACTTCCGCGCCGCCGGCCCTGGCTCCTTCCATGAATGACCGGGCGAGTTCGGTGGTCGTTCCATCGGGACGATAGGTGCCGTTCAATACAAGGATTTTCATTCGTTCATCTCCTTTCCTGTGCGCGCACGCTGAATTTTGCCTTGCTCCGAACGTGGCGCTGAGCCTCGACGGGACCGGCGAAGGCTCCAGCGGGGGTTGGGCGGGCGCCCCCCGCCGCCCCGGTCCGCCCGTAAAGCGTCACGGGAAGTAAATGATGTCAAAGTTGTTAATCCGACCGTTGTAGTATTTACATCAACGATTGCGGTCATTGCGAGCGCCAGCCGAAGCCGCGAGCAAAGCGTGGCGGGAAGCAATCTCTTGCTGTGCATAGAGTTGAGATTGCTTCGTCGCTTCGCTCCTCGCAATGGACATGTCCATACAATTATGGACTGACTAATAACGACTGTCCACGCAATGTACGCCAGCCCCAGCAGCCCCCCGAAGGGATATCCGATGAATCACATCAGAGGGTTGATCCTCGGCTTGTAGAATCGAAGACTGGTTGCCGTGGTCATCACGTTAGCCCAGACCCACCAAAAACTAACCAGGGCGAGCAGATAATATCCCCAGCGTGGATAAACAAACACGAGCACGATTCCGATTATGTTGGCCGGACAAGCCACAAAGACATCGGCGACGGCAATGCCGTAGTGAGTCTTCTGCTCGTGCCAGTCATCGGTCGAGCCATCAGGATTGTTGAACGCCTTGCCCCGGAGGATCATCACCTGACAGCCCCATAGGAGCAGGGCGAACAGACCCATCAATGCCAACAGCACGTACATGCTGATCTGTGAGAGAAGGGATAACTCTTGCATTTAGCTCTCCTTTCCGCGGTCCAACGATTGATTATACCGAAGTTCTGTTTGTATATTCCAGCAGGAAGATATGTCCGGTAGGGAACCCACTGGTGAACAGATCTTTCATCTTGACAGTTGAAAAATCACTCGTCAGGACTATCCGCTATCTGGCCTTTTATTTCCCGGGCCCGGGAAATAAACAATGAACTCGCCGGCCAGGGCTGGTCGGTCCTCCGTTTCACCGGCACCCAGATCAGAGAGAATCTGCCGGATTACCTGTAGCTGATTAAAAAACAATCCGCACCAACGCCGGCCCGGCAGATTAATTCAATTAAAACTTTGGCAAGCGCTTAGAACAGCACCTGTCCCCCCTTTTTTTACTTTCTTGCTTTTCCTCCAGAGGCGGACAGGCGCGCGAAAGCGAGAAAGTGGCCAGAGAGATCCTGACGAAGAGAGATGATCAGACAAGGAACAACGGGACGGAGCAAATATTTCAACTTTCTATCCCCCTCCTCCTATCCCGTATTATCCGCTCTCAACGTCGGTATCAATGATCCTTGCCAATCCCTGAAAATACCCCGATCTCGTTGTTCATCTCCCTCTCCCCGATTTTAAAAATCTTCGCGATTATTTGTTTTTCCGGGAATAAAAACCCCCTCTTTTCCGACTGATTAGATGAGCCTGATAAGCGGATTGTCTCAGCGCTGATAAGACAATTGAGCTGGACCCAATTCCCCGACTAATAATATATGAATAACAAAACCGATCACGGCCTACTAAATGGAGAAAAAACATGAATAAAAAGGAATCCATGATCTTGTCTGAACGTATTATGAACCTGATCTTTACTATACGGGGAACGAAGGTAATCATAGATACTGATCTGGCTGCTCTTTACGGGGTTCAGACAAAGGTGTTAAATCAAGCCGTAAAACGGAATAACGAACGTTTCCCTGATTCATTCATGTTTAAGCTTACGAAAAAAGAAGCCAAAGAGCTGTTTTCTTTAAGGTCACAAAATGTGACCTTAAAACGTGGTCAGCATTTAAAATATCTACCATATGCTTTCACCGAACACGGAGCCCTGATGTCAGCAAATGTTTTGAGAAGCCAGCAGGCAATTTCTATCAGTATTCAGGTCATCGAGGCGTTTATACGGATGCGGAAAATGCTTATTTCGTATGATGATCTGGCTCGTAAACTGAAAGAGATGGAGAAAAAATATGACTCACAGTTCCGGGTAGTATTTGAAGCCATCCGTCAGCTCATGACACCCCCCGATCCGCCCCGCAGAAAAATCGGCTTCCAGACAAGAGAGGAATAATTCAGAAAAAGCATCGTGAATTCCGGTGAATTCCGGGGACACGATACCTAATTATTCGTCTCATTTCGGAAAAACCGAAACTGCCCCAGCCAAATCACCGGGGCTGAAAAACGCGTCTAAAGCGAGAAAATCAGGCCCCATTTTCACCAAACTACCTGACAAAAACGCCCCCTCAGACGCCTGGGGCCCCGAAATCGTATCTAAATGTGCCACCCCGTATGGCTCCGCCACGGGGCAGGCTGTGGCACATTTTCACAGGAAAAGCGCAGGGTCAAGCCTCGAGAGGCTGTCCGGTAAACCCTGAAATGTCATTGTGAGCCCCACTTCGACTACGCTCAGTACAAGCTCGGGGGCGAAGCAATCTATTTTCTCATTCATAACCACCTCTTATCCAAAATGATGAGATTGCTTCGTCGCTGCGCTCCTCGCAATGACCTCTAAAATGCCTAAAATCCAAATTATCGGGCAGCCTCTCGACTGCTGACAGAGAGCCCGGGCTATCCTTACCCCCCTTGCTTCGCCCCGATTGAAGCAATCGGGGCGGAGACTGGGGGAGGGGAAAGGGTGAGGGGGGAGAGGGAGAGGACAGGTTTTAGCTGGTGAACTGATTCACCCATGACCAAGGTCATGGGGGTGTGCGCCTGAAAGCACAAGGAACCAGAGAGGTGAAAGTCCTCTTCGGGGTACACGCTCTCCGGCCCCGTAGCTGAAAGTAACTGCGTTGCCGTGAGGCAAGGTGGGAAGCAACTGGAGGCGAATAACCAGTCCGTAGGATGACGAACCTGATTCGGCGTGACATGTTGACGAGCCTGCACCCCAATGGTGAAGTCTGATTTCGACCACAAGAGAAGAGTCGAAACGTCCGTCGCGGTGAGGGATAGCGTGTTATTATTAAGAGCAAGACTAAACGCAACCGGGGAGCTGCCGTCATCAATCGAGTTACGGTTGAACAATTCGAGCGGCAACTGGATGTGAACCTGAATCGGCTGGAGAAAGGGCTGAGGGACAACACCTATAAGCCCCAAGGAATCCGGCGAAAGCAAATAAGAAAGCCGGGGTCGAAAGAAGAGCGCCCTTTAGGGATACCAACTATCCGGGATCGGATAGTTCAGGGTGCGGTCAAGAACGTTGTCGAGCCGATCTTCGAGCAAGGTTTCTCGGAGCATAGTTATGGGTTTCGTCCGGGCCGGGGGTGTAAGGACGCGTTGCGGAGGGTGAGTCACCTTTTGCATGCCGGTTACACCTGGGTCGTCGATGCGGACATCAGAAGTTACTTCGATATGATTCCGCATGATCGACTGATGGAATGCCTGCGAGACAAGATAGCCGACGGAGGGGTTCTGGCATTGATTGAATCCTTTCTGAATCAAGGTATTCTATCAGATCTTACTGGTTGGGGACCGGGTCAGGGGACGCCGCAAGGAGCAGTAATCAGCCCTTTGCTGGCAAATATCTATCTCAATCCGCTTGATCATATAATGACCAGGCTGGGTTTTGAGATGATTCGGTATGCCGACGACTTTGTGATTTTGTGTCGCAGTGAGGAAGAGGCCCGACGGGCGCTCAACCAGATAACTGCCTGGGTAAAAGAAGCTGGACTGAAGCTACACCCTGAGAAGACGCGAATTGTAGACGTCGAGCAGAGAGGAGGATTCGATTTCTTGGGCTATCACTTTGAGCGAGGCTACAGATGGCCAATCAAGAAAAGTCTCAAACAGTTCAAGACACTGGAGAGCCGAATGCGGGAGATCCGCACGTCCGGTTCGGAGGGAGGGGGGACCGGGTAAACAACCGATCCTCCCCACCCCTATCTTGGATCAGGTCAAACCGCCGCATCCTCGGCCTCAAGCGGTTGAAATAGCAGTTAGAGATTGTAGCGGAGTGGAAGCGGAGAGGGTCCCCCCGAAAAAGTGAAAACCCCCGGATCACATTGTTGTGGTCCGGGGGTTTTTATCTTCCGGCCTTCAGCTTTTAACTGGGCGACATGAAGGGCGGGGTAGGCGGAGTGCCGACGTTGTCGATCAGGTAATTGATGTAGAGACCCACGTAGTAGTTAAAACCGGTCATCGCCGCTCCCGGAGCGGCATGGATAAAGTCGATTCTCAACTTTCTATTGCTTGGATTTCTATCCCGGCCGGAGACGACCGAGATTCAGCCTCGGGCCAGGATGCGCTTGGAAAAGGATTTTTGGGCCGGCGGGGCCAGGGCCGCCGCCTTGAGCATTTCGACCAGCTCGGTGAATCCCTTGGTCTCGTCCAACTCCAACGCGGTGGCCTTCTGGACCCCACTGGCGTCCAGCTTCGCCCACGGGGGGAAAGATGACCATCCCTATCCGGTCGACCGGGAGAATTATGACCAATCAATCTCCATCCTGGAAGAGCTGCTCAACAAGAGCCGCGTGGATTATTATGAAAAGAGGCGGGCCTTCGCCCGCCTCTCCCGGATGAAATAAATAATCGGGTTATTGCCGAAGGGGGGATTCGAACCCCCAAGAGGTTGCCCTCACATGGCCCTGAACCATGCGTGTCTGCCAGTTCCACCACTTCGGCTTTAAAATTGTCGCCTTCGGCGAAAATTTTATTTCAAGTTTATAATCTATGAACTACCGGGTTTTTGTCAAGGGATGAAAAAAGGTCAGCGAAAAATATTGAAATGAATCGGAGGGGTTGTTATATAATGGGAAGCCGTATCCGGAAAGGAACGGCAATGAAAAGACCTTGGGAAGGAGAACAAAGATGAAGAAGAAGTCAATCGGGAGCATGGCGGCCTTTTTTGCTGTTGCCGCACTGGGGATCATTCTCTTCGCCTGCGGGGAGAAAAGCCCGGAGAACATTTTGGTCAAGGTGGACGACTCCGTGATCACTCTGGATGAATTCAAGAAAGAGTGGCTGCGGCAGCCTCCCCCTCCGCCGGGCGAACCGCAGGAACCCGTCGATCAATTTATTAATGACATGATCGCGGAAAAGCTGTTCTTGATCGAAGCCCGTCGGCGGAAGCTCGATCAGGACGAGAAATTCCGGGGAGAAGTGGAGAAATATCGCGAACAGCTGATGGTGGAAACCTTGCTCAACCAGGAAGTACTGACGGTGGACCGTCCCGGCCAGAACGAGATAGAAGAGTACTGGGCGAACAATAAGGCCGCCTTCACGGTGCCGGAGTTGACGCGGTTCAGCCATATCCTCGTCAAGGCCGGCGAAGGCGAGACTGAAGAAGAAGCCCTCGCGCGCTGCCTGGAAATCAAAAAACGGCTTGATACCGGAGCTGATTTCGCGGACGTTGCCCGGGAAGTGTCCGAAGGAAGCAGCGCCGCCCGGGGGGGGGATCTGGGCTATTACCGGCCGGGCCAGATATCGCCGGAGTTCAAGGAGGCGGCCGGGAAACTCGAGATCGGCGAAGTCAGTGAACCGCTCCGGACCGATTACGGCTGCCACCTGGTCGCCGTTACTGACCGCAAGCCCCCCCGGGAGAAGACACTGGAAGAAAGCCAGGATGAGGTTGTCGCGATCCTGCTGGCCGCCCAAAGAAAGGGAAGATTCGACACGGTCAAGTCCCGCCTGGCCTCCGAATCCGTCATCTGGATGAACACGGACCTGATCGACCACCTCCGGGCCGAGCAGAGAAAAGCGCTCCAGGAGGCGAGATAGGCGCTGGCGGGCGTCAGCGACCCTTGAGTATAAAATGGTAACGGTCAGGGTTATACCATAACCGTAACCGGTTGTGAACAAAGTGAGCCAACGTGCTGCTTCCGAATCTTATTTTTTCTGCCCCGATTAATGCTTCGGGGCGGGGCGAAAAAATAAGAATGGTATATCTGAAGCCGATACATAAATTATCTTCTTTAGGGCAAATGTTGGCTGAGGTTATAAGGCTTTTTTATAGTATTGCCCCGGTGAAAATATTTTTGTTAACCAACAGCCCCCCCGACTGAATCAGTCGGGGGGGCCAATATAAAGTAGCGCCGAAGGCGCTAATTTATCATGATCATCCAGGGTTTGACAATCGGCTGCGCGTTTCTTCTCCTCCTGGCCGCCCCCGGCCGGGAAAAGATAGAGGCCCGGGTCAACGACAGCATTCTGACCACGGCCGAACTGAACCGGATCCTGGCGCCGCTCTTCCGCCAGCATGAACTGGCCAGCCGGGGGCAGGAGCTTTCCTATCGCATGGCCAAAACCCGGGAGGGCGCCATCAACAACTGGATCGAACACCAGCTGATCCTCCAGGAGGCGCAGGGCATAGAAGGGTTCCAGGTCGATCAGATGGAGATCGACAAGCGCTTCGAGGAATCGAAAGCGCAGTTCACCACCCGGGAAGAATTCGATCGCGCCCTGAGCCTGGAGGGCCTGGACGAGGAGATGTACAAAAAGAACCTCGAAGACCAGTTCAAGGTCAGGGCCCTGACATACCAGAAAGTCACCGCGGTGATCGCCATCTCTCCCCGGGAAATAATCGGATATCACCGTGAGCACGAAGACGAATACCGGGAGGACGAGATGGCCAGGGTCAGCCACATCCTGATCCCGACCGGTGAAGATTCCGGGAAAAACGAGGCGGCCCGCGAACTGGCTGAGTCTATCCTGGAGGAGCTGAAATCGGGGGCTGATTTTGCCGAGCTGGCCCGGAAGCATTCCGGGGGCCCGCGGGCGGACCAGGGCGGCGATCTCGGGTATTTTAAAAGGGGCCATCTGCGTCCCCAGCTCGATGAGGCGGCCTTCTCCCTGGGGGTGGGAGAAAACAGCGGGATCATCGAGACCGAGCTTGGCTACCACGTGATTAAATGCACGGGGAAGAAAGACGCCTTTCAAAAGCCGATGGAAGAACTCTGGGAAGAGATTGAAGATAAACTGTACCAGGCCGAATTCCAGAAACGGTACGATGAATGGATTAAGGCGTTAAAATCCCGGGCGCATGTCATTATTGAAAAATAAATTAGCTTGCTGCGCTCGCTAATTTATATGAGCCCCCCTGATTGAATCAATCGGGGGGGCTGTTGCTTAAACAAAAAATATTTTCTGAAGGCACCGTCGCAAAAGGTATTCCTCACCCCAGCCGACATCTATCACCATAGGCATACGGTATAGTTAGCCTAAATCGAACCATCTATTATTTTTTCGGAGAAAAAATAATATATTGAAATTACCCCGTATTAAATTAGCTATCAGCATGGGTGACGCCGCCGGGATAGGCCCGGAAGTGGTCCTGAAGGCGGTTGCCTCACCCGGGATCCGGGATTGGTGCTGCCCGCTGATTATCGGCGATCACCGGGTTTTCGATGTGCTGCTACCCGCCCTGGGTTTTGACCTTCCCGTACATGTGTACGGTGCTCCGGACCGGGTGCAATGGGAAAGGGAAGGGCTGCATATTTTACAGATCGCGGACGCCCCGGAAACGCTCCCCGAACCGGGCCGGATCGACGCCGGCTGGGCCCGGGCGGCGATGGATGCCGTGGCCGCGGGGGCAGCGATGGTCCGGAAGGGCCAGGCGGCGGCGCTGGTGACCGCTCCCATCAATAAAGAGGGGATACACCGGGCCGGGTATGACTTTCAGGGGCATACCGATTATCTCGCTTCCCTGACCGGAACCCTTGATTACGCGATGATGTTAGTCGGGGGCGATATCCGGGTGGTTCTGGCCACCGTCCATATCCCCCTGCGCGAGGTGAGCCGCTCTCTGAAGAAAGAGGGGATCGTCCGGAAGATTTTCCTGGCCCGGGAAGCCATGATTCGTTTCCGCATCACGGAGCCGAAAATCGCGGTCGCCGGTCTCAATCCGCACGCAGGAGAGGGGGGCGCCTTCGGCGACGAGGAGGCGGCGGTGATCGCCCCGGCGGTCGATGAGTGCCGGGCCGCCGGCCTGCGGGTGGACGGCCCGCTTCCGCCGGACACCCTTTTTTACCAGATGGCCCGGGGACGGTATGACGTCGCCGTCGTGATGTACCACGACCAGGGGCTGATACCCCTCAAGATGGCGGCCTTCGACCGGGGGGTGAACATCACCCTGGGTCTGCCGTTTGTCCGGACCTCCCCCGATCACGGGACGGCCTATGATATTGCCGGCCGCGGCGTCGCGGACCCCTCCTCCATGATCGAGGCCCTCAAGACCGCCTGCCGGCTAGCATCTTACAAAAAAACCTGACTTCACCACAGAGAGCACGAAGTCCACGGAGAAAAAATGAATATACGGTAGGAGTTAATAAGTAGTACCTCTCCGTGCCATCTGTGTTCTCCGTGGTTGAAAATTCTTAATGTGTGTTTCCTGATGAACGACAATTCTCTCTTCAGTCCCGCATATCTACGGGGGCTTTTGAAGGCGGCCGGCCTCTCCGCCCGCAAGAGCCGCGGCCAGACTTTTCTCATCGACCGCAATATAGCGGAGAAGATCATCCGGTCCGCCGGCCTCGGCAGGGATGACGCGGTGCTGGAGATCGGCCCCGGCCCGGGAACGCTGACGCGGGAACTCTGCCGCCGGGCGGCCCGGGTGATCGCCGTGGAGTGGGACCGGGGGCTGGTCCGGGTCCTCCGGGAACAGACCCGGGACTGCTCCAATCTGGAAGTCCTGGAGGAGGATTTCCTGAAAACGGATCTGGCCGCGCTTGCCGCCCGGCTGGGGGCCGGCCGGCGGCCCGGCTCCGTTCTCAAGGTCGTCGCCAACCTGCCCTATTCCATCTCCGGTCCCCTGGTGGCTAAGCTGATCGAGTCCGATGCCGGGTTCAGCCTGCTGGTTTTGATGGTGCAGAAAGAAATGGGAGAACGGATTGTCAGTCCCCCGGGAAGGAAGCGCTACGGGAGGCTGAGCGTGCTGGCCCGGATGTACAGCCGGCCGCGGATCGTCGCCGCCGTCTGCCGGAATTCGTTTTTCCCCCGTCCCCGGGTTGATTCGGTCATCGTGCGCTTCGACATCATTCCGCCGGACGAGCGGCCGGTCCGGGACCTCGCGCTCTGGCGTCCGGTGGCGGCGGCGGCCTTCGCCCAGAGAAGGAAGATGCTCAAAAATGCGCTGGCCGCCGGCCGCGGTCTGGATTATACTGAAGAACAGATCGTCACGGCCTGCTCCCGGGCCGGGATCGATCCGAAAGACCGGGCGGAAAACCTTTCGGCGGACGATTTCTACCGTCTCGCCAGTGCCCTAGGAGAAATCAAAATGGATCGTTAGTTATGCCGGCTTGAGGGGGGGAACAACAGGACTAATTCAGTCATGACTGACAGGAAGATCACCATCACTGACGTGGAAAAGGTCGCGGCGCTGGCTCGCCTCGGCCTCTCCCCTGAAGACAAAGAAAAATTCGTCCGCCAGCTTAACGATGTCCTTCTCTACATGGAAAAGCTGAACGAGCTTGACACCGGGGGAGTGGAGCCCCTGTCCCATGTCCTTCCGCTGGTGAATGTCCTGCGCGAGGACGCCGTCAGGGAAGGGATAGATCAGGCTGATGCCCTCCGCTGTGCCCCGGAGAAGAAGGATGGATTTTTTATAGTCCCGCCAGTGATTGAATAGGGATTGGGTCGGTTTCATAAATATTAGTCCCTGCTTCGGAATTTTCCCGACATCCGTCCCGACAGCCGTCGGGATAACAATGCTTTTGAATAAATCAATCGGGACAATAATGCATTAAAATTAACCTTCTGGCGTGAACTGTTGGACTTAAACTGATTCTCAAATCGTTCTCACTATACTTTTATTTCAGCGAGATGTGATTTTTATAAATTTGCGAGCGCAGCGAGCTAATTTATAATGACCGAGATTAACCAATTGACCGCCCATCAGACGGCCGATCTGGTCGCCGGGGGGAAAATAACGGCTGTCGAGGCGGCCGAGGCCTGTCTCCGGCGGATCGATGAAGTCGAGCCGCTGATCGGGAGCTTTATCCGGGTGGACCGGGACGGGGCGCTGGCGATGGCCGCCGATGTCGATCGGCGGCTCGGTTCGGGCGAGGCGGCCGGCCTGCTGTCGGGGGTCCCCGTCGCCCTGAAGGACATCTTCTGCGTTCAGGGGAAGGAGATAACCTGCGGCTCCCGGATTTTGCAGGGTTTCATCTCCCCCTATGACGCCACCGTCGTCAGAAAGTTAAAAGAGGCGGGCGCGGTCTTTCTCGGGCAGACCAACATGGACGAGTTCGCGATGGGGTCGTCGACCGAGAACTCGGGCTACGCCCCGACCCGCAACCCCTGGGATCCGGGCCGTGTCCCCGGAGGATCGAGCGGCGGCTCGGCGGCCGCCCTGGCGGCCGATGAAGCGGTCTCTTCCCTGGGGTCGGACACCGGCGGCTCCATCCGTCAGCCCGCGGCCCTCTGCGGGGTTGCCGGGATGAAGCCGACCTACGGCCGGGTTTCCCGGTACGGGCTGATCGCGTACGCGTCGTCCCTCGACCAGATCGGCCCCTTCGGCAAGGACGTGGAGGACATCGCCCTCTTGATGGAGGCGATCTCGGGGTGCGATCCGCTCGACTCCACCTCCGCCCCGGTCGAGGTCCCCCGGTTCCGGACCGTCCTGGGGAAAGATGCCGGCGGGATGAGGCTGGGGTTCCCCCGGGAGTACCTGGCCGAGGGGATGGAGCCGGGGGTGGAGCGGGCGTTTGCGGCCGGCCTGGAGACGTATCGGGAACTCGGCGCCGAGGTCGTGGAGATCGAGCTCCCCCGGATCCCGTATTCCGTCGCCTGCTACTATATTTTATCAACCGCCGAGGCCAGTTCCAACCTGGCCCGTTTCGACGGCGTCCAGTACGGCTTCCGGAGCCGAACCGGGAAGGGACTGCTCGAGATGTATGAGGCGACCCGAAAAGAGGGTTTCGGCGACGAGGTCAAGCGGAGGATCATCCTCGGCACCTATGTGCTCAGCGCGGGGTATTACGACGCCTATTACGCGAAGGCCTTGAAAGTGAGGCGGCTGATCAAGAATGACTTCGATCGGGCATTTTCTCAATGCGACTGTGTGGTCATGCCCACCTCTCCCGGGACCGCCTTCGAGCTCGGCGCCCGGTCGGAGGACCCCCTGCAGATGTACCTCTCCGACATATTCACGATCGCGGTCAACCTGGCCGGGCTTCCCGCGCTGTCCATCAACTGCGGTTTCGATGAGCGGAATCTGCCCGTCGGATTACAGATCATCGCCCCCCCCTTCGCCGAGGAAAAGATACTCCGGATTGCTCACGCGTTCGAACGGAGCACGGAGTACCACAAGAAGAAGCCGTCGCTGCCGAACTTAAAATGAGTATCGTCCCCGGAATTTACGGAATTATTCAACGACAAAGAGGTTGGACGGGTCGGTGACGATCAGGCGCACGTATTTCTTGTCGCGGACGATCTCCCCGGTCGCGACCACGGTCTTCCCCTGGTAGTGGCCCGCGGCCCCGGAGGGAAACTTCCCCAGCGCCTCTTTGGGGATCTTGATCGAGATGTAGGTCGTGTAATCAGGATCGAAGTTCAGGTAGAGATTGCCGCTCCCGGAGGAAAGGTGGGTACCCACGATCATCCCCTTGACCGATCTGGTCTGGCCGACGTGTTTCGCCCCCTCCTTCCAGGATATGGAGGCAGGCTCCTGGCCCGGAATCGGAGTGGGGGAGGGGACCGGGCTCGGTGTCGGGATGGGCGTTGGCTTCTTGATCAGGCAGGGCGCGCCGCAGTCAGGGCAGATCACTCTCCCCTGCTGTGATGCCGAAACCGCGAAACTCTTCCCGCAGCGCCAGCAGCGGAGGGTTTTTTCTCCCCCGTTTGCCCATGAGAGGGCTGCCCCCAGGAAGATGATCAGGCTGAAGGTTACCACTGCCGGCAGATATCTTTTCATGTCTTCTCCTTAACTCGAGTTATTTCCTCCTGCCAGCAGGCGGAAATAAATCGGGTTAGTTTTGAATAACGACAAAGATTAACAGAACAACAACACGAAAAATAATGATTACATTTATTATCATAGCCTACCAGAACGCTAAATGGTAGAATTATACAACCGTCACCGGTGTTATTATAGGTTAATTTACTGCTTTGGAATTTTGATAATTACTAGCCACCAAGACACAAAATTGAATATGAACGCAAAATATCCCGGTCCGGCCGGGAATATCCTTTTTACCGATTTCTACCAACTCACCATGGCTCAGCTCTACTTCCGGACGGGACTTTATGAAAAAGAAGCCCGGTTCGATTACTTTTTCCGGAGCTGCCCCGATTACGGGTCCCACCAGGCCGGGTACTGTATCAATGCCGGCCTGGCCTGGCTGCTGGACTGGATGGGGGAGGCGAAGTTCGGGGAGGAGGAAATAGCCTGCCTGGAGCAGCAGAAGAGAGGAGACGGCGCGCCCCTTTTCGCGAAGGATTTTCTGGGATGGCTCCGTGACAACGGAGATTTTAGGGGGCTTTCCCTGCGGGCCGTCCCGGAGGGGAGGGTGGTCCATCCTAATGTCCCCCTGGTTGTCGCGCAGGGGCCGCTGGTCCCGGCCCAGATCCTGGAATCGACGCTTCTCAATCACCTCAACTACCAGACGCTGGTTGCCACCAAGGCCTCCCGCCTCCGGCAGGCCGGGTGCGACAACCTATTAATCGATTTCGGAATGAGGCGCGCCCAGGGGAGCGGGGCCAACGCCGGTGCCCGGGCGGCATTGATCGGGGGGGCTGACTTTACCTCCAATACCGGCATTTCCTGTGCCCTCGGCTACCCTCCCAAAGGCACCCACGCCCACAGCATGGTCCAGGCTTTCATGGCCCTCGGCGGCTCGGAGCTGGACGCCTTTCGGGCGTATGCCGATCTCTATCCTGACGACTGCCTGCTCCTGGTGGACACCATCGACACCCTGCGGAGCGGTGTTCCCCATGCCGTCACGGTCTTCGAGGAGCTGCGCCGGAAGGGTCACCGCCCGCTCGGCATCCGGCTTGATTCAGGCGATCTGGCTTATCTCAGCATCCGGGCCGCCCGGTTGCTGAACGAGGCGGGGTTCGAGGATGCCGGCATCGTTCTCTCCAACCAGCTCGACGAGCTGGTCATCTGGCAGATTGTCACCCGGATCAGGAAGGAAGCCTTCCAGTACGGGGTGGACCCGGATCACCTGGTCGGACGCCTGGTGTACGGCGTGGGGACCAGGCTGATCACCTCCGAGGGGTGCGCCGCGCTGGACGGTGTGTATAAGTTGACCGCGGTCAGGGAAGGAGGGGAATGGAAGCCGGCCTTCAAACTTTCCGAAAATGCCGAGAAGACCATCAACCCGGGGGAGAAGCGGTCCTGGCGGGTGTATGGCCGGCGGGGAAAGGCCGTCGGCGACCTGCTCAGCCTGGCGGATGAGGACCCCCGGTCGGCGAAAGAGCTTGTCCTGCGACATCCCATCGATGAAACTAAATACCGGACTCTGCAGGGGGAGGAAATATCGGAGATTGAACCCCTGGAAATAACGGTGATGGAGGACGGAAAGATCGTTTATGAACAGCCGGAGATCGAGGATATGCGGCGGCTCCGGGACGCCGACCTGGAAGCGCTTGATCCGGGAGTGACCCGCCTGGTTAATCCCCACGTCTATCACGTTTCTCTCACCGGGAAATTATGGGAGATCAAGCGCGCTCTGATCCGTACCTACGGCGGTGGTTTGAAATAATCGGGGTAACCGATCAGGAATATTCCCGGATAACCTCCATCGCCTCCTCCTCATTCGTCATTTTTAACCCGAGATAATCGAAGATTATTTTTCGGGTCGGGTTTGGCTCCGACCCGATACAATCGGGGTCATTATTTAGTCTCTTCCCTGAGATGAGCCCCGGTCAGCAAGAGGCCCATGACGACTCCGCTGACAATGAGCGCGGGGCCGATTCCGAAGCGGTCGGCCAGGAAACCGGCCGCGGGGGCGATGAGCGCCATTATCAGGGTTTTGATCTGGGACTCAGCCGAGAGCCCCGAGGCCATAGCCCGGTGGGATATCTTCTCGCTGATATAGGTTATGTTGACGGGACGTCGGGCGTTCTGGAGAACAAAGATGAGGAGGAAAAAGAGTACCGCCCCCTCCGGGATATTGAGTCCGATGAAAACGCCCGCAACGGCCAGCATGGCCGCCCCGGCCAGGTAGGTCAGGTTCAGTGTCCGGGCCGTGTCGCCTAATCTCCGGCTCATGCGGCCGGCATTCCGTGACGCGTAACTGGTGACCAGGTAGATCAGGAAATAAACGATCCCCACCAGGACGGCGGTTCTCTGCCGCCCTTCCAGGGCGCTCAGGACCGGGAGGGCGACGGCCATGCTCTTCAGGATCGGCTGGAGATATTCCTGACCGGTATTGAAGAAGGCATCGAAGACGCCCGAGTTCAGTATCCCCCGCCGTGAATCCCGGTGGCGGAAGACCGCGAGAAAATCTCCCAAGGTCTGTCTCTTCTCGGTTCTCCGGATTGCCCGATCGAGTATCTTCGGATAGGTGGCCAGGTTGATCAGGTTCATCAGACAGGGAATGATCGCCGCCGGGAAGACGATCCGGTAGCTTCCTCCGTAGAAGACCAGCGCGGCCGCCAGGATCGCGTTCAGAGCGGAGCCGAGCTGGGAGGCGCCCCGGGTAGCGCCGTAGTAATCAACCCGGAGATCAAGCAGTCCCCTCTGCCGGAGGTGTTCGAGGATCAGGGCTTTATGGGGCCCGGTCCGGAACGCCTCCCCGACGCCGAAGAGAATCATCCCGGCCGCGAAGGCAAAAAAGTACGGGAAGAGATAGAAAATGAGGAAACTGGCGATGTAAGCCAGCATGGAAACGATCATCGATATTCGCCGGCCGTAGAAGTCGGCGATGAAACCGGTGGGAAGTTCGAGGAGGAGGGTGGCGGTCTCGCGGATGGAGTACAGTGTGCCGATCTCGAGGAAGGAAAAACCCGTCTCCCGGAAATAGAGGATGATGAAGGGCTCGAAGAAGCGCAAATTCTTCAGGAACCCGTATACCGCGAACCGGTAGAACTGTCGGTCTTTTTCAAAAGTCGTCATGGGTCTGAATATAACACTGAAGACTAAAGAGGCATGAAGAGAAAAAGCAGGGATGGAGTGATGGAATGATGATAAATGTAATTCCGGGTTGACAAAAATTTGTTAGTATTCAGACTTATTCAAAGGCAAAATTGCCACTATAAAGATATTCTTTACGTAACCGATTGTTGTAATAATTTTTCGAAGGAAAAATTATTCATGAGAGTAGTAATCCTGGGCTCAGGAGGATCGTTCCCCACCACCCGGAGGATGCTTCCCTCCACGGTCCTCCTTCGTGAAGGGGAGATGTTCATGTTCGACTGCGGAGAGGGCACCCAGCTCCAGCTGGGCAGGTCTCATCTGGGCTGGGCGCGCCTGCGGGCGATCTGCGTCACCCATCTTCACGGCGACCACGTCATCGGGCTGGCCGGTCTCCTGATGAGCATGAGCATGGGATCCCGGTCCGCGCCCCTCTCCATCTTCGGTCCCCCCGGGATCGCCGACTACGTCCATCTCAGCCGGAAATATCTCCGGTTCGGCGTCGCTTATCCGCTCGAAGTGAAAGAAATCGAGGGCGGGGTGATCGTTGACGAAGGGGATTATTGCATCGAAGCGATGCCGGTTGATCATCGGGTCTTTACCCTCGCCTACCGGCTGGTGGAACGTCCGCGCCCGGGCCGGTTCGATCTGGAAGCGGCGGAGAAATTGGGGATACCGCCCGGCCCGCTCTACAAGCGTCTTCAATCGGGGAAAGAGGCGGTTCTGGATGACGGGCGGCGGGTGCAGCCGGAAGAGGTCCTGGGAGAACCGCGGCCGGGACGTACCGTTGTGTATATGGTGGACACCCGCCCTTTCCCGGCGGCCGTTGATTTCTCCCGGGGGGCCGATCTTCTCATCCACGACGGGATGTTCGACGACGAGATGGCCGGGGAGAGCAGGCTGAGGGGCCACTCCACCGCCCGGGAGGCGGCCCGGATCGCGCAAGAGGCGGGGGTCCGCCAGCTGGTCCTGGTCCACCTCAGCCCCCGGTATCTTTCGATCACGTCGATGCTCCGGGAAGCCCGGGAGGTTTTCCCGAACACCCGGATCGCCCGGGACCTGGACGTGTACGAGGTGCCATTAAAAGAAGGTTAAAAGGTGAGGGTAACGATGCCCGTTTCGGAGAGAGTTACGGTAAAGTCGAGCTCCCTCGCTCACGTGACCGTTACCGATCAACGACCCGGGCTTCGTAACCGTAACCGAGAGCCGAGTCTTCACCATGCACGAATGGGCGATCGCCGATAACCTGGTCAGGCTGGTGACGGAAGCCGCCCGAAAGGAAAATCTGGCCGCGGTCTCCCGGGTGGTCATAAAAGTGGGCGCGCTCCGGCAGGTGATCCCCGAAACTCTCGAGACCGCGTTTGAGATGCTGGCCGGGGAGACGGAGATTGCCGGCGCCCGGCTGGTGACCGAGACGGTGCCCCTGGAGGTCCGCTGCCGGTCCTGCGGAGAAACAACCGCGGAGGGCGGGATCCTCTTCACTTGCGCTCATTGCGCCGGCGGCGACCTGGAAATCCTCTCCGGGAAGGAGCTGTACATTGATTATATAGAAGGAGAGAGGAAAGATGTAAAAGAATGAACGTCCAACGTCCAACGTTCATCGTCGAACGAAATGGTCCCGTCCTGATATAGGTTGTCACAGATAAAGCACATCCCCCCGGGGTTTATCCCCGGGGAATGAAAGTTCGATAAGCTAATCGAATGGGACAAAACCCAAAACGGCCTCTGCCGCTTTACGCGGCAGGGGAGAAAGTCCTGAGCTGCTATAATTTGATAGCTATGAATTGATTCACCTGCCGCATAAAGCGGCAGGGATCTTAGTATGACAACGTTTTACCGGTAAAAAGTGACAACTTTAAATCAGGACGTGACATTCAATCACATTCATATTAACTGTTGAAATCTGGGGAGGAGCAGTGAAGGTTGCGATCAAACAGGATATCTTGAAAGAAGAAGACCGGATCGGGGCGGAGAACCGGCTGACGCTGCGCCGGCACGGAGTGACGGCATTCAACCTGATCGGGTCTCCCGGTTCGGGGAAGACCTCGCTCATCGAGGCCGCCTACCGGCGGCTGGGGAAAAAAATCAGGATCGGGGTGATCGAAGGCGACCTGGCATCGGACAAGGACGCGGTCCGGCTCCGGAGGCTGGGGCTGGACGCGCTCCAGATCAACACCGGCCGGGGATGTCACCTGAGTCCGCAGATGATCCGGGAGGCGCTGGCCGGGATGGATCTTGACGCGATCGACCTTTTGATCATCGAGAATGTCGGCAACCTGGTCTGCCCGGTCGGCTTCAACCTGGGGGAAGAAGCAAAGATCGGGCTGGTCAGCGTCGCCGAAGGCGATGACAAGCCGACCAAGTACCCGCTTCTTTTTATCGAGGCGGCGGTGGTGATTCTGAACAAGATCGACCTTATCCCCTATACTGACTTTGACCGGGCGGCTTTTTACAGCGGTCTGAGAGCCGTCAACCCCGCCATCCCGGTCATCGAGGTCTCCTGCCGGACCGGGGAGGGGATGGAGGAGTGGGGGGGGTGGCTACAGAGGGAGATGAAGAAAGAATGAACGTCCAACGCTCAACATCGAACGTTGAACGTTGAATGTTGAATGTTGAACCGAAAGCTCCGCGGGCAGGGTGGCTCAAGGATAAAATACAACAAATGACGAAATCCGAATGACAAATGACGAAAGTTAAAATTTTCCGGAGGAAAATTTTAGATGAAAACAATCGCTCTAAAAACTTGCCGGCGATCGGAGATGGTGGAGATCACCGACCTGGTGGAGCGCGAGGTCTCCGCTTCGGGGATGGAGGACGGGATCTGCGTGGTCTTTGTTCCCCACACGACCGCCGGAATCACCATCAACGAGAACGCCGACCCGAGCGTCCGGGCCGACATCCAGTCGGTCCTCTCCCGGCTGGTTCCCGCCGGGACCGGGTATTCCCATCTGGAGGGGAACGCCGACTCCCACGTCAGGGCCTCGCTGATGGGGTCGTCGGTCTGTGTCCCGGTGGAGCGGGGACGGCTGCGGCTGGGGACCTGGCAAGGCATCTTCTTCTGCGAGTTCGACGGCCCCCGGCAGAGAAGAGTCTGGATCTCTTTTGTGAAATCGTAAGCGGTGAGCGGTTAGCAGTGAGCGGTGAAAACCTCGCATGTCGCCTTCACCGCTTACCGATTACTGATTACCGATTACTGATTACCGATTACTGACTCCTGATCACATCTCCCGGGAGCCGATGAACCGGGCGATTTCCCGGAGGGGTCCGGCTTCTTCGCCGAACTCTTCCAGCGCGGCCAGCGCTTCCCCGATCGCTTCCTCGAGTTTTTCCCGGGAGGCTGGTATCCCCCAGACGGCGGGATAGGTCGCCTTCCCGGCCTTTTCATCCTGACCGGTGGGCTTTCCCAGCGCGGCGGCCTCCCCCTCGACGTCGAGCAGGTCGTCCCTGATCTGGAAAGCGAGGCCGATCGCCTTCCCGAACCCTTTGAAGCGGTCGAGCTGTTTCGGCCCGGCGCCCCCGGCGATCGCCCCGCAGAGAACGGAGGCGGTGAGGAGCGCCCCGGTTTTGCGGGTGTGGATATATTTTAAGGCGCCCCCGTCCACCCGCCGCCCTTCGGCGGCGAGATCGGCCTGCTGTCCCCCCACCATCCCCCGGTCCCCGGCGCCGGACGCCAGTTCGGTTACGATCCGCCGGGCTTGCCGGTCGCTCAGATGCCCGTCCCGGGCGATCACCTCGAAGGCCAGCGTGAGGAGGGCGTCTCCCGTCAGGATGGCGGTGCCTTCATTGAAAGCGCGGTGAAGGGTCGGCCGGCCGCGGCGGAGATCGTCGTCGTCCATGGCCGGCAGGTCGTCGTGGATGAGCGAGTAGGCGTGGATCATCTCCAGGGCGCAGGCCGCGGCCAGGGCGCCTTTCTCCTCGCCGCCGGCCGTCCGGCAGGCAGCCAGGCAGAGGATGGGGCGGATCCGCTTCCCCCCTCCCAGCAGGCCGTACCGCATCGCCTGCCGCAGTATCTCCGGGCATCCCTCCCCCCGCTCGAGGAATGCCGCCAGGGCCCGGTCGATCAGTTCTTTCTTCTTCGCCAGGTAGGATTGGCAATCCTGTCCAATCATCACTCCATTACCCCAGGATTATTAGTGCCTCTATTTTAAACTTTGGAGCGCGGTTATGGGATATTACCTTGCTGCTTCGGAATTTCAACTAAAAGAGCGCCGAAGGCGCTATTTTATTGAACGATCAAGCATAACCGGACCTCTGTAAACTTGACAATCAAAAATAGTGCTCTATGATGACCCCTGATACTAACTTGTTGCTTCGGAATTTTCCCGACATCCGTCGGGATAACAATAATTTTGTTTCAGCAAGGTGTGATTATCTAAATTAGCGCCGGAGGCGCTAATTTAGAAGGGAGCAGACTCATGCCGACCTATGATTATGTTTGCGGAGAGTGCGGTCACCGTTTTGAAAAGTTTCAGAGCATTAGAGCCAAGAAGCTCGCCCGGTGTCCCCTCTGTGGGGGAAAGGTGAAGCGGCTGATCGGAACCGGAGCGGGTATCATCTTTAAAGGTTCCGGTTTCTATCAGACGGACTACCGGAGCAAAGGCTATCAGGAGGCGGAGAAGAAAGAGAAGGAGAAGACGAAGCCTCCGGCCGAGAAAGCTCCTTCCGAGAAGAAAAAAACTCCGGAGAGCACGTCCCCGCCGGCCCTCGCGATCGCGGCCGGCGACTGATTAGTTGTTTTTATTCTCCCTTAATCTGCCGGAGCAGGAATGAAATGATGAATGAGCCGGAAGATAATCCATACATCGTCGTCCTGATGACCAGCCCGGACCGGGAAGAGGCGCGCACGATCGCCCTGACACTGCTCGAGGAGCGTCTTGCCGCCTGCGTCAGCATCTTCCCCCGGGGCGAGTCCTATTTCCGGTGGGAGGGAAAGATCGACCAGGCGGAGGAATTTCTCCTGGTCGCCAAGACCCGCGGGAAAAAGCTGAACGGTCTGATCGGGGCCGTGAAGAAAATCCACCGCTACGAGGTCCCCGAGATCGTCGCTCTCCCCGTCAGCGGCGGCAGCCGAGAGTATCTCGACTGGCTGGGGGAAGAAATAAAGTAGCGCCTTCGGCGCAACTTTTCGCCACTAAGACACCAAGACACTAAGGAGAGCATTAAATAGAATGCATGTCATTGCGAGGAACGAAGTGAGCCGCCTCCTCCATAGTAGCCGAAGGCTACGGCGGCTGGACGAAGCAATCTCAATTAGTTGAAGAACAAGGGATTGCTTCGCTGCGCTCGCAATGACTATTGCTGAGAATGCGATCTATTTAATGCCCTCCTTAGTAGGTGAATATTTTTCACTTTTTCCTCTTTTCTTGGTGCCTTTGTGCCTTGGTGGCAAATAAGTAGTGAAATTTCGAAGCAACAGGTTAGATCTTAATTAATATTTAGAATTTTGTGATTATGGTGATTCAAAAACAACCGGGAGAGATCGTGGCGGTTTGCGTCAGCGACCGCAAGGGGGTCCGGAAAAAGAACGTCGGAGAAGCCCGGCTGCAGCCGGACTGGGGGATCGAGGAGGACGCCCACAGCGGGACCGGACACCGGCAGATCAGCCTCCTGGCGGCCGAGAGCATGGCGAAACTGGAGCGCGCTCTCTCGCGGCAGTCTCCCGGCAGTGATTACCCCCCCTTCGCGCCCGGGGATTTCGCCGAGAACCTGACGACCCGGGGGATCGAGCTTCACACCATCCCGGTCGGCGCCCTCCTGCGGATCGGCAGCGAGGTTGTTCTCCGGGTCACCCAGATCGGCAAGGAATGCCACGACGGCTGCGCCATCCGAAAGCTCTCCGGGGACTGCATCATGCCCCGGGAAGGGATCTTCGCCCGGGTGGTGGAGGGGGGGGGGGTGGCGGTGGGAGACGTTATTGAGGTAGTGAAGGATGAGAGGGGACGTAGGAATCTTGATGAGGGAGTAATGGAGTGATGGAGTAATGGAAGACCGGGGTGCCTCAGCCTCATCACTCCATCACTCCAATACTCCACTACTCCCTTCTTCCCAGATACTTTGATCGGAATCAGTAAAGACGTTGACTTTATCGAAGTCGGGTAGATAACTCTCGTGGCTCTCCAGTTCCTGGATCCAGCCGTTGCGGAACCCCAGGCGTTCCATCTCTTCTTTTACTTCTTCATATTCTTCTCGGCACAGCGGTCGCCCCAGTCGCGGATGCTCATAGACGGCGGGCGGCGGATGATACTGGGCCATCAGCGAGATGTGGACGCCGGGGGAGAGCTCTTCCGCGATGAAGCGGAGGCAGGCCCTGCTGTTCTCGGTTTCGCCCGGGAGGATCAGGTGGCGGACAATCAGGCCGGAGCGGATGGCGCCGTCGGGCCCGAACGACAGCTCCGGCCCTTTCTGCCGGTACATCTCCCGGAGCGCCCGGCCGGCGACGGCGGGATAGTCCCGGGCCCCGGAGTATCGTTCGGCCAGGCCGGGGTCGCGGTATTTCAGATCGGGGAGGTAGACGTCGATCTCATCTTTGAGGGCGGCGATCGTCTCCGCTCGGTCGTAGCCGCCGGTGTTCATGACGAAGAACGGACGCCGGCCCCGCTCCCGCAAACCCCGGATGATCGCCCGCATCTGCGATATGCAGTGGGAAGGGGAGACGAACCCGACGCCTCGCGCCCCCCGGTCGAGCGTTTTTTCGATCCGGCCGACGGCCTCCCCGAGGGTCATCCGGTCTCCCCCGCGGCCGTTGTCGTTTCGGCTGATCTGGCTGTTCTGGCAATAGAGGCACTGGAGGTTACAGTGGGCGAAGAAGACGTTGCAGATCCCGCTCTCTCCCGAGAGAGGCGGTTCCTCCCCCCGGTGGAGGCAGATGGAGGCGATCGGGAAGCCGGTCCCGGTCCGGCAGTAGCCGTGCTCTCCCGCGCCGCGGTTGACCCGGCAGTCCCGCGGGCAGATTGAGCATCTCTCGAGATTGGTGAGCGGTGAGTTCAATCTAACTGTTCCCCCTGTATTTTGATTGTGTTATAATCCGTCTTCATGAAGGTATAATAATCTTATTTTCCCTACGGAAAAATAAGAATGTGCAAGCAGAGAAGCAATATTGCAGGACTATTTTAAATTACCGGTATTGCCTCGCTGTAATCATGATAGTCTTGGTTTAAAACATAAATTAGCGCCTGCGGCGCAACTTTGTAGCGGCGACCTTCAGGTCGCCATATTATGGCAGCCTGAAGAGGCTGTCCGATAATTCAGATTTTAGGCATTTTAGAGGTCATTGCGAGGAGCGCAGCGACGAAGCAATCTCATCATTTTGGATAAGAGGTGGTTGTGAATGAAAAAATAGATTGCTTCGCCCCTTCGGGGCTCGCAATGACATTTTAGGGTTTACCGGACAGCCTCTGAAGGCTGCCGCTACGACATTTATTGTGCGCCAGAGGCGCATCAGCCTCAGGCTGAAAATTCCGAAGCAGTAAATTAGCGAGCGAAGCGAGCTAATTTATAATGAGGGCGGTCATTCAGCGGGTGAGATCCGCCTCGGTGGAAATCGGGGGGCAGACGATCTCGCGGATCGGGCGGGGCTTCCTGGTGCTCCTGGGGGTGGCCCGCGGCGACACCGAACGGGAGGCGGAGTTTCTGGCCGGCAAGGTTGCCGGACTGCGGGTCTTCGAAGACGTCGGCGGGAAGATGAACCTCTCCCTTCCGGACATCGGGGGAGAGATCCTGGCGGTCTCCCAGTTCACCCTTTATGCCGACTGCCGGCGGGGGCGCCGCCCCGGTTTCAGCGACGCGGCTCCCCCGGAACAGGGAGAGCGGCTCTACGATTATTTCTGCCGGTGCCTGTCCGGGCTGGGGTTCCCCCCGGGGAGAGGCGTCTTCGGGGCCGACATGCTGGTCCGGCTGGAGAACGACGGTCCGGTGACGATACTCTTGGAAAAAGTGCCTAATATTATTTTTCTGTGAAAAATAATAGTTGAACAGCTTTCATTCTACAGATCCCGCGTTCTTCAGAGGTAAAATGTTGGCTGCGGTTATAAGACTTTTTTATAGGATTGCCTCGGTAGAAATATTATAGTTAACCAACAGACCCCGATTGAATCAATCGGGGTCCAATATTAAGTAGCGCCGAAGGCGCTAATTAATACCATGACGGATCCCTATTTTTTGAACATCATCGTTCCCGCTTACAATGAAGAGCAGAGCATCTCCGAGACCATCCGGACCATCCGGGAGATCCAGGACCGGGTGAAGATCCCCCACAAGCTGATCGTGGTCAACGACAACTCGACCGACCGGACCTGGGAGGTCGTGGAGAAGCTGCAGGAGAGCATCGATAACATCGTCCTGGTCAACCGCCGGGGCAATCACGGACTGGGGAGATGTCTCAACCGGGCGTATGAAGAGGTGGACGGGGGGGTGATCGTGGCGGTCATGGCGGATCTCGCCGACGACGTGACCGTCATCCCGGTGATGCTGGAGAAGATCAAGAAGGGGTACGACCTGGTCTCGGCCTCCCGCTACATCTCGGGAGGATCCGGGGAGCACCAGGACCAGATCAAGCATTTCCTCTCCCGGCTGCTGGGGATCGTCCTCAAAATCCTGATCGGTCTGCCGACGAATGATGCCACCAACGCCTATAAGATGTATCGGGCGGACATCCTCCCGAAAGTGGGGATACTGAAATCGGACAATTTCACCACCGGGCTGGAGCTGACCGTCAAGGCATACGTCGGAGGGTTCCGAATTGCCGAAGTCCCCACCGTCTGGAAGGACCGGGCCAGGGGAAAATCCCATTTCAAGGTCCTGAAGGTGGCCCCGGAATACATCAGGTGGTTTCTCTGGGCGATCTGGAAACGGGTGCAGGCCGGCCGGGTGAAAGGAAAAGATTGAACATTCGGGTTTCGTCATTCTCCGCCGGAGGCGGATCAGCCTCCGGCTGAGGATTTTGTCATTATATATTATTACGTCGAGGATAGAAACCTGTCCGGGTAACAACTTTTTAGATAGGAATCATGATACATGACACGGCCTCTGATTCTTCTCACCAATGATGACGGCATCAACGCGCTCGGGCTGTACGCGCTTTCCCGGGAAATCGGGAGCCTGGGGGAGGTAATGATCGTCGCCCCCGACTCCGAGCGAAGCGCCGCCGGCCACGCCATCACATTGACCGAACCCCTGCGGGCGATCAAGGTTTTCAAGGACGGCACCCTGTACGGCTACGGGGTCACCGGTACTCCTGCCGATTCAGTCAAGGTCGCCGTCAAGGTGCTCCTGGAGCGCCCCCCGGATCTCGTCATCTCCGGGATCAACCTGGGGCCCAACACGGGGACCAACGTCATCTACTCCGGCACCGTCTCCGCCGCCACCGAGGCTTCCATCATGGGGATTCCGGCGATCGCCGTCTCCCTGGGCACCTTTACCAAACCCGATTATGAACCCGCGGCGCGGTTCGCCCGGTCGCTGGCGCTGACGGTACTGGCCCGGGGGCTGCCCCCCAAACTTCTCCTCAATGTCAACGTCCCCGCCGTCCCGGAGGAAGAGATCAGGGGGGTGCGGGTGACCCACCAGGGCGGCGCCCGGTTTCAGGAAATCATGGAGGAAAGGATTGATCTCCGGGGCAGGACGTACTACTGGCTGGGGGGTGAGATGGATTCGCCGGAAGAGGACCCCGGCTCCGATCACCAGGCGCTGATGGAGAACTACATCGCCGTCACCCCGCTCCACTACGACATGACCAATTACTCTTTCCTGCCGGAACTGGAGAAGTGGCATCTCTCCCGGGAAGGGGGAGCGGATCGATTGAGGGGGAACTCCCGGTAAAATATAGTACCGGCTTCCCGTTAACCCGCATACTGATCGGGTCAGTTATGGACAAAGATTACTATTTGGAATGCAGGGGTAATTATAGTATGATGGCCGCAGTAAAACAATGGACCAGATTACCGGAGCAAAAAAAGATGAGAATGATTATCTCAGTCGCCGCGGCGATTGCCCTTTTAACTGTTGTTTCTGCCGTTTCCGCACCGTTGGCCGATGAGCCCGCTCCTGAAAAGAAAGCCCCTGATCTCGGTACCCTGATCGGTGATCTGAAAGGAGCCGACCCGGCCGCCCGGATCCGGGCCAAGGCCGTGCTGGCCAAAATGGGAGAGCAGGCCGGCCCCGCTCTCCTTCAGGCCCTCGCCTCATCTCCCGCCGGAGAAAAGGAGAATGTGATCGAAATCCTGGCCGTCATCCGTTATCGGCCGGCGGCGCCCGAAATCGAAAAGATCTGGCAGGAGACAGCTGCCCCCGGGCTGAAGCTGCGGGCGGCGCAAGCGCTCTGCCGTTTCGATTATAATTATTCCCGGTATCAGAGCTATATCCTGAGCCAGACCGGCACGGGAGATGCGGACCATCGCCTGCTGGCGATGCAGATGCTGGGATACATCGAGGACAGGCGGGTCGTCGAGCCGCTGCTGAAAATCTTCAATGACCCGGATCAACCGGACCAGATGCGTCAGGCGGCCATCTGGGATCTGGCCCACACCCCGGTTGAAGAATCGGCCGCGGCCCTGGTGAACCTGGTCAACAGTTCGGAAGTGGACTGGTTTTACAAGGCGATCATCATCTCCGCTCTCAGACAACTGGCCGCCCGGAAGGAGATGGCGCCGGTTGTCAGCGAATTGCTGGAAAAAAGCCAGCGGCTGCCTCTCCCGTCGGGCGGCCGTCCGGCCAAGTAGGCATCTGCGATCGGTGAAAGCTGTGAGCTCTATCGGAATAATCCCTGATCGGGGGCGCGGGGCGGTTCCCCGGCCGGTAAAGGCCGCCTTTACCGCCGGTGTGCTGCTGATCCTCCTCGGTGCCGCCGGCTGCCAAAAGCCGACGCCTCCCGGCTATCTTCTCCGCTATCATTTCCAGCCGGGCGACATTCTCCAGTACGATGTTTATCTCACCGGGGAGGGGACAGTCACCATGGAGGAGGTCGGCTCAAAGAAAGAGGGGGACAGACTGGTTCTCCCGGTCCGGATCCAGGGCAGCTATCTCCTGGAGGCCGCAGTGGAGTCCGTCTCCCCGGAAGGGACCGCTGCCATCTCCGTCTCCTATAAAGATTTCCATCTCACCATGACCAACCGGGTCCGGGACCGGGAGTCGACCATCATCCTCACCGACCGGAGCCTCAGGACCGTCGAAGGAGAAACAGTCAAAAAAGAAATCACTGCCGATGATGAGGATTTCCCCCTGCGCGGGATCTCGGGGGAAACCTTCACGGTTGAAGTCGATCCGCGGGGCAGGATCATCGCCGCCCGGGTTCCGCCCTCCCCGGGCCGCCGCTTCCCCTATCTCAAGTTCGATAATCTCTGGGAGCGGATTCAGCCCGAGTTCCCGGAAACGGAGGTGCCGGTCGGCGCCGGCTGGTCGAGGGAGGTTGAGATACCCGCTCCGGGAGCGGGGAGCCCCTGGGACCGGGGAGAAACCTGGGCGGTCAAGCTCGATTCAACTTTCCGGGGCTTCCAGGGGAAAGAAGAAAAGATCGCGCTGATCGATTTTACGGGCAGATACGAGCAGGAGAGCCTCCCGGAAGAAGGGGGGAGGCCCCTCTCGGGTGTAAAACGGTCCACTCACCTGTTGACCGGCACTGTCGAATTTGATATCAAGGACGGGCTGGTGCTCAGCAGCCGCAGCCGGTTGAAGCAGGGTCTCGATCTGCTGATGGTGCTGGAGCAGGTGATCCCGGGAAAGAATCTCCAGGCCCGGATAGATGATGCGACTGAAATCACCGTCACCTTGAGAGCAACGTCCAGGAGGAGATGATGAACTATTTGCGAAAACATGGGGAGATATTCCTGCTTCTCATTGTTTGCCTGACCGCCGCCCTCTGGGGGATTGCCCAATTATTCCCTCCGCTGAGCACTCCCCAGAAGATCGTTCTGATCGTCATGCTTGTCTTCTGGGTGGCCGCTTTCGCCTACTGCCTCTTCCGTTCCGACTTCCCCTTTTTCCGGAGATACAAGGAGACGATCGGGCTCACCATCCTGATCGTCTATGTCATCGTTCTGGGATTGGCAACGGTCTCCGAGATTTTTGATCTGGGCTGGTTCTCCTGGATTTAAATTTTTCCTCCGGAAAAATTTAATCGGGTACCATCAACCCGGATTATTCATGGAAATGAAAAATTTTCATGGATAATCCGGGTTTACGTATCCGGTTCAATATCCGATGCAGGGATTGAAAAGATATTACATCACCGCCTGCCTGATCGGTTTCCTGGCTTCCCCGAGCTGCCGCCGGCCCGTTCTCTATCAAGAGTCCCGGATGATGATGGGGACGGTGCTCTCCATCGAACTGGCGGCGCCCGGCTCCGGCCGGGCGGCCGATGCTCTGGATGCGTGCTGGTCCGAGGCGGAGCGGCTGGAAAAGATCTTCAGCCGGTATATGCCCGAAAGCGAACTGAACCGCATCAACCGGGAGGCCGGCCTGAAACCGGTCGGGGTGAGCGGGGAGATGATGGCGGTCCTCTCGCGGTCGGTCGAGATCAGCCGGTTAACGGGCGGCGCCTTCGACGTCACCGTCGGGCCCCTGATGGAGATCTGGGGTTTCTTCCCGCAGAGAAAGGGGCGTCTCCCGACTGGCGAGGAGATCGGTCAGGCGCTCTCCCGCTGCGGATGGGAGAAGATCGAGCTGGACCGCTCCGGCCGGACGGTCCGTTTTCGGGTTCCCGGCCTGACGATCGATCTGGGAGGCCTTGCCAAGGGGTACGTGGTGGACCGCCTGGCCGCGCTCCTGGTCTCGAAGGGAATCAAGAGCGCCCTGGTCAATGCCGGAGGCGATATCTACTGCCTGGGTCGGTACCCCGACGGCCGCCGCTGGCGGATCGGGATGGAGCACCCGAGAGATGACGATGAAGTGCTGACCGTCCTGGAGCTGTCGGATCGGGCGGTCGCAACCTCGGGGGATTACCGGAACTATTTCGTCCGCCGCCGGAAGCGCTATTCGCACATCATCGACCCCCGAACCGGCCGCCCGGCCGGTTCCGGCGTCGTGGAAAGCAGCGTCCTCGCCCCCGACTGCGCGACCGCCGACGCCCTGGCCACCGCGCTCTTTGTCGTGGGGGCCAAGGACGGGCTCAAGCTGCTGGGGGATGTGGAAGGGGCGGACGGAATCATTGTTACCGAAGAAAAAGACCGGATCGCGGTGCATTTTTCGGACCGGTTATCTGAATCCCGTGCCTCCGAAAATGCCGGGCGAGCCGGGCCGGCGGATCGCCGGGAGATCAGGTGAAAAATAAATCCGCGCTTCAGGTCTGCTTCAGGAAGCTCAAAGAAGAGAGGGCGGTCGCGGGAGCGGTTCTCCTGGCGGCGGCCCTGATCCTGACGGCGGGACCGTTGCCGGAAGGACCCGCCGCCCGGGACTCTTCTCCGGACTGGTCCCGGCTCAGCCGGGCGATCGGACTGGAAGATGCTCCGCCGGTTCCGGCGATTATGTTCCGGCTCCTCACTGTCGTGTTTCTCACCCTGGCCGCCTCCGGTCTGGTCCTGAACGTTCAGGGGCTCCTGGGACGGGACTGGAGATTTTTCTCGCCCGGCCCCCCGCCCGAAGCGGGGTGGGGGATCTGGCCGGTAGCAAAAGTCGCCGTCTATTTCATCTGCCTGCTTCTGCTCTTTCAGAGACTGGAGGCGCTCGTCGTCGATTTTGCCGGCTTCCCCCGGGCGCGGGTCTATCAGCTGCGGCTTCTGGGAAATGCCTTTTTCCAATTCTCTCTCCTGATCGTTCTCGTTCTTTATTTCCTGGAGAAGTTCCGGGCGGCGACCCCCGTGTCTCCCCCCGGGGGCGCAGAACGGATGACCGCCGGGGCCGCTCATCCCGAGGCCGCCCGCCGGACCGTCCTCCCGCCGGCCCGGCTGCCGGGACCGGCGTCAATGGACTGGAAAGGGAGCGCACGGCAGGCCGTCCGGGGTTATATCCTCTTCTTCCCGGCCCTGGTTGCCCTCATTCTCATTTCACTGGGGGTCACCCGAGCCCTGGGCGTTCCTTTCCAGCCCCATCCGCTGGTACAGCCGCTCCTGGAAGCGGGGGAGACCTCTTTTATCTGGCCGCTCTTCGCGATCGGAATTTTCCTGGGGCCGCTGGCGGAAGAACTTTTTTTCCGGGGGCTTCTTTTCCCGGCCCTGAAGCAGAGGATGAGCGTCTTCTGGTCCGCCATCCTGACCGCGGCGGTTTTTTCGACACTGCATCTGAACTGGGCCGGGTGGCTGCCGATCTTCGGGCTCGGGATTCTGCTCGCGGGCAGCTACCAGAAAACCGGCTCCATCCTGGTCCCGATCTTCATCCACGTCATTCACAACGGTCTGTTTTTGACCTTCACGGTGCTGGTGTTCGAATTGAGCAATTGATGAAGCTGGGTCATTAGCATTTTTATAATTCCCGGATCATCAAATAATCAGTTTCGGCCAAAATGGAGTAATGGGGTGATGGAATGATGGAGTGATGGTTTCCCGTTGCCCGAGAGGTATTCCAGTACTCCATCACTCCAGTTCGGCCGTCGTAGCCAAAGGCTACTATGGCGAAGGCGGCTACTCCAATACTCCATTCAGCCGGATATATATACGCAGGCTGCGAAGTGGATTGAAAAAGGAGAGTAATTCTATGGACATAAAAACCGTCGAGATGCAGGACGGGGTGGTTCGGATCATCGACCAGACCCTCCTGCCGGGAAAGTATGAAGTGAAAGAAATCGGGACCAAAGAGGAGATGTGGGAAGCGATAAAAAAGCTCCGGGTCCGGGGCGCCCCGGCGATCGGGATCGCCGCCGCCATGGGGGTTGCCGCCGAAATGCTCCGAAGCACGGCGGTGGACGCGGAAGCGTTTCTTGACGAAATGAACGATGCCGCTGATTACCTGGCCACTTCGCGCCCGACGGCGGTCAATCTCTTCTGGGCACTGGAGCGGATGAAGAAGACCGGCCGCCGGAACAGCGCCCGTTCGGTTGGGGAATTGAAGGAGATACTGTGCCGGGAAGCCGTCGCTGTTTTAGAGGAGGACCGGGCGATGTGCCGGGCGATCGGGGAAGCCGGCTCGTCCCTGATCAAGGACGGCGACGGGATTCTTACTCACTGCAACGCCGGGGGGCTGGTGACCTCCGGCTTAGGGACCGCCCTGGCCCCGATCTATGTCGCGTGTGGGAAAGGGAAACGGGTCAAAGTCTATGCCGACGAAACCCGGCCTCTCCTCCAGGGCGCGCGGTTGACGGTCTGGGAATTGATGCGGGAGGGGATTGACGTGACTTTGATCTGCGACAACATGGCCGCCCAGGTGATGAAAGAAGGGAAGATCGACCTGGTGATCACCGGGGCCGACCGGGTTGTCGCCAACGGCGACGCCGCCAACAAGATCGGGACCTATGGGGTGGCCCTCCTGGCCCGGGCCCACGGAATCCCGTTTTACATGGCCTGGCCGTCATCCACCCTCGACCTCTCCTTGGCCGAGGGGGAACAGATCCCGATCGAGGAACGGGGTCAGGAGGAGCTCACCTCGTTCGGCGGAGTCCGGGTCGCCCCCGAAGGGGTCAAGGCCTATTGCCCGGCCTTCGACGTCACTCCTCACCACCTGATCACCGCCTTCATCACCGAGCGCGGCCTGATCCACCCCCCCTTCGAGAAGAACCTCCGTCAATTCGCCTATTAAGATGGGGCGAATACAAGATTCGCCCCTACGGGATGGTGTCGGGCTATAACCCCCCGGTGGCCGATGGCAGGGGCGATCCTTGTGATTGCCCAGATGATCGCCCGTGCCGGAGCGAATACAAGATTAACCAGTACATTGCATAGTTGAGTTTTTTCCCTGAACAGGCTATCTCCTCAATCGTTATATATGATGCATGGGCGCCCCAACTTTGGAGAAACCGTACGTGACCGAACCTGACGACAGACTCAGTAAAGCCGCCTGGATCCGCGCAATGCTCCAGGATTACGAGCAAGCCCTGATCCGGTACACGTTCGGGATAACCGGTGATCTCGAGAGCGCCCGGGACGTTGTCCAGGATGCCTTCCTCAAGCTTTGCCGGGCCGACCGGACAAAAGTGCGGGACCGCATGCCGGCCTGGCTCTACCGGGTCTGCCGGAACCGGGCGTTCGACGTCCGGAAGAAGGAGGGACGCATGCAGCCGTTACATGAAGAGCAGCTCAGCCGTCTCCCCAGTCAGCGGCCCGGGCCTGCGGCGCAGGCCGAACGGGAGGAGTCCCGCCGCCTGGTGCTGGCGGTGCTGAACGAACTTCCGGTTGACCAGCGGGAGGCCTGCCATCTCAAGTTCAACGATGAGTTGACCTACCGGGAGATCGGCCGGGTGATGGGAAAATCGATAGGGACGGTCAGCAGCCTGCTGACCGGGGCCTTGAATACGATACGAAAGAGATTAGGGGCCGGACTGGAACCGGCCCCGGAGGTATAGATGATGAAGATCAAACTGAACGACCGGGTACTCACCGCCTACGTTCTGGATGAGCTTTCTCTCCGGAAACGGAGAGCGGTGGCAAGAGCTCTTAAAACCGATGAGACCGCCCGCCGAATCGTGCAGGAACTGGAGGCGGCGGTACAACTGACCGGCGAGGCACTCAAAGAAGCGCCGGCCTATGCCCTGCGGCCGGAACAGAGGAGAGAGATCATTAACCTTACCGCCCGATCACGGAGAAGACCGGGGCTCGCATTATGGCTTCCCGGCCGGATTCAGGTCCGCCGCCTCGCCTATGCGGCAGTTCTCCTGCTGATCCTGGTCGGTGTCGGTATTATGGTCATGCCCCGGTTCACTCAACAGATCTGCAGAGGGAAGAAGGGAGCTATGCTCGCGCGGATGCAATCGGAGAGAACAGTGACGGATAAAGCCGCTCGGCTGGGGGCAAGAGTTTTAAATGAGCCGAGAGAATTAGCGTGCAGGGAAGAAGCCTCAGTTCGCTCTTACGAGAGGAAGGATGGCCTATGGAGTGTTCGAGGGGTGAACCTTGCGAAACCGGGGTCACCGTCCACTCTGAAATCGAGGGACTATATTGCCGGAGGAGCCACCCGGGGTTTCGCGGACTGGCATGATGACCCCTCCAGAGTCTACTGGCCGGGACACGATACGGAAGCCTACGACAACATCGTTGATAACCCCTTTTTGGAAGCAACTCAAAACCCGCTCTCCACTTTCTCGATCGACGTCGATACCGCCTCCTACGCCAACGTGCGGCGATTCCTTACCAACGGGAATCTGCCCCCGAAAGACGCCGTCCGGATTGAGGAGATGGTCAACTATTTCAGCTATGACTACGCTCCTCCCGTGGGTGACGTGCCGTTCTCCGCCGCTGTCGAGGTCGCGGGCTGTCCCTGGAAACCGGAACACCGGCTGGTCAGGATCGGCCTCAAGGGCTGGGAGATGCCGGAAAAACAGCGCCCGCCGGGCAACCTGGTCTTTCTCCTTGACGTCTCCGGTTCGATGTCTCCCTCAAACAAGCTGCCGCTTCTAAAGAGAGCGATGAAGATGCTGGTGGAGCAGCTGAACGGGAACGACCGGGTGGCGATCGTCGTCTATGCCGGTGCCTCGGGGCTGGTGCTACCCTCCACGACCGGTGATAATCAGGAAGCGTTACGGGACGCGCTCGAGCGGTTGGAATCCGGCGGTTCGACCAACGGAGGCGCCGGCATCCAGCTTGCGTATGATACCGCCGCTCAACATTTTATCGATGGAGGAGTTAACAGGGTCATTCTTGCCACCGACGGGGACTTCAACGTCGGCGTCACCAATCGGGGAGATCTCGTCCGCCTGATCGAAGATAAAGCAAAGAGCGGGGTCTTTCTCACCGTCCTCGGGTTCGGGATGGGGAACATCAAGGACTCCGCGCTCGAGCAGCTGGCCGATAAGGGGAACGGGAACTATGCCTACCTAGATACTATCCGGGAGGCGAAAAAGGTCCTGGTCGAGGAGATGGGATCGACGCTCGTCACCATCGCCAAGGACGTCAAGATTCAGGTCGAGTTCAATCCGGCCGAAGTGGCGGCCTACCGGTTGATCGGCTATGAGAACCGGATGCTCCGGGACGAGGACTTCAATGACGACACCAAAGACGCGGGAGAGATCGGCGCCGGCCATACCGTCACCGCGCTCTACGAGATCGTCCCGCCGGGGAGTGATATCGACCTGCCTGAGGTTGATCCCCTCAAGTATCAGCGCCCGGCCGGAACTGCCGGGGCGGCCGCCGGCGGCGAACTCCTGACGTTGAAACTCAGGTACAAGGAACCGGACGGGGAGAAGAGCAGGCTTCTGGAGTTCCCGGTCGTTGACACCGGCAAGACGTTCGCGGATGCTGATGCCGACTTCGCGTTCGCCGCCGCCGTGGCTTCCTTCGGGATGCTGTTGCGCGATTCGGAACACCGGGGGAACGCGACCTTCTCCATCGTCCTCGACCTGGCCGAAGCGGGCAGGGGAGAAGACCCCCACGGCTACCGGGCCGAGTTCATCGACCTGGTCAAAAAGGCCGCCGCTTTGGGGAAAAGAAGGTAATCGGTAAACAGTGATCGGTAATCGGCAGTTCACAGCACAGAACTCACTGATCACCGATTACTGATTACTGATTACTGATTACTTTCTGTAGATGTAGTTGTTATCTGCCTTTTGGAAGTGAGGGAGTTTCTTGTCTTTTTCAGATAAGATGGGGTCGGAGATCGGCCATGCGATCCCGATTTCGGGGTCATTCCAGATGATTCCCCGGTCCGTCTCCGGGGCGTAGTCGGCGGTCACCTTGTAGAAGAAATCCACCTCCTCGCTCAGCACGCAGAACCCGTGGGCCATTCCGGGCGGGAGGTAGAGCATCCGGCGGTTCTCGGCCGAGAGGACCTCGCCGATCCACTTCCCGTAGGTCGGTGATCCCTTCCGGATGTCCACCCCGACATCGAAGACCGATCCCTTCAGGACCAGAACCAGCTTCCCCTGCGCGCAGGGGTCCTGCTGGTAGTGGAGCCCCCGCAGCACCCCCCGGACCGAGTGGGAATAATTGTCCTGGACGAAGGGGAGGGTGATGCCGCCGGCGGCAAAGTCCTTCTCGCGGAAGGTCTCCATGAAGTAGCCCCGGTTATCATCGAACTTCCGGTACTCGATCATCACCACGCCGGGGATCTCATGCTCGGTAAATGTAAAAGGCATCTGGCTTCTCCTCTTTCCGCCCGATAAAGATTGTGGTCCGGCGAAAATTATATTATATGTTTTTTCCTGCACAAGAGACAAGAGATAGCGATCTCTGAGGTTTTATACCCCTGCCGCTTTATGCGGCAGGTGAATCAGTTTATCAGCTATCATTGGGATCTCTTCAGCCCAGAAGGCCCCCGTGACTTTATGTCACGGGTGAATAAGTTCATAGCTAATTCCGGGTGAATTTTCTCACCTGCCGCATAAAGCGGCAGGGGCCGTTTTTTGTGATATCAGATTATAGCAAGTGAACTTCCATTCCGGTGAGTCAAGCTCACCGGGGATGGTATTACCTGAATATTGCACCACTGAGCTAAAAAAACACTAAAAAACCATCTGGGATCCGTTATATGATTGGTTGGCAAGAAAAACCCCAATCAGAACGGAGGTAACCCAGATGGTTAAAAGCAATGTTCGGGTAAAAAGATCGA
>JAZDIV010000022.1:0-40374 GCA_043804695.1 PVC group bacterium | reverse complement strand
ACTTATGGAATAATATACCATTGAGATCGCCTTTTTTCTCTTCTCCGATCGCCGGGTCTTCAAAGATCTTTCGAATCTGCCGGTCGAGAATCCGCTTTTCCCGCTTAGGAAATTTTCTGACCTTCTTTCTAAATGATCTTGACTGTAAGATCTGCATGCCGGATCAATCAAACTCATATTCCGAAGATTCGCCCTGCTCAAGCTCCTCGACCCCGATCAGGATTTCCTTTATCAATGCATACGTCAGGTCGGGATTTTCTTCGGAACACTTTCCAATTTTGGCCCAGTACTCGATCTGGCCAGTGACGGACCGGTTGTCAACGGCACTGACGAGCCGTGCTTCCTTAACTAATTTGTCGGAAACTCTTACTGCTGTAGTCATGGCAAAATCTCCTCTCTGGAGTTTGTTGTAATAATACAACGCAATGCTGCATTATGCAACAATGATATTCTGTGGCAAGACTATCGGGGTTGTAAGACTGGGGGGAGACGGCATCGTCAGGCAACGGCCACGGCTTTAAAAAACGTATAGCAGAAGGTGCCGTCCTCCTCCGCGGTCCGGTACAAATCGGCGATGCCTTTTTTCCACGACTCCCGGTCGATCAATCCTTTCCCCAGCGCCTTCTCTTCCACTCCTTCAACCATGGCGGTGAAGGTCTTTTTCGTGAATCCCTCCACCAGGTCCGGACGGCTCGCATCCGCGTACACCATCCGGGGCGAAACCCGGACCCCGCCATACCCGGCTTTGATGAGTAACGGATACAGCCGCCGGCCGATCAGGGAATCGCCCCCCGCGTCCGCCTGCAGCGTGATCAGGCATTCAATCGCCCGGCGAGCATAGAGGCTGTCCGGGTGAAAACAGGCGGAACCGTGATCTCCCTCGATGACCGTTATCGTCCCCCCCGGCTTCAGGATCTTCTTCAGCCGGAGCAGGGCATCAGCGGGGGACGGCAGGTGCTCCAGGAGGAAACAAACAAAGACATGGTCGAAAGACTGCCGATCAAACGGCAGCTGGTAAATATCGGCCTTCCGAAACGTGACGTTGGTTACACCCTCTCCCGAAACCCTTTTTTCCGCCCGGGCGATCGATTCCTCCGATTGATCGATCGAGACGATCCTTGCCCCGGGGCTGTTTCGGGCCAGTGTTACCGTCTGGGCGCCGACGCCGCAGCCGGCTTCCAGGACCATGCTCCCAGGCGGATACATCGTGTCATGGTGGAGCAGGAGGGTGAGCGTATCGGCCTGATCGATCAGCCGCTCACCCTCCCTGCCCGCATAACCATGGACATACCGGTGTTGGTTCATGGCACATCAATAGCTTGATTTTGATACAGTCTACGGGTGTCCGGCAATACCATGGAGTGATGAAATGCTAAAAGCCGGATCATGATCTAGACCCGAATTAAGCGAACTGTTAGAAATATTCCTGTCTTTATAGCGAAATATACGTCCGCAGGTGCTTTAATATTAATAACATAATACCATCCCCGGTGAGCTTGTCTCACCGGAATGTAAGTTCAATCGCTATAATGTCACATCAAACAAAAAACGGCCCCTGCCGCTTTATGCGGCAGGGGAGAAAGTTCATAAGCTAACCACCAATTCCCCTCTCTCATCTGGGGGGTTAAAAACGGGTATAGCCGATGAACTTATTCACCCGTGACATAAAGTCACGGGGGCCTTCCGGATTGAAAAGGTTCCGGATGATAGCTGATAAACTGATTCACCTGCCGCGTAAAGCGGCAGGGGTATAAAACTTCAGACCGGTTTCATCGTTTTCGTCACCCGGAGCAGGGCGCCGTTTTGCACGGCCCGCAAAGGGGCCGGATCGGCGAGTAGCCGTCCGAAGACATTGACCGGGCTGTAGGCGCGAGGATTCGCGTTGGTGCTGACCGGGGTCGGCCCGAAAAATATGCAGAACGCCATCCCGACCGGCCAGTAACCGAGTTCGCCGACCTCGACTTCCTCCCTGGCTTCCGGCTCCGCTCGGCACGCGGCCGGGATGGGGAAATAGATCTCGTCCCCCCAGAGGGTAGCCGCCCCCTCAAAGGGCAGGATCTCGAGGATCTTCCGGGCGGTGGGGGTGTCGAAAAGCTCGGCCGTCAGGGAAATGCCATCGCCGGTGATAGTTATCGCGTTCATTGTAAAACCGTGGAAACCGAAACCGGATAGCTCAGTCTATTGAATATACCAGATTCTAGCCCGCTGCGCCATAGGCGTTTTGCGAAGTCTAGGAAAGTCTCTGATTTTTCAGGTTGATTAACCCGATTTATTCATAAATCGGGTTATTTTTAAACCATGACAAAGATTAAATGAACAGCCACACAAAAAGATATCTATTTTATCATAATACATTGCACGACAATTAGTAACCTGGATTATTCATGAAAATATTTAATTTTCATGAATAATCCAGGTTAAAGCAATCAGGCGTTCAATGATTTCAGGTGCATCCTATAATATGCCAACCGCGTCAAGGGCCGCTTCGATCTTCTTCTCATCGTCGCCGGGACAGGAGATGTTATCGAAAAGCTCCCATTCCTCGCGGTGCTCGATTGAACCTCCCGGGGCAAGGAGCGAGAGGGGGGAGAGGGTCTCCATCTCGAGCATGAAGTCGTTGGTATAGGTCTCGTATGATACGCCGAAGTCGGGATACCGGGCGGCGGGAAAATGAGTGTATCGCTTCAAGAAAAGCCGCCCCCGGTTGAAGTACGCCGCCCACCCCCGCTCATTCGGTACCCCCAGCTTGCAGGGCCCCTCCGCGGACGGACCCTGCCGGAGGACGATGTATCGGCCGCCCCAGGCGACCCGGGGATCATTCAGCCGGCTGTAAGGCCAGAGGGCGATCAGCCGGTTCGGAAGAAGACCGTCGGCTTTTTCCGGCTGGGGAATAACTTCCCATCCCCCCGGTGCCATGACCGTAATGGCCCAGGCGGAAAGCTCCGCCGGCCGGAGCCCCCGGTTGGTCAGGCGATGGAGAAGTTCAACCCGGCTCCCCCCGGGGAAGAGGCGGACATCAAGCTCTTTCATGATCCCGGTGCCGGACTCGACCGGCTGCTGGAGGGAGACGCCCCCCGGAATCTCCCGCCAGGCGATTTCACGGTTGTCCGGCTGGTAGGTCCGCTCCCGGTCCTCCGGACCGTGCCAGAGGCGGTGGCCGCCGTACATCCGCCACTCCTCTCCCCCGCTCTTTCCCCGGTCCGCGGCAACCTCGCAGAACTCGTTCTCCTTCCCGGCAAACCCGTAGCGGATCACCCGCGGCCCGACGGCGGTGGTGACCACGAGATCGGCCTGCCCGTTGGAGAGGCGCAGGCAGTTCTCCCACCCGCCGTAGGCGATCTTCTCCATCTTCACCGCTTCCATTGACTCAATCCCGCTTGTTGCCACTAAGACACCCCCGTACAGCTCCGCTACGGGGCGGGGTAAGAGACCAAGAAAAGTTTAATAGTTCTCTTCCTTTTAATCAATATTCCGGGGTTTTTCGATTGGACTGATCTACATGTTCAAAACTAAATTAGCGCCGCAGGCGCTAATTTATAACTGAGTCGATCACCGCCCTCAGGCGGCGGTCGAAGATTTCCTCCGAAAATTCGCTGACCGCCCGGCGCCGTCCGGCTTCCCCCATCCGCCGGGCCCGCTCCGGATCAGCGAGAACGCTCGCGATCGCCTCGGCCAGGGCTCCGGGATCGCGGGGGAGTACCAGGAGACCGGTCTCCCCGTCGGCCACCAGCTCGGGGATGACCCCGACCGCGGTCGCCACGACCGGGCGGGCGGAAGCCATGTATTCCCCGACCGCCCGCGAGTTCTCTTCGCTCCCGATCGAGGAAGAGACGCAGACCGCGGCGGAAGCGAGAAACCGGGGAATGTCTTTTCTCCGGCCGGCAAAGACAACCACGCCGCCGATTCCCAGTTCCTCCGCCTGCCTCTTCAGCAAGCCGGGCTGTCCTTCCCAGGGGTTTCCCACCAACACCAGGACCACCCGGGGAAATCGGCGGTGAACGGAAGCCATCGCTTCCAGCAGCCGGTCGTGGCCCTTGACCGGGGCCAGCCGGGCCACCTTGACGATGAGGGGCGACGTGACGGGTATCCCGAGCTCCTGGAAGAGCGCGGGGTCCGGGGGAGCCGGCTGGAACTGCTCGACGTCAACCGGGGACAGAATCCGGTGAACCCGTTCCCGGGGAACATGCAGATGTTCTCTGACCCAGCCTTCCACCCGGGACGATGACACGATCACCCCGTCCGTCAAACGCCGGTAGAGAAAGCGGTTGCCGGGGTGGCCGTACGGCTTCTTCGCCCCTCCCCGGAGATGAAGGAGGGGGACCCGTTTCCGGGCGGCGCACGCGGTCAGAAAGTGGGCCGTCGCCCGGGAGGAGTGCAGGATATCGAAGTCTCCGGTCCCGATCAGATGCGAGAGCCAGACGAGGTCTTTGAGGAAATCGACCGGGGATCGGGATGGAGCTTTTCCCGGAAGCTCCAGCAGGTGGACCGATCCGGCCACTTCCCCGGCGAAGGTGCTCTCCCGGGGGGCCACCACGGTGACATTCATGCCCATCCGCACCTCGGCCTTGACCAAGCCGGCGGCATACTCCGTCTCACCGTTCCAGCGCGAGGAGTGAGTGACCAGGAGAGACCTTTTCATGATAAATAGTTATACCCTGCTCGAAAAAGATTTCGAGCAGGAAATCCTAAATCCTAATATCTAAATCCGAAATAAATCCAAAATCCAAATGACCGAATGTTTCAAATATCGCCGTTTTTAGCCCCATTGTTTGGGATTTTTGAGTTTGGGTCATTTAACATTATTTAGGATTTAGTATTTCGATATTAGGATTTGAGAGCTTACGAGCTTTTCGATTAAGCTTTAGTTAGTTGATATCAATATCAGTTCCGTCATTGTTCAAAACTAACCCGATTTATCCTTAAATCGGGTTAACTCCCACAACTTCGCGTGCTTCTCGGCCACGTAGTAAGAGGAGAGGAGGGCCGAGAGCAGGCCGCGGGCGCCGTCCAGAAATCCCAGACGGATAAAATAGTTCCGGCAGAAGTTGTAGAGCGGATGGAAGAAGATATTGGCGGCTCTCCCTTTCCGGCGCTGCCGGAAGTACTTGCGGGCGCCCCAGGTCGCGTACCGGTGGGCCTTATCGGCGAACTCATCGATCGATCTATGCGTATAGTGATCGAGACGGTTCTTGAACAACCCCGGCGTGTCATCGGGGAGCAGGACGGGGTGCACCTCGTCGTCACTGAAGCAGTACCTGTCTCCCCGGAAGAGGATGTTGTTCTGATCCCGATGCCATCCTCCGTGCTTCATCTCCCGGCCCAGAAAAATACCCCGCCGGAAGACCCGGTACTTGCCGGAGCGGGGGTTTTTCAGCTCCTCCCGGATCTCATCGCGAAGGGCTGGCGGCATCACTTCGTCCGAGTCGATGATCAGGATCCAGGGGTGGGAGGCTCGGGGGATGGCCCAGTTTCTTTGGGCGGACGCCGAGTGATACTCATGTTGGAGTATCCGGTCGGCGTACTTACCGGCCCGCTCCACGGTCCGGTCGGTGCTCCCGGAGTCGACCGCGATCAGTTCGTCCACCCAGCGCACGCTCGTCAGGCACTGTTCGATCTCCTCTTCCCGGTTGCAGCAGGTGATGATGGCGGTGATTTTCTCCACTACAATTTTCCTCCGGAAAACTTTATTATAATCTTATTTTTCCTGCGAAAAAATAAGAATGTGCAAGCATTGAAGCAATATTGCAGAATGACTTTAAGTTTTCGGTATTGCCTCAATGGAACTATAATGGTCTTTATTTAAAAACAAATTATCGACCTCAGATTTTATCGGGGTAGGCTGCGGGAGCTAATTTGAACCGGGTTTATTCCATCTTCATGATTGTGGTGGTGGGCACGGCGATGGCCACCGGGATCCGAAATGTTCATCTCCGGGGACCGGATGAGCCCCGGGTGGCGGAGATCGCCCGGGAGACGCTCGTCGACGGCCACTGGATCATCGTCGATATCGGGGTCGGAGCGATGGTTGTCGGAGCCCTGACCTGTTTCGCCCGGGCGGAGATTTTTCCGTCAGAGGCCCGGAAAATCAGGGCCTTTCTCTATCCTTTTGCCCTCTTCACGGCGGCCGCTTTCCTCACCAAAGGTGCTGCGGGTGTCGTCACCATCCCCCTCATCATCGGGGCATTCTGCCTCCTGGAGCGGCGGTGGGCGCCGATCAGGGAGATCCTTTCCCCGGCTCCCCTGCTGATTTTTGCCGTCCCGGTGGGTGCCTGGCTGTTCCTCAATTACCGGGAGGGGGGGATTCCCTATCTCCACGAGCATTTCGTGAATAATTACCTCGGGAGATTTCTCCAGGTCCAGTACCATCTTCCTGACACCCGGTTTTATCATACCGATGTCGGGGTGCCGTGGCCCCGGTATTTCTATCTTCAGCGCCTCCCGGATATCCTAGGGGTCTGGCTCTTCATACTCCCCTTCGCCGCCTGGACGGGGCTGCGTTCATTGTGGAGACGGGAGGAACGCCCGGAGCGCCCGGTCTTCCGATTTCTCCTCCTCTGGTCATTTCTTCCTATGCTTGCCTTCTCGTTCGCTGCCCAGAAAGAGGTTACCTACATCATTCCTTCCTACGCCGGGATGGCGATCTTGATCGGCGACTGGTTGGACCGGACGGTCGCCGGCCGGGCCGCGGAGCCCGGAAGGGGCGGCTGGTGGCCGGGGATCGTCTTCCCGCTGGCTCTCCTGACCTTCTTCTCGTCCGGCCTCAACCGGGCAGCTTTTATAGCGATCTCGGCGGCCACGATCGCGGCTTTACTGGCCCTGCTGATTTTATTTCTGAGACGGGGACGGCGGGGAGAGAGTCTCTACGTCGCCCTGGCCATCCTGCTCAGCGTCACCATGATCAGCCATTCACCGGTCATCTATCCGCTTATCCACCGCCAGCGGATTCAAAGCTGTTTCGAGCTTGCCCCCGATATCTGGAAGACAGTCGGCCGGGCAGCGCTCCATCTCTATCGCCCTCATGATGACATCCGGGGAACCATCCCCTTTCACGGAAAACGGACCACGCCGGAGATCGACCGGCTGGAAGACCTGATAAAAACCCTTTCCGGGCCGGCGAAGGTTTACGTCATAATGAGCCCCTGGATCTATGAGGCTTCTTTAAGGGATCCAATATTAAAAAATCTTATCCAATCGATGCAGGTGCAAATGGTCACCGGGCCCGGGACACCGGCGGCCCTGGTCCTGATATCAAACCCGCCGTGATTTTACGAATGCGCAATTACCTCCTGAAACTGCTGATCTATCTGATCATTCCGGTGTTGCTGGCCGGCATCTTCATCGGCGGGTACTTTTCCGGAAACGTCCGGATCCAGGAGCTGATCGCCCCCCGGACAAACCGTGAATACGGCGGGCTGGAAAATCTTCAGAATCTTTTTCTCCTGGCGATCATCGCCCTGGCGGCCTATGGTCTGTCCCGGAAACGGCTCCCCTTCGAAAAAGCGCTGCTCATCCTGGTCCTGCTCGGGGGGGTGTTCATTCTCCTGGAGGAGATCGATTACGGACGGCACCATTATCGATACCTGATCGGCGACCCGGTTAACGATCGGGGAAAGGATACAAACACGGACCTGAACATTCATAACCGCGGCAACATCAACCAGGTATTCAAGCAGACCCTGGACATCGGGATGATCGCCTTTTTTGTGCTCTTTCCGCTCATCACCTGGAAGAGCGGGAACCGGATGGTCCGTTATCTCCGGCCGGACCCCCTGTGCATCCTGACCATGGGGATAATGCTCATGGCTTCCCGGTCCGCCAAGGCTTTCAATATAATGGGCCTGGGGATGGACGGCGCGCTTCGGTCAAATACCGCCGAGTTCCGGGAGGTAATTGTGTATTATATCTTCCTGGTCTACCTTTGCGGACTGATCTTTCGCCGCGGGTTCCGGCCCGAACCGGAAGAATGAAAAAATGAAAAAGCTGCTGATGACCGTTCTGGTCTCGGCCATACTGGGAGGATCGTTCTGGTATCTCTTCCTGCGGCCGGCAGAAAAACGGACGGACAATAACCTGCGCAATCTCCGCGCACTCCCTTATATCTCGGTTTCTTCCCATCCGGCCGATACCTCCCTGACCGGTGTCACCGTCCACATCCCGGAAAAGGCCTTCGAAGGTTATAATCTCTACACTGATGAAAAGCACGCCTACCTGATTGACATGGAGGGACAGGCCGTCCAGCGCTGGGATTTCCCCACCGACAATCCCGAGTGGGAGCATGTTGAGTATCTGGGGAAGGGGGAGATCCTTGCCAACTGCAACGGGGAACAGATCGTCAAACTCGACCGGGATTCAAAGGTCATCTGGTCCCGGCCGTACCAAGTCCATCACGACATCGCGGTCGACGCCAACGGGACCATCCTGGTTCCGATCGGGACCGATCCCCGACTCTACCGGTCGCGGCTGGTCCAGTTCGACTCGATCCTCCGCCTGTCCGGGCAGGGCGAGATCGAGGGAGAGTGGTCGTCGTTCTCCAGCTTTGACCGCCTCCGCCGCCTTCATCGGCCCCTCAAGCTTGACACCGAGCCGGACATCACCGGCATCTCGTCGGCCCTGAAGAGATTCTACTTCCGGAGAATCCGGGGGCTCTCGGCCCGTGTCCACGAGATCGACAAGTGGTTCCGGGCGATCGTCGGCCTGGACAAATACGACTACTACCATCTGAATACCGTGGAGGTTCTCCCCGAAACCGGGCTCGGGAAACGCGACCCGCGGTTCGCGGCCGGGAACATCCTCACCTGCCTCCGGCACGTGGATATGATCCTGATCCTCGACAGGGAGAGCGGGGAGATCGCCTGGAGCTGGGGGCCCGGGATCCTCGACTGGCCTCACATGCCGACCCTGCTCGACAACGGCACTATCCTGGTCTATGACAACGGCGCCCACCGGACGTACTCCCGGGTGCTGGAACTCGATCCGGTTTCCGGAGAGATCGTCTGGGAATACCGGGGTGATCCCCCCGAGGCGTTCTATTCAAAGACCCGGGGATCGAATCAACGCCTCCCCAACGGCAACACCCTGATCTGCGAGTCCGAGCGGGGCCGGGTCTTCGAGGTCACGCCTTCGGGAGATGTGGTCTGGGAGTTTTATCCCCCCGACATCCGGGACGGCAGGCGGCGCCTGATCTACCGGATGGAGCGGATCCCGCCGGAGAAGGTGGAGAACTGGCTGAACGTGAAAAAATGAACTTCCAACGTCCAAAAACAAAACGCTGATACGGCTTTTATCCCCCCAAATGGCTGATCATACTTTAAATTGATCTCCATTTTGTAAAATATGAAAAAAGAAAAAATAACCCGTGTAGTTGCCCTCCTCCTCTGCCTGGCCGCGCCGGCGCGGGGGATCGGGGGGCGCTCCCTCGGGCTGGTTATCATCCGAAGAGAGCACCTCCTCCCGGCAGCGGGCGAACTCCATCCCTGGAGAGTTTTGGCCGGGGGCAACGCGGAAGAAAGGGATTATCTATTGATTTCGGGGACAGATGATTAATAATCATGAAGGTGCCTTCGCAACCAATCCTGTTGGTATTGTTCGGGGCGCTCCTGGGGGCAGGCTGCGGGGGTGATGATCCGGCCGCCCGGGACGAAAAACTTCCGGCCTGCATCGTCGATATCGATAAAACAATCACCGACGGTAATTATCAGCGGCACACGTCACACAAAGTCCCCCTTCCGGCGGCGACAGATGTTTTGCGCAGGATCGAGGAAGGGGGCATCACCGTCTTTTACCTGAGCGGGCGGTATGCCAGCAAGCTGCCCAGGACCGTTGCCTGGCTGGAAAAACACGGATTCCCTACCGCGGGGCGGGTTATCCACATGCAACCCGAGCAGGGAGATATCCCTGACTATAAACTCCGGGAGATCCGGAAAATTCAAGAAAGATACGAGATTCTGTGCGGGTTTGGGAACGACAGCGATCTTCCCGTTTATCGCCAGGCCGACATTCACCCGATCTGCCGGGAGATGTGGAGAAATGAAGATTGGGCGGAAGTGAGCGATAACCTGGACAGGCTGGGGAAATGTGAATGAAAGGATATCGAGTCTTCAGCATTCAAGGGGCTGTCCAATAATCAAATGAACGAAAAGACGATTCCCTGGTGGGTGGCGCTGATCTGCCTGGCGACACTGGCGGTCGGGATCTCCGGCCACGAACCCTGGACACCGGATGAACCCCGGGAAGCGGCCATCGCCAAAACCATCGCCGATGGCGGCACGTTTCTCATCCCGCGCCTGGGCGGAAGTCCCTTCGTCGAAAAGCCCCCCCTCTATTACTGGTTCTCGGCCCTCATGATCCGCACCCTGGGCGTCATAACCGGCCCCACCGCGGCGGCAAGAGCCGCTTCCGCTCTCTGCGCCGCCCTCACTCTCCTGATCGTTTGGTCGGTCTCCCGGCGCTTCTGGGGGCGATACCGGGGAACTGCGGCCGCCCTGATCCTGGCCACCATGGTCGGCTTTGTCCAGGCCAGCCACTGGATCCTGATCGACCCGCTCCTGATGCTCCTCGTCTCCACGGCCGTCCTCTTTCTCTTCCGGGGGCTGGACGAAAACCGTCCCGGTTTGATCCTGGGAGGATACCTGGCCGGGGGATTGGCGTTTCTCACCAAGGGGTTCGTCGCCTGGGCCCTTCTCCTCTTCCCCTGGGGGGCGCTGGCGATTATCTATTTTTCACGGATCATCCGCCGCCCTTTCCTGCACCTGGCCGGATTCATCCTCCTCCTGGGGCTGCCGGGAGCCTGGATGACGGCCTTTTATCAGCAGGGCGGCGCGGAGCTGTGGCGGGAATGGCTCATCGATAACCAGATCGGGCGCTTTTCCGGGCATTCGGCCCACCTGGGACATATCAAGGGCCCTTTCTACTATCTCTGGCTGGCCCCCCTGATCTGCCTGCCCTGGACACCCGCCCTGATCGGTGCGATCGCCGCCGGAGGATGGCGCTCCGTACTCAACCGGGGGGGAAAAAGAAATACCCTGCTTCTCCTCTCAATCGCCTGGGGACTGGGAGGACTCCTCATCCTCTCCCTATCCGGGACCAAGCGGGAGGTCTATGCGTACCCGCTCCTTCCCGCCTTCGCGCTCATGATCGCCGCCGGGATCGATGTTTTGCCCCGCTGGAGCACCGTCTGCCTCCAGGTTCTCTGCGCCATCTTCCTCCTGGTCCTGGTTGTCTTCTCCTTCTACATAATCGACTGGCAGGAAGGGGAACTCGCCCGGGGACCGGGGATCAATCCTCCGGTGCTTCTTCTGGCCCTGGCCGGGGTCTTCTCGTTTCTTTTTCTGAAAAGACAGCCGGTCGCCCGGACCGCCGCAGTGGCCGCCTGCTTCTACATCGCGGCTGCCCTGGCAGCGCTCCCGGTGTTAAACAAGGTCTGGAGTTACCGGGAAATGACGGAGACTCTGGCCGCGGCCATTCCGGAAGAGTCGCGGGAGAGGGTCTGTGTCTGGGGCGAGGATGAAGCGACCCAGGGCGTCTTCTCCTACTATGCCGGCATTATTCTCCCGATAGTGGAAGATCCGGAACGTGTCTCCGCCATTCTCCGGGGGGAAGACCCGGAGTTCGATCTGATCGTCGTCCCCCGGCTGAATGAATTCACGGATGCGAATCCCGCCGGCCCGGATTTCCGGGTGGTAGCCCGGGCACGGAAAGGGCCCAGGAGGGTGTTTTACCTGATTTGTGGGGAATAGGGATTGGGGAATGGGGCTTGGAGGAGAAGAATTAGATAATAAAAAGATGAACATCGAACATCAAATTTCCAACAGAAAAGTGCCTATAATGAGCTATAGTGCCTGAGGTTAGGGCTGGAGGAAAAATAATCCGTCCGATCAGTCCGATCCGTCTGATGAGCTTGAAAAAGCACCGAACCGAGCGCGCGGATATTGAAAATACATGAAAAATGAACACACAATCCCCTGGTGGGTGACACTGCTCTGCCTGGCTACGCTGGTCTGCGGCATCGCCGGCCACGCCCTCTGGACCGCCGACGAACCGCGGGAGGCGGAGATCGCCCGCGAGATGGCCGGGGTCATCCGGGGCGGGGCGGAGGGCCGGTCCTGCGCGGTTCCCTATCTGGCCGGGAAACCCTTCGTCGAAAAGCCGCCGCTCTATTACTGGCTCTCCGCCCTGATGATGCTGACGGCGGGGAAGATGATCGGAACCACGGCGGCGGCCCGGGCATTCTCGGCGCTCTGCGGTGCAGTGACCGCCCTCCTCCTCTGGATGGTGATGAAAGAGTGCCTCGATCGGCGGCGCGCCCGGTCGGGGGCGCTCATCCTGGTAACCACGGCCGGTTTCTTCATGGCGTCACACTGGATCCTGATCGACCCCCTCCTGATGCTCCTGATCTCCGCTGCCGTTCTTTTCTTCTTCCAGGGTCTGGATCGGGACCGCCCTCTGATCATCCTGGGTGCCTACCTCGCCGCCGGCCTGGCTTTTCTCACCAAGGGGTTCGTGGCCTGGGGCCTTCTGGCTGTTCCCGGGTGCCTGCTTCTGACTCTTCACCGGAGGAAGGTGATCGGCAAGCCCCTGCTTCACCTGGCGGGTATCGTCCTCCTGCTCGGGCCCGGGCTCGCCTGGGCGGCGGCCTTTCACGCCCGGGGCGGTCCCGCGCTGTGGCAAGAGTGGTTCATCAACAACAACATCGGGCGGTTCTCCGGTCAGACCACCCATTCCCACATCAAGGGCCCGTTCTATTACCTGGGCATCGCTCCCGTCCTGCTCCTACCCTGGACGCCGCTTCTTCTCGGCGGCTTCATCCGCCGCCGGGGCGAAAGACTCGGGAGACGTGAACCGGGAGAACGGGCGCTGCTTCAGATATCCCTCGCCTGGGCTGTCGGCGGGCTGGTCCTCCTTTCCCTGGCCGGCACCAAGCGCGATATTTATCTTTACCCCCTTCTCCCCGCTTTCGCGGTTCTGTCCTTATTCTCTTTAAACAAAACCCCTCCCTGGGTGAAGGTGATCTACCGGTTTCTCTGCCCGGTTCTGATCCTTCCGGCAGTTCTTCTGGCTTTTATTTCTCCGGATCTGACCGGGGATAAAATCGGGCTGGCATTCAGCCTCAAGCCCGCTGTCCTCCTTCTGGCGGCGATCGGGACGTACTCCCTTTTCCGCTGTAAAAAGAACCTCCTGACCCGGGTCCTCTCCGCCGGGGCAGTTTTCTACCTGACCGTCGTCTTCGCCGCCTTTCCGCTGATCGACGTCGAAAAGAATTACGAGCCGGCTACCAGGCGCCTGGCCGCGGCGATAACCCCGGAGCAGCGCGGTCGGGTCGGCGGATGGCAGACCGACGAGACCACCCGGGCGGTCTTTTCCTACTATACCGGGTTGACCCTGATCGAACTGCGTGATAAGGTACAGCCTGAGAAAAATCTGGGCCGGTTATCGAAGATTCTCAACGGCCGGGATGAGGAATACGAAGCGGTTATCGTTCTCTTGAAGAAAGAGAGCGAGTTCCCTCCTGAAGGGATGCCCCCCGCCCGTTACCGGATTCAGGCCGAAGAACAGATGGGGAAAAACCGGCGCCTGCTCCTGATTACCGGAGCGCCCGATACCCCCGGCATGAATTCCGAATGACTGGTGAAGAACAGAGCTCCGCAACTTTTTTAACCGCGAAGGACACGATGGTCAAGAAGGAAAAATTTGTCAGCGGCATCAACAATCATTTTTCTCCGGCTCATCTTCCGGAGGAAGATGAGCCGGAGAAAAATGAAATGAGGGAAACCTTCCTGCCCTTCTCGCAGCCCGCGATCAACCAGGATGACATCGACGGGGTGGTCGCAGTCCTGAAATCCGGCTGGATCACCACCGGGCCAAAAACCGCCGCCTTCGAGAAAGCGTTCCTGGATTACCTGGGAGCCCGATACGCCGTCTCCCTGACCTCCGCCACCGCCGGGATGCACCTGGTGCTGATGGCCCTGGGGCTCAATCCCGGGGATGAGGTCGTCACCCCCTCCATGACCTGGGGCTCCACCGTCAACCTGCTCACCCTCCTGGGCCTGAAGCCGGTCTTCGCGGACATCGACCGGCGGACCCTGATGGTGACCCCGGAGTCGGTCCGGAACGTCCTGACCGGCCGGACCCGGGCCGTCATCCCGGTTCACTTCGCGGGCGCCCCGATCGATCTCGATCCCTTCCGGGAGATGGCCGCCGCCCGGGACCTGATCCTGATTGAAGACGCCGCCCACGCCCTCGGCACCCGCTACCGGGGAGCGCTGGTCGGCACCACCGGCACCGCTGTTTTTAGCTTCCATCCGATCAAGAACATCACCACCGGCGAAGGCGGCATGGTCGTCACCGACGACGAGAAGCTGGCGAACACGGTCAGGATTTTGAAGTTCCACGGGCTGTCCAGGGACGCCTGGCAGCGCTACAGCCGGAACGGGAAGGCCCAGGTGGAGATCATCACCCCCGGCCTCAAGTACAACCTGACCGACATCCAGTCCTCTCTCGGGCTGACCCAGCTGGCGCGGGTGGAAGAACTGAACAAAAAACGGGGGGAGCTGTCGGCCCTTTACGATCAGTATCTCGCGGGCATTGGAGAGATCACCCGCATCCAGTCTCCCCCCTATCCGCACCGGAACAGCTGTCATCTCTGCATCGTGCTCCTGGACATCGACCGCCTGACCGTGACCCGGGACCAGTTCCTCGAGGAACTGAAGAAGCGGAACATCGGGACCGGGATCCACTTCCGGCCGATTCACACCCAGGAGTACTACCGGAAGACGGCGGGATACCGGAGGGGACTTCTCCCGGAGACGGAGTGGGTCGGCGACCGCCTCTTCTCTCTCCCGCTCTTCCCGGCCATGATCGAGGAGGACGTCCGGGACGTGGCCAGGGCCATCCGAGATTCTTTAAAAACGGTTAAGAAATAATGGTTCTCTTCTGTTTCGTGTGGGTGATTTTAAATTATCTGGCGCCCCTTCGTGTCTTATCGGTTATCTGGAAATGTTAATGATATTCTGATTACCATCATCTACCCACACAAAATGGAAAGAGAACCGAAATAATATGCTCGCGGGTTAATTTGGTATTTATTTGTTATTTTCAGCCGGAGGCTGATCCGTCTCGGGCGGAGATCAGCCTTTGGCTGAGGTGCTTGGAATTTGGGATTTATTTTTTCTTAAACTAAAACTCAGAATTATGTAACACTTTAGCCCTTTTCCTCGTTCCCACGCTCTGCGTGGGAACGCATCGCATCAGCTTTCGTTACGACGCAGAGCGTCGTAACGAGGGGGAAGGGGTAGCTTGCTACTTTCAAAGGGCTAAAATGTTACAGAATTATTTATATATAGAATGACTTCAGAGAATATTGACATCAAGTCAGTCTCGGTCGTTGTCCCCGTTTACAACGAGCAGGAGAACCTTCAGGAGTTCATCCGGCGGACGGTCGCCGTTCTCCGGAAGCTGGACCGCCCGGTCGAGCTGATCCTGGTCGATGACGGCAGCCGGGACAGGTCTTGTGCCATCATCGCCGATGCCGCCGCCCAGGCGCCCGGGTTGATCTCCGGCGTCTTTTTCAACCGCAACTACGGGCAGCATACCGCGGTCATCGCCGGCTTTTCCGAGAGCCGCGGTGATATCGTCATCACGCTCGACGCCGACCTTCAGAACCCCCCTGAAGAGATCCCGAAGCTGCTGGCTAAAGCCGACGAGGGCTATGATGTGGTCGGTTCGGTGAGGGTCGGCCGCCAGGACTCCGTCTTCCGGATGGTCTTCTCCCGGATGATCAACCGGATCACCGCCCGGGTGACCGGTGTCCGGATGAACGATTACGGCTGTATGCTCCGGGCCTACCGCCGCCCGGTGGTCAACGCGATCCTCCGCTGCCCCGAGAGGAGCACCTTCATCCCGGTTCTGGCCAACACTTTCGCCAATAAAACGATCGAGATCGGCGTCGCCCACGCCGAGCGGCCGGCCGGCGAATCGAAGTACGGCATTCTGAAGCTCATCAACCTCCAGTTCGACCTCTTGACCAGCATGACCACCTTCCCCCTCCGGCTTCTCAGCTTTATCGGGGCGATCATCTCGCTGACCGGGATCGGTTTCGGCCTCCTGATTCTTATCATCCGCCTCCTGCAAGGACCGGAGTGGGCGGCCCAGGGGGTATTCACCCTCTTCGCCGTCCTCTTCTTCTTTGTCGGCGCCCAGTTCATCGCCCTGGGGTTGATCGGAGAGTATATCGGAAGAATTTACACGGAAGCCCGCGGCCGGCCCCGCTATTTTGTTCGGTCCCGGGTCGGCGGCTCTACCTTGCCTGAACCAAAAGATGAGAATTGATGATGATTTCATTTTTTTCGCGTTCTAATCTTGGTATTTATTCGGTTATTGAGAATCTTATCCACTGATGGTTAACGCAAGAGTTAAAAGGATACGCGAAAAAAATGAAAGCGATCGTTCTAGCCTATCATTCCATCGGCTGTGTCGGGATCGAAGCCCTCCTTCGTCACGGTTTCACCATACCGGCCGTCTTCACCCACCGGGACGACCCGGACGAGAACATCTGGTTCCGGTCGGTCGCGGAACTGGCGGCCGCGCAGGGGCTGCCGGTCTATGCGCCGGACACTATCAATCATCCTCTCTGGGTGGAACGGATCAGGGAGCTGGCCCCGGACTTCATCTTCTCCTTCTACTACCGGAAAATGGTCTCGAAGAAGATCCTCGAGATCCCGCCCCGGGGAGCCCTCAATCTCCACGGCTCCCTCCTGCCCCGCTACCGGGGGCGGTGTCCCATCAACTGGGTGCTGGTCAACGGCGAAAAGGAGACCGGCGTCACTCTTCACTACATGACGCCCCATCCGGACGACGGCGATATCGTGACCCGCCGGGCGTTCCCGATCGGCGAAGACGACACGGCCGTAACCCTCTTCGATAAGGCCGCTGAGGCCTCGAAAGAGCTGCTTGATGAAATCCTGCCCTTGCTCGAGAAGGGAACGGCCGGGCGGACGCCCCAGGATCATTCACGGGCTACCTATTTCGGGGGCCGGACACCGGCCGACGGCAGGATCGACTGGTCGAAGTCGGCCCGGGAGATCAGGAACCTGGTCCGGGCGGTCACCCATCCCTTTCCGGGGGCCTTCACCTTCGCCGGCGACCGGAAATTGTTCGTCTGGCAAGCGGCTGCCTCTCCCAACGATCGGGGGGTACGGCCGGGCGGCGTAATCTCCGCCGACCCTTTAGTCATTGCCTGCGGGCAGGATGCCCTGGCCGTCACCCTTGCCCAGCCGGGAGGATCGGTTCTGATGACCGGCCGGCAGGCGGCGGCGGAATTCGGCCTGGTTCCCGGCTCGAAGCTGGGCGCGGTCGACCGGGCACTGCTGTCTCCCTCGCCCCCGGTCCGGATTCTCATCCTGGGGGTCAGCGGGTTTATCGGCAACGCCCTGGTCGACCGGCTGATCGAGGAGAGCGGATACGAGATTTACGGCATGGACCTGCAATCGGATAACATCAGGCGCTTCATCGGGCACCCCTCTTTTCATTTCGTGGAAGGAGACATCAGCATCAACCGGGAATGGATTGAATACCACGTGCGGAAATGCGATGTCATCCTTCCCCTGGTCGCGATCGCGACCCCGATTGAATACGTGCGCAATCCCCTCCGGGTCTTCACGCTTGATTTCGAGGAAAACCTGAGAATCGTCCGCTACTGCGCGAGATTCAAGAAGAGACTGGTCTTCCCCTCCACCTCGGAAGTGTACGGGATGTGTCCGGACCGGGAGTTCGATGAGACCCGGAGCAACCTGGTGACCGGGCCGATTCGGATGCAACGCTGGATATACAGCTGCAGCAAGCAGCTTCTCGACCGGGTGATTTGGGCGTACGGAGCCAAGGAAGGCCTCCGGTTCACGCTCTTCCGCCCCTTCAACTGGCTGGGTCCCCGGCTGGACAGCCTGGACTCCGCCCGGATCGGTAGTTCCCGGGCGATAACCCAGCTGATCCTGAACCTGGTCACGGGGACGCCGATTCAGCTGGTTGACGGCGGGGAACAGAAGCGCTGCTTTACCGATGTCCGGGACGGCATCGACTGCCTCTACCGGATCATCGAGAATAAAAACCACCGCGCCTCCGGGGAGATTTTCAACATCGGAAATCCCGGGAACGAGGCCAGCATCCGGGAACTGGCCGGGATCCTGACCGTCCAGTTCGAGGAACACCCGTTGAGAAATCTCTTCCCTCCTCCCGCCGGGATGATATCGGTGGAAAGCGGACGATACTACGGGAAGGGCGGATACCAGGACGTCGTTTTCCGCAAGCCCTCGATCCGGAACGCGAGGAAAAAACTCGACTGGAATCCGAAAATCCCCCTGGAAGAGGCTATCCGATCAACCCTGGACTTCTTCCTCCGTGAAGCCTCCGAAAGACTCAAAGTAGATATAAACCGGGTTATAAACCGGGTCGGACCTACGAAACTAAATGAATCTTAAGAAGTTGCCTATAAATATCCCCTCATAATAGGGCTTAAAACCACATTTTTGGCCTCAAAACCAGGCTTCTAAGAAAACCAAACCTGAATTCAACCGATCTAAACGCTTAAATGGAAAGTGGTGCATCATGCACCACTTTGGCGGATTTCCATAAACAGCAATGAGTTACAATCACCATGCGTCCCAAAATCAGCAAAAACTCATAGACAAATCGATTTACTGTCAGCGGGCACTTAAAACCAGTTCCTAAAAACGATTCAAAATCAGCCAAATCGGCCGCCTGGAATGATCTGCCTCTGCTTTCAAACCCAGCCATTCCGACCGCCGGGAAATCTTGCCGGAAAATACTTAAAAAAAGTTACCGGCAGAAAAGACTGTGTGGTAATCTCAATGTAATAAAACCAGGAGAAGAGCATCCCAAAAGGCAACAATGTCTCGATATGATCGCGAACCTGCCGATTCTGAGCATACCGGACCCGATCGCTGAAATCGTTGACGCTTATATACAGCACCATTTGATGCCTAATGATCCAAAGGGAGATGCCTTGCATCTTGCTCTATCCTCGTATCATCATTGTCAGTTTCTATTAACGTGGAACTGTGTTCATTGCGGGGGAGGCGGCGATCGAAAAGTTAGGAATTATACTATTTGAGTGGCGGGGAGAGAAGTTTCTGTTCCCAACACTCCAATACTCCAATATTCCCCTCCATTTCTTTCCCTTCGTGTTCGTGGTTTTAACATTTGTACTATGAATGTTGGCTTACGGATAGATGCCGATACTTACAACGGCACCCGGAGCGGCGTCCCCGTGCTCCTCGATATCCTGGCCCGGAACGGGATCCGGGCATCTTTCTTTTTCTCCGTCGGCGCCGACAACATGGGCCGGCACATCCGGAGGCTTCTGAAGCCGCGGTTTTTTCTCAAGATGCTGAGGAGCAACACCGCCGGCCTGTACGGCTGGGATATCCTCCTCCGGGGCACTTTCCGGCCCGGACCCGATATCGCGGCGATTATCGCCCCGCCTCTCCGGCGGGCCGACCGGGACGGCCACGAGATCGGCCTCCACGCCCTCGATCACCACCGGTGGCAGCAGAACGTGCAAAAATTCAGCGTGGAGGAGATCGCCGGGGAGATCCGGGAAGGATGCCGGGTGATCCGGGATATCATCGGGAGGGAGCCGGACTGCTTCGCCGCCCCCGGCTGGAAGGGAACCGATAACCTGCTCCGGGCCGAAGAGGATCTCCGCCTCCGGTACGCCAGTGACTGCCGGGGAAGAAACGTCTTCCGGCCGGCGGTCAACGGCCGGACCGGCGCCGTCCCCCAGGTTCCGGTCACCCTGCCCACTTACGACGAGGTGATCGGCGGCGGCGGACTGAGCGACCATACCTATAACGAATATCTCTTCTCCCTGATGGCGGACGGCCGGCCCACTGTCCTGGCCATCCATGCCGAGGTGGAGGGAATGAGAAAACGGTGGCTTTTCGAGGAGTTTCTGGAGAGGGCCCGGGAACGCCCGATCACCTTTGCTCCCCTCGGGTCGCTCCTCCCCTCCGATCCGGCCGGACTCCCGGCCGGCATCATGGGGCGGGGAACGGTCCCCGGCCGGGAAGGATGGGTGGCGGTCCAGGAAACAGAATAATCCCGGGAATAAAGCCGAATCCAGAATCAATTACTCGGGAGATTTCACCCGACTATCAGGGACGGATGCGAACGGACCGGATTCAGCGGCCGTGAGGGAGATCGCCTCCGTTCCGTTCAAAGCCGACAGGACAACGGACGGCGGCAGGCTATGGAATGGCTGATCGACGGATACAACCTATTGATTTCAAACGACCTCGGGCATGACGAGGCGGCCCGGGAGCGGTTTCGGCACCGGATCGGCTCTCACTTCGCCGGCAAGCAGGTCTCGGTGACCGTCGTCTATGACAGCCGGGGCAGCGCCGCCATCCAGCGGGAGCGGATCACCGGCGCTTTCAGCGAGATCTACGTCGACAACGCCGATCAGTTTATCATCGAGACGATCGAGCGGCATCCCCGCCCCCGATCGATCATTGTGGTGACCGACGACCGGGAGATCCTACTGGCCGTCCGCGGCCGCCGGCCTCAGCGCATGAGCACCGTTGATTTCCTCGCCCGGATCGACTCCCCGGCGGTTCACCGGAGACGGGAGGCGGAAAAGCCGGAAAGTGAAACGCCGGAAAATATCGAGCGTTATCTCCGGATTTTTGGCCAGGACAGGTCTTGACAGAAGCAGCCCCGGGGGATAGATTACAACCTGTAATCTACATTTACAAATCACCTTGATATGAGTTTAGCACATACACCCCGGATGCATTTCCGCCGGCCGCTCTTTACCATCGGGATCGTGGCCGACACGATCGGGGTCACCCAGACCACGCTCCGGATCTGGGAGAAGAAGGGTTTGATCAAGCCGCAGCGGCGGGGAAAGAACCGCTACTACTCATATCGTGATTTGGAAAGGCTGAAAGAGATCCGTCATCTTCTCCAGGTCAAGAAGATGAACATTGCCGGGGTCAAATACCTGCTGGGGCGGGAACGGTGCTGGGAAGTTAGGAAGTGCGGCAGCCGCAAAGACGACTGCCCGGTGTATCGGACGCAGTTTAACGGGGAATAAAAACTGAACGTCGAAGGAATTAAAAAACTGAACGTCCAACATTCAACGCTCAACATCCAACGTCGAACGAAAAGCAAAGCGCATAGAGCATAGCGCATGGCGCCGGGCCCCGGAGGGATGCTGTGGGAGGGCTTTTTAAGCCCGATGTCAGGCAAGCCGGATCGAGGTTAAAAACCTCTCCCACAATGGCAGGGCGGGGGGAAAAAGATTTGTGTAGATTAGCGAGATTCGCGGTTTAATCAAGAGACCGTGGTAGAGGGAAAACAATCAGAGTAATCTGTGGATAGAAAAGGGGGCGCGGCGGGGTGAATAATTAGTGTTCATTCGTAAAATGAGTGGACTGATGAGGAAGCCGGCAATGAATGAAAACCAAACATCAAACGTCCAACGTCGAACGTCCAACGTCGAAAGACAGCCCCGAAGGGGCAGCTTGCCCTGAGCTTGTCGAAGGGACAGTCAATAGGCCGGGGCGTTAGCCCCGGTATTGAATATATTAAACAGTTGCGGAGTCAATGTATACATGAGCAAGACGATCGCAGAAATTAATGAGCGGATCAAAGCCGGCAAGGCGGTCGTCGTGACCGCCGAAGAGCTGATCGGCATGGTGGAGGAGAAAGGGGTCCGGGCGGCGGCCGCCAAGGTCGACGTGGTCACCACCGGCACCATGGGCCCCATGTGCTCGTCCGGGGCCTATTTCAATATCGGGCAGGGGAAGCCGAAGATGAAGCTGGGCGGGGGGTATGCCACCCTCAACGACATCCCCGTCTATACCGGCCTGGCCGCGGGCGACTTCATCATCGGGGCCGGGGCCCTCTCCGACAGCGATCCCCGGAACAAGATCTACCCGGGCCGCTTCGCTTACGGCGGCGGACACGTGATCGAAGATCTGGTCGCCGGGAAGGATCTCCGTTTTATCGCCCGGGCCTACGGGACCGACTGCTATCCCCGGACGGAACTCTCCACCTGGCTTAATATCAAGGACCTGAACGAGGCCGTTCTCTTCAACCCGCGCAATATTTACCAGAACTACAATGTAGCAGTGAACTGCTCCGACCGGGTCATCTACACTTACATGGGGATATTAAAACCGAACCTGGGCAACGCCAGCTACTGCAGCGCCGGGCAGCTTTCACCCCTGCTCAAGGATCCTTTTTTCAGGACCATCGGGATCGGCACCAGGATCTTTTTAGGAGGCGGGGTGGGATACGTCGCCTGGTGGGGAACCCAGCACAACACTTCGGTCGAAACCGATCAGCGCGGTGTCCCGGCCGCCCCGGCGGGGACGGCGGCCCTGATCGGCGACCTCAAACAGATGAGCCCGGAGTGGCTGAAGGGAGCCAGCTTTACCGGCTACGGCGCCACCCTGGTCGTCGGGGTGGGGGTGCCGATACCGGTTATCAGCGAAGAGGTCTGCCGGTACGCGGCCCTGAAAGACGCGGATCTCTCCACCCGGGTTGTCGATTACGGCCGGGACTACCCCCAGGGCAGGGACGGAAACCTGGGCAGCGTCACCTATGCCCAGCTGAAGAGCGGCACCATCCGGCTCCGGGATCGGGATGTCCCAACCGCGTCCCTCTCCAGCTATCCCCGGGCCCGTCAGATCGCGACCATCCTCAAGGAATGGATCGAGGCCAGGAAGTTCTTCCTGACCGAGAGGGTGGCCGAATTCCCGGGGTCGGGCAGCGGATATACGTACCGCTCTCTTCGGGAACGGCCGATAAATTAAAATATTCAATCAACAGCGAAGGTGCTTAACTGCGAAGGTGCTTAACTGCGAAGGTCACGCTTGCGCGCCGGAGCGCTTCAGCGCGCAGGCATGAAGCACACGAAGATCAGAAGCAGGAGTTAACGCAGCTTTTGCATCTTCGTATTCTTCGTGGTTTTAACCGGGACAAGAGGTTAAAAATGGTTTCCAAGCGGATAGTTCTTCATTTTCCGAAAGATCTGGTCAGCGTGCCGATCATGAGCAGGCTGGTGAAAGCCTACGACCTGGAATGCAACATCCTGAGGGCCAACATCACGCCCCGCCAGGTGGGCATCATGGTTCTGGGTTTGAAAGGGGAGAATAAAAATTATAAGCAGGCGATCGAATACCTGAAAAGCCTGAAGATCACCGTGCAGCCGCTCAGTCAGGATGTGACCAGGAACGAGGACCGGTGCACCGACTGCGGGGCCTGTGTCGCCATCTGCCCCACGGAGGCTCTGACCAAGGACCCGGAGACCCAGAAGGTGCGTTTTGACAAGAACGCCTGTATCGGCTGCGAGCTCTGCATCCCCGCCTGCCCGCTGGGGGCGATGGAGATGCACTTCTAGAAGCCGGGGTAATGGAGTGGTGGAGTAATGGAGTGATGGGGCTCGCTTCTATCACTCCATCACTCCATTACCCCATTACTCCATGATGTTTTACGGAGCATGTAGATATTGGAGGGGACTGAAACAACGGTCCAAGATTAAAAATGAAGACAGTTTACCTCGATCATAACGCCACCACGCCGGTGCGGGAAGAGGTACTGGAGGCGATGTTCGCCATCTACCGGGGGGTGACCGGCAACCCCTCGAGCATCCATGCCTTCGGGCGCGCCGCCCGGAAAGAGGTCGAAGCGGGCCGGGCGAAAGTGGCGGCGGCCATCGGGGCGAAACCGGAAGAGATCGTTTTTACCGGCGGCGGGACGGAAGCCGATAACCTGGCCATCCTGGGCGTCGCCTTCGCAAACCGGAAAAGGGGAAACCACATCATCACCTCGGCCATCGAGCACCACGCCGTCCTCCACGCCTGCCGGTTCCTGGAGAAGGAGGGTTTTTCCGTTACTTATCTCCCCGTCAGCGGCGAGGGCCTGGTTGACCCGAAAGAACTGGCAAATGAGATCCGCCCGGAGACCATTCTGATCACGGTCATGACCGCCAACAACGAGATCGGTGTCATCCAGCCGGTCGAGGAGATCGGCGAGATCGCCAAGGCGCGGGGAGTCGTCTTCCACACCGACGCCATCCAGGCGCTGGGTAAGATCCCCTTCTCGGTTGAGAAAACTGAGGCCGGACTGGCCGCCCTCTCCGCCCACAAGGTGTATGGACCGAAAGGCGTGGGCGCGCTCTATGTCCGCAGGGGAGTGCGGCTCCAGCCGCTTACTTACGGCGGCCATCACGAGCGGGGAAAGCGGCCGGGGACCGAAAACGTCGCCGGCATCGTCGGCTTCGGGAGGGCCTGCGAACTGGCCCTGGCGGAACTGACCGCCGAAGCGGATCGCCTCCGCCTGCTCCGGGACCGTCTCTGCAGCGACATTTCGAAGAAGATCTCCCATGTCAAACTCAACGGCGCACCGGGCAAGCGCCTCCCCAATACGCTCAACATGAGCTTTGAATTCGTCGAGGGCGAAGGGATCCTGCTCGGGCTGGAGATGAGTGGCATCGCGGCCGCCTCCGGCTCCGCCTGCACCTCCGGCGAACTCACCCCCTCCCATGTTTTGAGCGCGATGGGGGTGCCGGCCGCGCTGGCCCAGGGGTCGATCCGTTTCTCGCTGGGGCGCGAGAATACGCTGGAAGACATCCTCGGCACCGTGGAGGTGCTGATCCCCGTCGTCCGGCGCCTGCGGCTGATGTCACCTTTTTATGACGGGAGCCAGGACGGAACGGGGACGGGAGGAGACACCCGATGAGCGGCGATTCTTTATACAGCGAAAAAGTGATGGATCATTTCCACCACCCCCGCAATGTCGGCAAGATCGAGAACCCGGACGGGGTCGGAACGGTCGGCAACCCGGTCTGCGGGGATGTCATGAAACTCTACATCACGGTCAAAGACGGCCGGATCAGCGACGCCAAATTCCAGACCTTCGGCTGCGGGGCGGCGATCGCCACCAGTTCCATGGTCACCGAGCTGGCAAAGGGAAAGACCCTGGAGGAAGCGATCGCCCTCTCCAATAAGGAGGTGGCGGCGGCGCTGGACGGCCTTCCCCCGGCCAAGATGCACTGCTCAATGCTGGGCGAAGAGGCTCTGAAGGCAGCTATTGAAGACTACCGGAAGAAGGTAAAAGCGAATAACGAACCGCAGAATATCGAACACTGAATATCGAAGTAAAAAAGCCAAGACAAGGCGAAACTTCGAAGTTCGATATTCATTATTCGGTATTCGATATTTGTATTTTGCCGGGGACGAGGTGGAGGGAATTTTTGCGTATTCTGCGCCTTTTTACGGCTAAAATAAGGGGGCGAGGCGGGTGAACGACCAGAGTATTGTCGCAAAAATCAAAAAGCTAAAAAAGGCTCATAACGCCGTCATCCTGGCTCACAACTACCAGGTCAAAGAAGTCCAGGAGATCGCCGATTTCCGGGGAGACTCCCTGGGGCTGAGCCGGAAGGCCTCCGCCACCGACGCGGAGGTGATCGTCTTCTGCGGGGTTCACTTCATGGCCGAGACCGCCGCCATCCTGGCTCCGGAGAAAACCGTACTCATCCCCGACCCGGAGGCCGGCTGCCCGATGGCCGACATGATCACCCCGGAAGATCTGCGGGCGGTCAGGGCCGAGCATCCCGGCGCCGTGGTGGTGACCTACGTCAACTCCAGCGCCGCGGTCAAGGCCGAGACCGACATCTGCTGTACGTCAGCCAACGCGGTCGAGGTGGTCGAGTCCATCCCCCCCGGCCGGGAGATCATCTTCACCCCGGACAAGTTCCTCGGCGCCTACGTGATGAGGAAGACCGGGCGGCGGCTCATCCTGTATCCGGGGTACTGCCCGGTTCACCGCAAGCTTCTGCCCGAAGACATCGAAAAACAGAAAGCTCTTCATCCCCGGGCGGTGATAATGGTCCACCCGGAATGCACGCCGGAGGTGATCGACCGGGCCGACGAGGTGCTCTCCACCTCGGGGATGGAACGGTTCGTTCGGGCGTCGGATGCCGACGAGTTTATCGTGGGGACCGAGGTGGACATGATCACCCGTCTTCACGGCGATAACCCCAACCGGCGGTTCTTCCCCGCCTCGGATCTGGTCGTCTGCCCGAACATGAAGAAGATCACTCTGGAAAAAGTCCTCTGGTCCCTGGAAGAGATGCGGTTCGAGGTCACGGTATCCGAAGAGATTCGCCGGCGGGCACTGACGGCGGTTGAGGCAATGGTTTCGATGGGAAAATAAAAACTGAACATCGAACGTCCAACATCGAACGAAGAGCAAAGCGCATAGAGCATAGCGCATGGCGCCGGGCCCCGGAGGGATGCTGTGGGAGGGCTTTTTAAGCCCGATATCAGGCGAGCCGGATCGAGGTTAAAAACCTCTCCCACAATGGCAGGGCGGGGGGAAAAAGATTTGTGTAGATTAACGAGATTCGCGGTTTAATCAAGGGGGGCGAGGCGGGGAAAAGCGAATAACGAACCGCAGAATATCGAACACCGAATATCGAAGTGAAAGAGCCAAGACAAGGCGAACCTTCGAAGTTCGATATTCATTATTCGATATTCGATATTTGCATTTCACCGGGGCCGGGGGAGAGGAGGAAACAATCAGAGTAATCTGTGTAATCTGTGGACTGAAAAGGGGGAGCGGCAGGGGGATAGACATTAATTAATCCGTGGAGAAATAATAATGGAAGAGATGATTACGGGAGCCATTATCAAGCGGTACTTTGAAAAGCTGCAGGCGAACCTGACGGTTGACGTGGCGGTGGTGGGAGCCGGGCCGTCCGGACTGGTGGCGGCCCGCGATCTGGCCGTCGCCGGGAAGAAGGTGGCTGTTCTCGAACGGAAGCTTGCTCCCGGCGGAGGGATCTGGGGCGGCGGGATGCTCTTTAATGAAGTGGTGGTCCCGGAAGACACTCTCCCCATCCTGCATGATTTCGGCGTGAGCTGCCGTCCGGGATATAGCGGCCACTTCACGGTCGACGCGGTGGAACTGGCCAGTGGCCTGATCTTCGGAGCCTGCCGGGCCGGGGCAACTTTATTCAACGCGATCAGCGTCGAGGACATCGTCTTCAAGGACAACCGGGTAGGCGGCGTGGTCATCCTCTGGAATCCGGTCAGGCGGCTCGAGATGCACGTCGATCCCCTGGTGATGATGGCCCGGGTCGTCCTCGACGGCACCGGCCATCCCAGCGAGATCGCCGAACTGGCGACCCGGAAAGCCGGGATCAGGATCGACACCGAGTCCGGCGGGATCATGGGCGAGCGGCCGATGTGGGTCGAGAAAGGGGAAGAGTCCACGGTCGCGGACACTAAGATGCTCTACCCCGGGCTCTACGTCTCCGGGATGGCGGCGAATAACGTCAGCGGCGGCTTCCGGATGGGTCCTATCTTCGGGGGGATGCTGAAGAGCGGCCGAAAAGTCGCCGGCCTGATCCTGGAGGAATTCCGGGGACATCGTACATAATTCCGGAATTCCGGGTGATTCCGTGCTGATTGTCAGCATTCCGCCGGTATTTATGCTGGTGAATGCCGTGCAGCGGCGCGGCAAAAGTGAGGATTTAATTCCGAAGTTCAACGCCGTGTACGCCGCCTACTTCCCCGTGAACCCGCCGGCGAGGACCACAGTCGAGGCGGCGCGGCTGCCGCGGGATGTTCTCGTGGAGATCGCCCTCATAGCGGGCAGGTAAAAATGTTGGCCGGCCGGATAAGAAAAAACAGTCTGCTGAAGACACCTACCCTGGATTACTATGTGTAACGTGTTGAACGATAGCTCATAGCCCGGATTATTCATGAAAATTTTCAATTTTCATGAATAATCCGGGCTAACCGAACTTTCTCCGCGGCCATGAAAGAAGCTTTCGGCCTATACGTCATCCTGACCGATCCGGTCGCCGGGTACGGGAAATGTGCGGAAGCGGCGTTGGCCGAAGGGATCCGTTTTCTTCAGCTCCGCGTGAAAAACGCCCCCCGGCCCGAGATAGTCGAGATCGCCCGCCGGCTCCGGGAGATCACCGCCGGCACAATGACCCGGCTGATTATCAACGACGATCCCGGGATCGCGGCCGAGGTCGACGCCGACGGTGTGCACCTGGGGCAGGAAGATCCGCCGCTCCCCGAAGCCCGGAAACTCTGGGCTGTCCCCGGTAAAATCTTCGGCCTCTCCACCCATAACGAAACCCAGGCCGAGTCTGCGATCCGTCTGGACCCCGATTACATCGGCATCGGCCCGGTCTTCCCGACGCCGACCAAGAACCGGCCCGATCCGGTCCTGGGGTTGGAACGGATGGGGGAGATCATCCGCGGGAACCCCCTGACCGCGGTCGCGATCGGGGGGATCAATGAGGGGAATCTCCGGCAGGTGCTCGACCGGGGCGCGGTCAATTTCGCCGCCGTCCGCCCGATCATGGAGACGGCCGATCCTCGTGGGGCGATCAGGCGGCTGATGGATATCTGGCGGGCGCGCCGGGAGACCCCGACAAAATAAAGACGGTCCTGCATTTATCCAAACCGGCCCGGTCTTCCGGCCGGGGCAAACAGGGAACCCGGGGGCTGGTGTTGATGGGGCCCCCCGCAGGTTACTCTTCGGGAGGAAGCTAAAGATGGAAATCGCGATGATCGGGCTGGGCAAGATGGGCGCCGGCATGGTCTCCCGCCTTCTGAAAGGAGGGCACCGGGTGGTCGTCCATGACAAGAATCCCGCCGCCGTCCGGGCGGCGGAAGCCGAAGGGGCGAAAGGAGCCCACACCCTGGAGGAGATCGCCAAAAAACTTTCTCCACCCCGGGCCGCCTGGGTGATGGTCCCGGCCGGAGAGCCGACCGGACGCATCCTGAACGATTTGTCCGGGCTTTTATCTCCCGGCGATGTCATTGTTGACGGCGGAAACTCCTGGTACCGGGACACCGTCCGCCGGGCCGAAGTCCTGGCTGAAAAAGGGATCCTTTTGATCGACGCGGGGACCAGCGGGGGAATCGGTGGGCGAACCGCAGGCTACTGTCTGATGATCGGAGGCGACGGGGAGGCAGCGGAGCGCCTCCGGCCGGTTTTCCGGACGCTGGCCCCCGCGCCCGACACCGGCTGGGGAATGGTCGGGCCCTCCGGGGCGGGGCATTTCGTGAAGATGATCCACAATGGGATCGAATACGGCCTGATGGAAGCCTACGCTGAGGGGTTCGAGCTGATGCGCCGGAAGACGGACTTCAATCTCGACCTGGCCCGGGTGGCCGAGATCTGGCGGACCGGGAGCGTGGTTAGATCATGGCTGCTCGATTTGATCGCCGGGGGACTGGCGGAGAACCCCGATCTGGAGGGCATCGCCGCCCAGGTGCCCGATTCCGGGGAAGGACGCTGGACGGTGAGCGAGGCGGTCGATCTGGGCTGCGCCATCCCCTGCATCACCCTCGCCCTGCAGCGCCGCTTCCGCTCCCGGGATGCCGCGCCCTTTGCCGAGAAACTCCTGGCCGCCCTCCGCGGCCAGTTCGGCGGCCACGAGGTGAAAGCCGAGGAAAGCTAACAAATAATAAAATTACGAAGATCACGAAGATATATTGAATACATAAAGAATTAATATCTTTCTTATTATCCCTCGTGGACTTCGTGCCGGCGCGCTGTAGCGCTTCGGCGCACAAGCGTGTCGTTGGTGGTTTTACATCATTTTTCCCAGAGGAATGACTCTGCTTAAATGGATTTTGAGGGAGGCAGCAGATCAGGCAATCAAAATTTCCGGGCGGTCGAGCAGTTTCTGGAAGAGCTCGAAATGCCTCCCGACGTGAAGCCCGTCCGCTAAAGCGTGGTGCACCTGCACCGAGTACGGGAGGAGGCGGCGGCCGCCCGCATTGAAGTACTTTCCCCAGGCGATCCGGGGGATGGAATCAACCGGGTGGAGGTTGATCGGGTGGCTGAGGCTGGTGAACGAGACCCAGGGGATCGAGGTGTAGTAGATGACGTCGTCCCGGGCCGGGTCCTCGGCGATGGTGGGGTTCTCTTTCGCTTCCGCGATCACGGCGGCCGCTTCCGCCATGAACGTCCGCGCCTCCGGGTGATACCCGATCGTGCAGTAGCCGAAAACCCCTTCCTTCCCCAGCACCGTTATCGCGGGATCGACCTTCTCGTGCTCGACCACTTTCCCGTCCCGGATCCGGCAGCGGAATTCCCGGACTTCGTTGACCGCTCGGGAAGAGAGATAGAGTGCGGCGGAGAAGAAGGGAAGGCCGTTTTCTTTCAGGAAGCCGAAGAATCCGGTGATATCCACTTCGGCGCAGATGTTGAAATGGGGATAATCCATCCTGCTGAAGAAACGGAAGTGCTCCCCCCGCGGCCAGGATTCTAAATCTATATATTTCATAACTATTATTTTACGCAGTAAAAATAATACTATATATTATCCGGAGCGTTAATTATAGCATTGAAACATCTGGAATTTCCAATAATCGTGTTGTGGGAGGGCTTTATAAGCCCGATTCCACGAACTGACTGGATCGGGGTTGAAAAACCCCTCCCCGGTCGTAGCGGCAGTCTTCAGAGGCTGTCCGACAACCCCTAAAGTGTCATCGCGAGCCCCGGAGGGGCGAAGCGATCTAAAAGCGTGATCAGAATAAGCTATATCCCAATTGGTTAAGATTGCTTCGTCGCTTCGCTCCTCGCAATGACCGCGAAATTTGCAAAAATGCCAATTGTCGGACAGCCTCTTTAGGCTGCCAGATAGTGGCGACCTGAAGGTCGCCGCTACGAAGTTAGCGCGAAGCGCTAAGTTCTATTAATCCAGCCAGCCGGCTAATTCCTCCTGAAGGCTCCGGCGCGCGTAATGCAGCCGGGAACGGACAGTCCCTTCGGAACAGGAGAGAACGCGGGCGATCTCGTTATGGGGGAGTCCTTCGATATCATGCATGATCACCACCGTTCTCTGCTTCTCGGGAAGAGTATCGATCGCTCTCCGGATATCTTTCTTCAACTCCTGGTTACCCGCTGTTCTGTCCCCTTTTTCCCCGCCCAGGCGGGAGGACAGGTAATGGCTTCCCTCGACATCCAGTAACTGGGGCCTCAGCTCCAGATGAGTGTCTCCCCGCAGTTTCTTCCGGCGGGTGATAATCGTATTGACGGCAATCCGGTAAAGCCATGTGTAGAAACTTGATTTGAATCGGAACTTTTTAATATTCCGGAATGTCTTTAAAAATATCTCCTGGGCCAGGTCGTCGGCGTCACTGTGGTTGCCGACCATGCTGTAGGCAAGAGAATAAATCTTCCTCTGATACTTCCGCACCAGCTCGCCGAACGCGTCGGGGTCGTTTTTCCGGGCGGCGCCGACCAGAGCGAAATCATCCTGCCTCTCAGCCACTTTTTTAGACTCGTTCCCGTGCATCGCGTTCAATATTTAAATTCGCTTGCCTCGATGGAATCGGGGCTCGCTGATTTATCCGGTTAAACTGAAATATTATCATCGATTATCCCGGAGGGGGCGACAGAAAACATTTTTTTATCTTAAAGATCACCCGTCCGGTTGTCAATCCGGGGACGATAACCGGGAGACGGAGGGAAAAGGGGGGGAAGACAGGAAAGGGAAAAACGTCCAGAATCGAAAAGCCGACGTCGAATACGGAACCCCGGCGGACGGCGGATAAAATGCCGGGGCGTCACTATCGGAGGAAGAATGAACGTCGAACCTTCAATGCCCGGCCTCCGGGGCCGAATTTTCACATTTACGAGCCCCGAATCGGGGTTCGTAAATGTGGAATTACATGTCGCCGGCCATGCTCTCCTGCGCTTCGTACTCCAGCTCCTCCCGGGCCAGCGCCTTCTCCATCGCTATCACACCGGCTTTCTTCTTCTTCCCCTTCTCGCCGAAGATCTTTACAATCGAGAAGTAGCCGGCCAGGGGTAGGATCAGGCAATAGAGAAAGTACTTAAATGGGGAGAGGGTGTAGATCGGCGTCGGCGCGAAGCGGTTGAGATTGAAGAGGATCAGGACCACCGCCGTATAGTCGATGCTGAAGTTGGCGTGGGGGTTGCTGGCCTTGAAGAGGTTGAGGCCGTTGCAGCGAGGCTTGACGAACGGCCAGAGGAGACTCCCCCCCATGTGGCCGGTCAGGTCCTCGGTCAGGTGGACGGAGAACCCGAGGAAGGCGATCAGCCCGTAGAGCCAGCCGATGTGCCAGCCGGCCAAAAGCGAGGCGATCAGCCAGACCGGGACCGCCAGGAAGAGGCCCAGGACGTAGCTGTGGCTCCAGGTCCGGTGCCAGGGGAGGAACTCGATCTCCATCTTCCCCTCATCGTTCTTGAAGAAACCGTACATCGGCCCGCTCATGATATCGACCACCGACGGGCGGGCGTGAGTGATGTTGAATTTCCCCTTGATCTTGTACCGCCCGATCCGTTTTTGGGGGGGCGGTTCCGTTCCGAGCAGCGGGACCTGGGAGGTGGTCACGATCTCGTTGATCACGATCACGACCTCGTTGGTCTCCCCGTCGAAGTTGATCACATACTGCCGCCAGAGGTCGGCCCCCAGGCGCATCGGGTACATCTGGGCCTTGACCATCCGGTTGTTTTCATAGGCATCATCAAGAGCTTTTCCCAGTCCTTCCGCCATCATCTGGGGGTCCGGGTCCATCGGGTCGGGATCGATCTCGTACTCCGACTTGGTGAAGAACTGCCCCATTTTGAAATCCATCGTATCGGGCATGATCCCGAAGAGTCCCCCCAGGCAAAGGATGAAGGAGGAGGCGCCGCCGATCCGGTCCGCCCCCGCCATCTTGACGGCGGGGAGGAAGAAGGAGGCCACCGCGGCGCCGGACATAAAGTGCGTCAGTCCTTTCATTTTATTTTTTCCTCCGGAAAAAATAGTGAGTATTTTTCCCTTTCGGGAAAAATATTCTGTTTATGTACGTAATAGATCCGTTACTTCCAAACGATATTACTACCCCTCATGATTTCCTGATCCAGGTTATATCATAAGCTAAATCAAATAATTTAGGCGTGGTACCTTGGGTTCTTCTAACCATTAATTACTATTATCCGATTATTATTTTACTCTTCCCAACCCACTTTAATCCCACTACTTAAAATTCATCCCGCCGCCCTGAAAGGGCGGCGGGATGAATTTTAAGTAAGGCCCAGGAAACCGGCGAGAGCCGGGCCATAGCCGGACATGCTGATACAGATCGGAACAATGATCACCGCCATGCAGTTGGAACGGCGGCAGTGGTAAAAGATCGGGAGCAGGCCCAGGCAGGTACTGACGCACATGATCCCAATTACCTGGAGCCCGCTCATCAGAGTCGCCCCGTTGATCGTCCCTTCTAACATCGCGGGCATGAAGAAGACCATCACCACCACGATTGCCAGGGACGCGTAGGAGAGCTTCTGGTAGGGAACTCTGGCGATCAGCTTGATGATCCACTTCGAGTTGAAGGAGAGGAGGAGGAACGAAATACAGGCCGCCATCACCACCACCCCGAAGATAAAGACATACTCCTGCAGGAGCGTCGGCTTGTAGAACGGACCGAGATTGATCGCCATTCCCCCTCGTTTCAATCCCCCCTTAAGAAAGAAGTAAGAAGGGATAAAGAAGAGGAGGAACTGGCCGGTGTAATAGACCACCTTGGAGACCCCCTGGCTCATCACGAAGATCCGGTCGTCCCGCTGGGCGCAGGCATGGCCCGCGATCAAGCCCCCGATCCCCCCGGTAACCCCAGGGAGGTAGGCGGCCAGGAATCCCCCGATACAGCCCGGCATCCATCCCTTCCACATCGTCTTGTAGTCGAGATCGATATCGTTACTGATGTGCTGGTGGGGAATCTTCTGCTTGGAGAGGATGGCGGAGATCAGGCTGGAGACGGCGAAGAGCCCCACGAAGATCGGGAGCAGCCCCTGGAAGCCCATCTTGGCCGGGACCATCGTCCGGTTGAAGATGAGGAAGCCCATGAAGGCGGAGAGGCCGAAGGTCGCCAACCCCGCGAAGAGGTTGGCCCAGGCGCCCTTTAACTTTATCCACCAGGTCTCGCCCTTCCCGGTCCCCTTGGGCCACTCGCTCATCAGCATGTAGACAATGATCAGCCCCAGGATCCAGTGCATGTGCGGTCCCAGGATCACGTGGAGCTTGGGGAGCCCGAAGAAGAAGAAGGGGGTGATCAAGGCCAGGAATAAGATCCCCAGCAGTCCCCCGATGCCGGTCAGCATGGACGCTTCATATCCCTTCCCCTGGAGCATGTACTTGGCTCCCGGGAGGACCACGAAGACGGCCGATTCATCCGGCGCTCCTAAGAACATCGAGGGGATGGTATTCATGATCCCGAAGGAGACCACCATCCCCATGAAGAAGGCGAAGAGCGTCAGCGGCGCGTCCGCCGGGAAGAGCCCGTGGTAGTGACCCCAGAGCGCGATGATCACCCCGGAGAAGTTCAGGAAATGAATCGAAGGGACAACAAAGAGGAAGCCTCCCAGGAGTGTCCCAGCCAGTCCGTATAATAATAATATTATCCAGTGTTCCATGGTCCGGTCCTCTTTAACCCGGATTATTATGAAAATTGAAAATTTTCATAATAATCCGGGCTACCTATTAATCGTTCAAAGTATTACGGTTAGCAATCTTGTTAATAAGGCAACAGTACACTGTTTTTCTTCCCCGAAAGGACAACGTGTTATTCTTCCGGGTTAACAGTGCCTCCCGAATAAGATCTCTGACCGGAACTCATTGCAGAAGAATTCGATAAAATCAATATGTTCTCGCGTTGCCGTTCTTTAATCTCTGTCATTGTTCAAAATTAACCCGATTTATGCCTGCCTGCCGCAGGCGGGAATAAATCGGGTTAATGATTACGGTTTCTTTTCAGGTGCGATAATGGTTACATTCTCGGCGCTGCCCGGGTTCACCTGAAGGCTGCCCCGGAACTGGGCAACCGTTCCCTTGGCCTTGACCCGGGTCCCGGGAATCTTCAGCTTATGGCTGTCGGGAATTTTGTCGAAGACGCTGGCGAAGAGCGGCCCGAGCTCGATGGATCCGGTATCGTCCGATATGGTGGCCGCGCCGCCGCCCGTCTTGAAGGCCTTGAATTTAACCACCTTCCCCTCGACTTCCACCAGCTCGCCCAGGTCCGCCATGGTGATCTCGCTGATCTTCTTCTGGGAGATGCCCACGGCAACCTCCTCTGCCGGCTTGATATCCTCGACGGTCCCCGGGATAATGGTGTAGCCTTCCATCCCGCTGATGATCACGCCGGTCACCTCGACCCCCTCCCCGGTCTTGAATTCGGGGATCTCCTCTCCCAGGTTTCTCGGATCAAGAGAGACGACCAGGTCGTTCACCCCGTCGGTGATGGTGGCCTTCCCGAAACGGGGAGGGTACTTCACCATTCCCGCCACTGTCGCGGTGGTGTTGACGTTGGCCTTTCTGAGCTTGGAGATCTCGATCTCCTCCGGCGGCTTGGACTCCAATATCTTCAGCCGGTGCGGCAGGCCCAGATTGAGAGAGGTGCCGTAGACGGCATCGACCCCGATGGTTCCGACCGTCGAGATTAAATCCCCGACCTTGGGGATATTCCCAAGTTCTTTGAACTTCGGCAGGGCGCTGAAACTCCGGGCCTGGATCGACCCGCTCTTATCGGCGATAACCAGGGTGATACTTCCCTTGTCCTCATCCAGTCTGCGTCCGATCACCACCCCCTGGATGGTGACCTGGGCGTTGTTATAGGTCTCCTGGATCTCTCCGATCTGGATCTTGGCCGGCTCCATCCGGGTGGCCGCGAACCACATGATGCCCAACCCCAGAAGCGTCCCGAAGACCGCGATCCGTTTCCACATGATCAGCGACATCCTTTTTTTTAACTCGGCTCCGCAGTAGGGACACTTCTCGTACGCCCCCACGAAACGGCCGCAGCTGGGGCAGAGCGTCTCGTCGGGGAACTCCCGGACACCCTTCTCCTCGGAGAGGTCCGCCTGGTCGATCGGCTTCAGCGGCGGCTCCAGCCCCGAGTCCGGCCCGAACGATTTTTCCGCTCCGTAGCCTTCCTGGCCCGACATCCTTCCCTGTTCTTCCCGAGGTCTTTCTTCCGCCATGGTCGGTCTCCTTTATAAATTAGCTCGCTTCGTAAATTTATATATTAATCACCTTTACTACAATGAACACAGATTGATGATGATTATGGGGTTAGTATACATCCAGCAGTTCATGCCATAACGGTAATTTTGGCCGGATTATTGTGTGACCGCCCGTGGCCTCATGGCTATACACAGATGCGAAAATTCATCTTACAAACAGTACCATAATTATGCAATTAAAATGCCGAAAAAGCAGATTAGTTCACTTTGTTATCAGATATTTATCTATCCAACCGTCTTCCCGCTCTCGGGATCGAAAAAATGAGCCTTACTCATGTCGAAGACCAGGTCAATGCTCTCGCCGATATGGATATAGTCCCGGATGACGATCCGCCCCACAAAGCGGGCCGACCCCGCCGAGAAGTGCACAAACATCTCGGCCCCCAGCGGTTCCACCTCCTCCACCGCCGCGACCAGATGGCTCTCCGGGCAACCGTCGGGGGCGTACTTCTGCTGGTGCACGTCTTCGGGGCGGATTCCGAAGACGATCTCCCTCCCCCGGAAGGGCGCCAGGACCCCGGCCTGTTCGGGGACGGGCCGGACCCGGAATCCGCCTTCGTCGAAATAAAGCCTCCCTCCTTCCTCCCCGATCTTCCCCCGGATGAAGTTCATGGGGGGGGACCCGATGAAACCGGCGACAAAGCGGTCGACCGGGCGGCGGTAGAGCTCGATCGGGGGGGCGACCTGGTGGATAACGCCGTCCTTCAGGACCACGATCCGGTCTCCCATCGTCATCGCCGCGGTCTGGTCGTGGGTGACATAGATCATCGTCGCGTCGAGCTTCCGGTGGAGCTTGCTGATCTCGGCCCGCATCTGGACCCGGAGCTTGGCGTCGAGGTTGGAGAGCGGTTCGTCGAAGAGAAAGACATCGGGGTTCCGGACGATGGCCCGGCCCACCGCCACCCGCTGACGCTGGCCGCCGGAGAGCTGTTTCGGTTTCCGGTCGAGGAGCTGGGGGATCTCGAGGATCTCGGCGGCGGCCTGCACCCTCTGCTGGACCTCGGCGGCGGGGGTCCGGCGGAGCTTGAGTCCGAAGGCCAGGTTCTGGCGGACGGTCATGTGCGGATAGAGGGCGTAGTTCTGGAAGACCATGGCGATGTTCCGGTCCTTGGGGGGAAGGTCGTTGACCAGCCGGCCGCCGATGTAGATCTCGCCTTCGGTGATGGTCTCCAGCCCGGCGATCATCCGCAGGAAGGTTGACTTCCCGCAGCCCGACGGCCCCACCAGCACCATGAATTCCCGGTCCCGGATCTCGAGGCTGGCCCGGTGGACCGCGACCACCCCGCCCGGATACACCTTCCTGACATTCTCTACCCGCACTCCGGCCATGATGTTTCCTTTATTTGCAATGAACCAGGGCTAATGCCCTTGGATAGAGCTTACTCGAAAAGCTCGTAAGCTCTAAAATTATAATACCTAAATCCTAAATCCTAAATAATATCAAATGACCAAAATCATAAATTCAAAACAATTTCCCCAGGCATCGCGATATTTGGATATTTGGTCATTTGGATTTTGGATTTATTTAGGATTTCGATATTAGGATTTAGAATTTCCTGCTCGAAGACCTTTTCGAACAGGGCCTATTTAAGCAGAACTATTAATGCTAAACCAGTAAAAAACTAAATTAGCGCCGGAGGCGCTAATTTATTGTTAAAAATTTAACCCGAGTTGCCTGACGGTTGGTACACTATCCTGGACCATAGAATCGGAGGTGGGTTCATCCCCGACCTCCACCACGTCGCTGATCCGGTCCGGGTAGGTGAGACGGACGCGGACCGCCGGCTTCCCCGCTTTCCGGAGCCGCTCCGTCACCACCCTCCGGGCGGACTCCGGGCAATTGCAGTCCCGGCTGAGATGGGCCAGGAAGATATCGGTCAGGGAAGCGTCGGTTTCCTCGGCCAGAAGATCAGCCGCGTCCTCGTTGGAAAGATGCCCCTGGCTGCTTTTGATGCGCTGCTTCAGGCTCCAGGGACGGTTGCCGTTCATCAGCAGGGCCGGGTCGTGGTTCGCCTCCAGGATGACCACCCGGGAGCCCCGCAGCCGTTCCCTGACCAGGCGGGTGGGCGTCCCCAGGTCGGTGGCCACCGTCACCGCGTGCGGACCCTGCCTGATCACGAACCCGACCGGGTCCTGCGCGTCGTGGAAGACCGAGAAGGGGAGGACGGTGAGGTCGCCGATCTCCCAGGACTGGCCGTTGGTGAAGATCCTGACGGTGGCGGCTTTTTCCAGCGCGGCCACGGCGGCGTCCGCGGTCGCCCGGTTCAGATAAACCGGCCGGGCGTACTTCCCGGCCAGAGCCGGCAGCCCCCGGACGTGGTCGGCGTGCTCGTGGCCGACCAGAATGGCGTCAATCTCCTCCACCGCCACCCGCAGCTGGGCGAGCCGTTCAATGGTCCTCCGTCCGCTCAGCCCCGCGTCGATCAGGATCCGGGTGGAGGAGGTTGCAATAAAGGTGCAGTTCCCCTGGCTTCCGCTGGCCAGAACGCAGACTTTCAGTGACATAAATTAGCTCCTCTGGTCGCTAATTTAGTTTTGAACAAAGACTATCATGGCTTTGTTAAAGCAATCCAGAAAAAACTACCGACTTCTCCTGACGATGATAGACGATCCCTTCCCGGTTAGCAAGAAGACAGATCTTAAATACGATTGATTTGACTATCAGCACTTTTATGATTATATTAATATCTGGGCTGATCTTGAAATTAAGAACTTCAGCACTTTGAAAAATCATGCGGGCAATTAAAAACACAATAATTTTTACAGAGTAAAAATTATGGCATTAACGCTTCAACAGCTCGCCCGGATGGAACAGCGGATGGTCCTCTCGCCGCAGATGCAGCAGGCCATCTTCCTCCTCCAGGTGCCTCTCCAAGAGTTGAGGACCATCATCCAGGACGAGATGGTCCAGAACCCGCTCCTGGAAGATTCGATCGAGCAGGAGAAACCCGTCCCGGGGGTTCTCGATGATGCTCCGGCCGAGAAAGGCGTCGATGAATTGGAGCTCGAGGCGGAGATCGACCGCCTGTCCGCTCTGAACGATGAATGGAAGGAGTACTTCTTCCAGGACCGGAGTTCCGCCCGGGCCCGGTATCACGCCCTCGACGAGGAGACGCAGCGTTTTCTGGAGAACTCGATCTCCCGGAGCGATACCCTCTCCGAGCATCTCTTGATGCAGCTCAACACCTCCGTGGTCTCGGACCGGGAAAAAGCGGTGGGAGAAGTCATCATCGGCAACATTGACGAGAACGGCTATCTCACCGAATCGCTGGAAGAGATCGCCCGGGAAACCGGGACCGGCGTTGAGGAGGCGTCCGGGGTGCTGAGTTTGATCCGGACGTTTCACCCGCCGGGAGTCGGCGCCCGCGACCTGCGGGAATGCCTCCTCCTCCAGTTCAAGAGCCGGGAGGGGGCCGACCCCCTGGCCCGCGAGATCATCAGCCGGTTCATGGATGAGCTGGCGGCGAACAGGTATCCCCGGATCGCGCGGACTCTGAAGACAACCCCGGAACGGGTCCGGCAGGCGGCCGAGTTTATCGCCACCCTGGACCCAAAACCGGGGAGGGTCTTCAGCGCCGACGAAACCCGGTATGTCACGCCGGATATCTACCTGGAAAAAGATGACGGCGAATACCGGATCATTTTTAACCGGGAATACACGCCCCGGCTCCGGATCAGCAGCCGGTACCGGCGGCTGCTCGACGACCCGGCGACACCGGAGAAGACCAGGGAGTACATCCGGGAGAAACTCCGGGGCGGCCTCTGGCTGATCAAGAACATCCGGCTCCGCCAGGAGACACTCTACAAGCTCACGAAGGAGATCGTCCGGCGGCAGAGGGAGTTTCTCGACAAGGGGATCGCCTTCCTCCGACCCCTCAAGATGACCGAGATCGCGCCGGTCGTCGGGATCCACGAATCGACGGTCAGCCGGGCGGTCGCGAACAAGTATATCCAGACCCCCCGGGGCACGTTTCCTCTCCGGTACTTCTTCACCAGCGGAACGCCGACCACCTCCGGCGATGACATCTCCTCGCATAATTTGAAGCGGATCATCGAGCAGATGGTCAAAGACGAGGAACCCCGCCGGCCCCTGAGCGATCAGGAGATTGTCGAAAAACTATCCAAGCAGGATATCACGCTGGCCCGGAGAACGGTGGCCAAGTACCGTAAAATCCTCAGCATCCCCCCTTCCCATCTGCGGAAGAAATACTAGGTGAGGATTAGGGAATGGGGATTGGAAGCCTATTCCCTAATCCCCAATCCCCATTCCCTAATCCCCACCCAGTATGCTCT
>JAZDIV010000021.1:0-16582 GCA_043804695.1 PVC group bacterium | reverse complement strand
GGAGCATAGCGCATAGTGCCCCGATCCGGGAGCACCAGCCCCCTCACCCGGCCTCACTTCGTTCGGCCACCCTCTCCCACAAAGGGGAGAAGGTTGAAAAATAACTGGATATCGAACATGTACCCGCCATAGCCCGCAGGGCGGCGGCGGGTCGAACGTCGAACGAACCGGTGCCGTCCTGATATAAGTTGTCACAGATAAAACACATCCCCCCGGGGTTTATCCCCGGGGAATGAAAGTTCGCTAAGCTAATTGAATGGGACAAAACCCAACACGGCCCCTGCCGCTTTACGCGGCAGGGGAGAAAGTTCTGAGCTGCTATAATTTGATAGCCTAAGAATTGATTCACCTGCCGCATAAAGCGGCAGGGATCTTAGTATGACGACGTTTTAACCGGTAAAAAGTGACAACTTTAAATCAGGATGTGACACTTCCCCACTACTCCAGTACTCCACTACTCCAATACTCCATTCTGACTCCATATATCAATTCCAATTCAAATCATTAATTGCAATCAATCAAAGATGATGCAGACGATAGTTTTTTACATTTCCGGCCACGGTTTCGGCCACTCATCCCGGATGGCGGTCGTCATCAATGAACTCCTCCGGGGGCCGGCCGGGGCCAGGGTGATCGTGAAGACCTCCGCCCCCGAGTGGTTCTACCGGGAACAGATCGAGGGGGATTTCTCCTTTTACCCCCTCGAATGCGACACCGGGGTGGTCCAGTCCGACAGCCTCAACCTGGACCCGTTCCGGAGCCTGAAGAGATATGCCGGCTTCCTGGCCGGAGGGGACCGGTGGGTCGCCGCCGAAGCGCGGTTCCTGCGAGAGGAAAAGGCCCGCCTGGTGATCGGAGACATCCCGCCGCCGGCCTTTGACGCGGCCGGAGAGGCCGGCATCCCGTCGCTGGGGATCGCCAATTTCAGCTGGGACTGGATCTACGAACCCTATGCGGAACGCTATCCCGGCTACCGCCATCTTCTTCACTCCATCCGGGAGAGCTACCGGAAAGCCGGGGTCCTCCTCCGCCTCCCCTTCTCGGGGGAGATGGCCGCCTTCCGGAAAACCCGGGACATCCCCCTGGTCGCCCGGCAGGCCAGACGCCCGGCAGATGAAGTCAGGGCACTCCTCTCCCTCCCTCCCGGGCGGCCGCTCGTCATCCTCTCCTTCGGCGGTTTCAGCCTCGGAGAGAAATATTATCGGAAGCTGGTCGAGATCAAGGGCTGCCTCTGGCTGGCCAGCGAGCGAATCGGTTTCGAGCTGCCGGGGATACGAAATGTCAAACGGGAGGAACTCGGCGCGCTCAAACTCGGCTATCCCGACCTGGTGAGCGCCGCCGACGTGGTCGTCACCAAGCCCGGCTACGGCATTCTTTCCGAGTGCATCGCCAACCGGACCAAAATGCTCTACACTTCACGGGGCGAGTTCCGGGAATACCCGATCCTGGTCGAAGGGGTAAAAAAATACCTCCCCTCGGCTTTTGTCTCACCGGAAAAATTGCTGCGGGGAGAGATCCGGGAGGAACTGTACCGGCTTCTGGAGACGCCGGACGAGTATCCTCCGATCGATCTCACCGGGGCCCGGGTCTGTGCGGAAATTATCAGTGAGTATCTGGCCTGACAAAGACAGTGAGCAGTGATCAGTCATCAATCAGTGATCGGTAATCGGTAATCAGCAACCGAAAATAATTGAATATCGAACTTCGAACGTTGAACGCAAACGAAGGAAGTCGAGATTGAGAAAAACGAATAACGAACCGCAGAATATCGAATAACGAATATCGAAGTATCCGAGTCGGAGCAACGCGAACCTTCGAGATTCGATATTCGTTATTCAATATTCGATATTTGCTTTTTAAAGGGGCCGAGGCGAGGATTTTTAATAATACGCTATGATAACCAGTCGACAGAACCCCCGGATCAAGGCCCTGGCCGCACTCCACCAGAGCCGGACCCGCCGGGAGACCGGACTTTCCCTGGTGGAAGGACTGCGGCCGGTGAAGGAAGCGCTCCTCCACGCGAACGTACGCACGCTGGTCCTCTCGGAGTGCCTGCAATCCACCCCCGAAGGGGAGAAGATCGAAGACCTGGCCCGGCAGCGCAAGATCGAGGTTCTCCGGGTGACGGATGACTGCTACCGGAAACTGTCGGACCTGCGCCACCCCGAAGGGGCGGCGGCGGTGATCGAAATCCAGCCGGTTGCCCCCGCATTCCTCCTCGCAGGAGAACCCCGGCTAGTCGTCGCCGCCGGGCTGCAGGACCCCGGCAACGCCGGGGCGATCGCCCGGGTGGCCGAGGCAGCCGGAGCGTCCGGTTTCCTGCTTCTGGAGGGGGTGGACATCACCCACCCCCGCTTCCTCCGGGCCGCGATGGGCAGTGCCTTCCGGCTTCCCTGCGCCGCCATCAGCGCCGCCGATTTCCTGGCGGCGGCCCGGGAAACCCCGGTCCGCCTGCTGGCCGCCGTTGCCGGTGGAGAAGCGCGCGCTTACACCGACATCGATTTCACTCCGCCGGTGGCGCTCTGCATCGGCGGCGAGGGGGCGGGACTGCCGGAGGAGATCGTGCGGGCGGCCGAGTGCCGGATGACCATCCCCATGTCCGGCCTGGTGGAAAGTTTGAACGCGGCGGTGGCGGCGGGAATTATTCTCTATCAAGCCCGCCGGCAGTGGCTGCCCTGATCCAAAGGAATAACCGCGGATTAAACGGATTAAGCGGATTGTTTTTCTTTAATCAGCATAATCCGCACAATCCGCGGTTAAATAAGTTGCGCAGCTAATTTACTGCCTGAACAGTTGCCGGGCAGCATCTGTCTACTATTCACGAGACAGTGAGAAGACGCCGATCCGTCATTATCATTTTCCGCTATATTAGTTACGTCAACTACCGGGAACAGCGATACCATGGTATATTATTGACAGGAGGAGGCGCTAAAAGGGGGAAAGCCGTAAGTTTCTGTTTCGGAATTTCAATAACTGTCGTAGCGGCAGCCTTCAGAGGCTGTCCGATAATTCAGATTTTAGGCATTTTAGAGGTCATTGCGAGGAGCGAAGCGACGAAGCAATCTTATCATTTTGGATAAGAGGTGGTTATGAATGAAAAAATAGATTGCTTCGCCCCTTCGGGGCTCGCAATGACATTTCAGGGTTTACCGGACAGCCTCTTCAGGCTGCCAGCAAATGGCGACCTGAAGGTCGCCGCTACGAGATTGCCCTAATGCGCTAAGTTCTCTTCTGGTCATCATGAAAAACCGGACACTGCATTTTATTGTCACTGTCTCATCGCTGCTCCTGGCCGCGCATGCCGCTACGGATCCCGTGGAATCATCCGAACTGGAACAGATACAAAAAGCCATCGCCGAAAAGGGTCTTTACTGGACAGCCACCAACTACGGGCGGACATTTTCACTCGGCGAACTGCCGGGTAAAACGCCGGCGAGAACCGGAACGTATGCCCGCTCCGGCATAGTTCTCCCCCTGTTCATTGACTGGAGAGAAAACGGAGGCAATTTCGTCTCCCCGGTGAAAGACCAGAAAACCTGCTCTTCCTGCTGGGCCTTCGCGGCGGTGGGTGCGATGGAGTCGGCCATCGCCATCGCCGGGGGGATCCCCGGCATCTTCTACGACCTGTCGGAACAGATCCTGGTCTCCTGCTGCTGGCGAAACGACGGCTGCCAGAGCGGCAGCACGGAATACGCCGCCGACTTTCTCTTCACCGACGGCGCTTATTACGAGGCCTGCTTCCCCTACACGGCCAGCGATCAGCCCTGCGACGAGGCCTGCCCGGACTGGCGGGGATACGCGTTCCTCATCGACGACTACCAGCCGATCGACCCTTCCCTGGACGGCTTAAAGGCGGCGGTGTACCTCTTTGGTCCGGTCCAGGTCACGATGGATGTCTACTCCGATTTCTCCACCTACCAGAGCGGCGTCTATGAATATGCCAGCGGATACTACACGGGCGGACACGCGGTCATCCTGATCGGGTATCAGGATATCCCCGGCTACTTCGGCGGCGGGTACTTCATCTGCAAGAACAGCTGGGGTGAGAACTGGGGAGAAGGCGGTTTCTTCCGGATCGGCTACAGCCAGGTCGGAAAGGACATGCGCTTCGGGGACAACGGCTACATCTACTACTATGCCGGGACCGGGACGTCCCCGTCACCGACGCCCGAACCCACACCCGGGCAGACCCCGGCGCCGACACCGCCGATGAAACCCGGCGCCCGGAACGACTTCAACGGTGACGGGACCTCTGATACCGCCGTCTTCAGACCAGGTACCGGGATCTGGGCGGTGCGGGGGATCAGCCGCTGCTATTTCGGCGGACCGGGAGATCTGCCCGTTCCCGGAGACTATGACGGCGACCGGACCACCGATATCGGCCTGTTCCGTCCCGGGGCCGGTCTCTGGGCCGTCCGGGGGATCAGCCGGTGCTACTTCGGATCCTCCGGCGATGTTCCGGTCCCCGGCGATTACGACGGGGACGGTTCGGACGAGATCGCCCTCTTCCGCCCGTCCACCGGGCTCTGGGCGACGGAGGGGAAAGGCAGGGTGTATTTCGGCGGCGACGGCGACACACCGGTGGCCGGCGATTATAACGGAGACGGAACGACGGACCGGGCGCTTTTCCGTGACCGGTCAGGACTCTGGGCGGTGCGGGGGATCAGCCGCTGCTATTTCGGCGGACTGGGCGTCCAGCCGGTCCCCGGGGATTACACCGGCGACGGCAGGCAGGAGCCGGCCGTATTCAAGAGGGCATCCGGGCTCTGGGCGGTCCGGGGAGAATTCCGTACCTATTTCGGAGGAGCGCTGGACCGGGCGGTCCCGGGCGACTACACCGGCGGCGGCTCGCAGCAGCCGGGGATCTTCCGGAGCGTGACCGGTCTCTGGGCCCTCCGGGGGGTGACCCGGTTTTATTACGGGAGACAGGGGGATCTGCCGGTTGTGGAGTAGGAAGCCGAATAAACACTGAACGTTCAACGTCCAACGCTCAACGTTCAACATCGAACGGGGAAGACAGGGGTCAGTAATCGGTAATCAGTTCACTCTTCCCGTCAGACCCGGAACGCTCCCGGAAGATGGACGATCCTCTCCGGACGCCGGCCCTCCCCGGCAATGATCTCCACCACGTCGAACCGGCATTTGACTTTCGAGTCCCCGATCTGCTTGAGATAAAAGCGGGCCGTCCGGACAATCTGCCGCTGCTTCCTCCGGTTCACGGAATAGCGGGGGGCGGGTGGATCACCCAGTCTCTTCGTCTTCACCTCAATGAAGATCAGCCGCTCGCCCTGCCGGGCGATAATGTCGATCTCGCCCAGCGGGCAGGTGTAATTCCGTTCCAGGACCTGGAACCGTTTCCCGCGCAGATGCCGGACGGCCTGATCCTCCCCCCATCTTCCCAGAGAAAGCCGTTCTTGACTCATATTAATTAGCGCCTTCGGCGCTACTTAATAATGGACCCCGATTGATTCAATCGGGGGGGACGTTGGTTGATTAAAATATTTTCACCAAGGCAACCTAATAAAAAAGCCTAATAACCCCAGCCAATATTCATATCTTAGAACATGATTAATTTCAAGCAAAGCAATTACCTGCATTAGTGAGAGAAGCTTTCTAATATATTGATTAATTTTATTTTTTTGTTATCTTAGGGTTCCTGCTTCGGAATTTCAAAATAGTAGCGTGAACTGTAAGGCGCAAGGTAAAAAGTTTCCTTACACATTACACCTTACACTTTACACTACAAGTTGCGCCGGAGGCGCTAACTTGTATCATGAGTGACCAGAATCCTTCACCACTCAAGTTAAAACCATCATACAAGTTCAGCCGTTTTTTTCTCGATTTATTCTCCCGGTTCCGCATCTCGCCCGTTCAGATCACCTTTGCCTTCTCCGCCATCATCGGTATCGTGGCCGGGCTCGGCGCCTATGTCTTCAGCCGCCTGATCCTCCTGGTGGAAGAGCTCTGCCACCTGGACAGCGTAACCCACTGCAGCTCGCTGGGTCCCTGGCTGATCGTTCTCCCGGCGGCGGGGGCGCTCCTGGTCGGGCCGCTGATCTATTTCTTCGCCCGGGAGGCGAAAGGCCACGGCGTCCCGGAGGTGATGGCGGCGGTCCTGAAGAAAGGGGGGCGGATCCGCCCGGTGGTGGCGATCGTCAAGAGCATCGCCTCCGCCCTGACGATCGGGACGGGAGGATCGGCCGGAAGTGAAGGTCCAATCGTCCAGATCGGGGCCGCCTTCGGATCCACCCTGGGGCAGCTTTTCCGGATGCCCCCCCGGCGGCTCAACACCTTCATCGCCTGCGGGGCGGCGGGCGGGATCTCAGCCATATTTAACGCCCCCTTCGGGGGGATCATGTTCTCCCTGGAAGTCATCCTGGGAGAGTTCAGGGGACTCTCTTTCATCTATGTCGCCATCGCCTCGGTCGTCTCCGCCCTCCTCACCCGGGCGATCACCGGCGACCACACGATCTTCGCCATCAAACAGATGAAGGCCATCCTTTACATGGCCTCGCCCTGGGAGATCGTCACCTTTCTCGGCCTGGGCGTCTTTGTCGCCTTCGTCTCGAAAGCGTTCGCGGTGGTCCTGGAATTTTTTGAAGACGCGTACGACCGGATCAAATTCCCTGATTACCTGAAGCCGCTCACCGGCGGCCTGGTGGTGGGGCTGATGGCCTACTACGCCACCCGCTGGGTGCCGGCGCCGGGACTGGACAACCCCCTCTCCGTGATGGGCGTCGGGTATATCACCATCCGGCAGGTCCTGAACCCGGATAACTACACCCTCTGGATCGGGGCCCATGGGATCGGGACTCTTATCCTGGCCCTCGCCATGCTGGCCGTCTTCAAGATCGCGGCCACCAGCTTCACGCTCGGTTCCGGGGGTTCCGGCGGCATTTTCGCTCCCTCGCTCTTTATCGGGGCCATGGCCGGGGGGATGTACGGCATCCTCCTCCACAGCATCTTTCCCGGCCATACCGCCTCCCCGGTCGTTTACGCACTGGTGGGGATGGGGGCCTGCTTTGCCGGGGCGGCGCACGCGCCGATCACGTCCATCTTCATCCTCTTCGAGATGAGCGACAGCTATGAAATAATACTGCCGATCATGGCCGCGGTGGTCGTCTCCACGCTGGTCTCACACTGGATCAGGCCGGAGAGCATCTACACCGAGAAGCTCCGGCGAAAAGGCATCATCATCGCCCGGGAGGACAAGACCGATATTCTCCAGTCCATGCTGATCAAAGACGTGATGATCCGCGAGGTGCAGACGATCCCGGAGACGATGACCATGGAGCTCATCAGGGAACAGGTCGGGACGACCCTTCATACCAGCCTTCCGGTCGTCGACGCGGAGGGCGATCTGGTCGGCATCGTCACCTACCGGGAACTCCACCTGGGTATCGAGTCCGCCACCCCGGACAACCTGCTGACGGCCCGGGACTTCATGAACTCGAACCCGGTCACGGCCTTTCCCGATGAGCCGGTCGACCGGGTCTTCAAGCGGATGAAAGCCGGGTTCATCGGGATCGCGCCGGTCATCAAGTCCGAGACCGTCCGGAAGGTGGTCGGGATCGTCACCTACCGCAACATCTTCGAAGCCTACGAGAAGGCGCTCCTCGACTGATCTAACCCGATTGATGCCTGCCTGTCGGCAGGCATCAATCGGGTTATTTTTGCACAATGCCAGAGAGAACGTAATTAGTATAATCATTTATTGATCCTCTTGTACTATAACCCGCGGCTTGAGAAACGACACCCCACGGTAGAAGTAGGCCGGCATGAAAACCAGGACCATCGATGTGGCGATTGTCGGGGCCGGAACCGCCGGGATGTACGCCCTGAGCAGGGCGATCCGGGGGGGCGGCGAGGTTGTCATCTTTGAAGGAGGGGAGCTGGGGACGACCTGCGCCCGGGTCGGCTGCATGCCCTCGAAGATGCTTGTCCACTCCGGCGAGAATGACGCGGCCGCGGGTTTTGCCTTTCAGGGCAGCGGCCGGGCAATCCTTGACGATGTCCCCGGGGGCATCCTGCGCATCTACGCCGACGGCGCCACCGGCCGGATCCTCGGCGCCGAGATGGCCGCGCCCGCGGGCGAACACCTGGCTCACCTGATCGCGGCCCTGATTCAGGCGGAGATGACCGTCGAAGAGGCGCTCGAGCTGCCTTTTTATCACCCGACCTACGAGGAGGGCGTCCGGGACTGCCTGCGAATACTGCGCGGGAAACTCCGGTGAGAGGGCTGCGGCGGGCATAAAAGCTGAACGTCCAACGTTCAACGCCGAAGAAAAAATAAACGTCGAACTTCGAACATCGAACTTCGAACGGGACGGCGAACTCACATTCAAATCACATTCAATCGTCTGTTTCAGAAAGGGGGCGAGGCGGGGGGGTTAGCGGAGACGCTCGCGGACCGGCCGGAAGGAGCGGCGGTGGATGGGGCAGGGACCGTGCCGGTCGAGCATCTCAAGATGCTCCCGGGTCCCGTAGCCCTTGTGGCGGGCAAAGCCGTAGGCGGGATACTGCCGATCGCAGCCGATCATGATCCGGTCCCGGGTCACCTTGGCGACGATGGATGCCGCCGCGATCGAGACGCTCGCATCCTCGCCCCGGATCAGCTTTTTCTGCGGGGTCGGCTCTCCGGGGAGGAGCAGTCCGTCAATCAGCAGATAGGCCGCGGGGGGCGCCAAGGCCGCCGCCGCCGTCTGCATCGCGCGGCGGGTCGCTTCCAGGATGTTGATCCGGTCGATCTCGGAGGGTTCGACGACCCCGACGCCGATAACGATCCCGGGGAGGGCCTGCAGATACCGGAACGCCTCCTCCCGCCGGGAGGGGGAGAGTTTCTTGGAATCGATCAGGGGAACGGGGTGGCGGCGCCGGCGGGGGAGAATGACCGCGGCGGCGACCACCGGACCGGCCCGGGGGCCCCGGCCGGCTTCATCCAGTCCGGCCACCGGGAGATTGCCCTCGCCCCCGTACTTCTCCTCCCAGAAGAACATGCGGGGCGGAACGGCGAAGTCATTCATCGGAGGGGGCTGTCCGATCCTCCGCTTCGCTGATCAGGGGCGCCGATCTCCGCTCCCGGAGGCGGGCCTTCTTCCCTTTCTTCCCCCGCAGGTAGTAGAGCTTGGCCCGGCGGACCGCGCCGCCGCGGCCGACCTCGATCCGGGCGATGCGGGGGGAGTGAATGAGAAACACCTTCTCCACCCCCAGCCCGGAGGCCACCCGCCGGAGGGTGATCGACTCCCTGGCCCCGGATCCCTTCCGGGCGATGCAGACGCCGGTGAAGACCTGGATCCGTTCCCGGTCATCCTCGATGATCTTGAGGTGCACGCTCAGCGTGTCGCCGATCCGGAATTCCGGTAAGTCTCCCTTGACCTGTTCTTTCTCTAACCGTTCAATTATTTTCATGATCCGATCCTTCGTTATTTTCCTCATTCCGCCAGATCGTTTCCTCTTCGGTCGGCGGCGATTTCCGGAGCAGATCGGGCCGGCGCCGCAGGGTCGTCAGGAACGACTGTTTCTCCCGAAACCTTGCCACTTCCCCGTGGTCTCCGGAGAGCAGGACCGGCGGGACCGCCAGCCCCCGGTATTTCTCCGGCCGGGTGTACTGCGGATACTCCAGCCTTCCCCGCGAAAAAGACTCCTCCACCGCCGAACCGGGATCCCCCAGGACGCCGGGCACCAGACGGATGACGGAATCCAGCACCACCATCGCCGGCAGCTCACCGCCGGTCAGAATAAAATCCCCGATGCAGATCTCCCGGTCCGCCAGGGCCGCGCTCACCCGCTCATCAACCCCCTCGTAGCGGCCGCAGATCAATATCAGGTGCTTCTCCCTGCTCAGGAGGCGGGCCTGGCGCTGGTCGAACAGCTCCCCCCGGGGGGAGAGGAGCAGGACTTTGCTCCGGGGGGTGGAGAGCCCCGCTACCGCCTCAAAGAGGGGGGGCGCCTTCAAAACCATCCCCGCCCCTCCCCCGTACGGGCGATCGTCGGCCGTCCGGTGGCGATCGCGGGTGTAATCCCGCAGGTTGACCACCCGGATCCGGACCGCGCCCTTCTCCTGAGCGCGCTTGATAATGCTCTCCCCCAGGTACCCGGCAAACACCCCCGGGAAGAGAGTGATGATGTCAATCTGCAGGGAAGCCTTATCCATGGAGCCCCATGGCCAGCCCGCGGCACCTATTCATACCCGCCTTCATCGTCCGCGGGCGGCGGCCGACGGCGGCGGCGGCGAAAGAGGCGGATAAAAACCCGGCCGGCTTCCGGACAGACCGCCGGCCGGGTTTCATTAACTTGCCGTTGAAGGAGAAAGCCCCGGAGCCGGGACCGGGCCGGCCGCGGCTACTCCTCCAGAGAGGACTGCTTGTCCTCTTCCAGAGAGGACTGCTTGTCCTCTTCCGGAGAGGACTGCTTGTTCTCTTCCACGATCTCCAGCATGGCCCGCATGCTCGACTTGGCGGCGGTGGCGTTGACCAGCGTGCGGATGGCATTGATGGTGCGCCCCTTTTTCCCGATGACTTTTCCCACGTCGTCCTGCCGGACACGGAGCTCGAAGACAATCGTGCTCTCTCCGTCAATCTGCCTCACATCAACGCTCTCCGGAAAATCAACAATCGATTTGACGATATGCTCGATCAACTCCTTCATTCCATTTACCTCCTGACGATGGATCGGCGTGATCATTCCCAGCCGGCATTAACACTGCCGGCGCTTATTCAAACACCGGTCGTCCCAATTTGCAACCTTTTAAATATCTACCCCACCGTCTCCGACGGTTTCGCCCCCTGATCGAGCCAGTACCGCGCCCGGTCGCGGTCCACGACCGCCGCCTCCTGGCCTTTCTCGGGGTCGTAATGACCGATCTTCTCAATGAAACGCCCGTCCCGGGGACAGCGCGAGTCGCTGACCACGATCCGGTAATGGGCCTGCTTCCTCCCCCCTCCTCTCCCCCCTCCCCTCCGTAATCTTATCACAACGGCCAATTGACACCTCCTGTCGCTGATGTTCTGTTCCCCGCCCCCCTCGCTTTTCCCATCATCTTCTTCAACAATCTGAACTGCTGCAATAACTGGTTCACGTCCTGAACGCTGGTCCCGCTCCCCCGCGCTATCCGCTCCCGGCGGCTGCCGTTGATAATCCCCGGATTGCCGCGCTCCTCCGGGCTCATCGAATCGAGCACGGCTTCCATCCTCCTGATCCGGCCGGGCCCGTCTTCCAGGGCGGGCATCCCGGCGGGGAGCATCCCCATGATCGAGTCCCAGGAGCCGACCTTCTTCAGCCGGCCGAGCTGCCGGCGGAAATCCTCCAGGTCAACCGCCGCCTTTCGCCACTTCTTCTCCCACTGCTGCGCCTCGCCCTCATCCAGCGCGGCCCGGGCTTTTTCAGCCAGGCTGATGATGTCCCCCATCCCCAGTATCCGGGAGACGATCCTCCGGGCGTCGAAGACCTGGAGGTCCTCGAGCTTCTCGCCCACGCCGATCATTTTAATCGGGCGCCGGGTCACCGCCCGGAAGGATATGGCGGCGCCCCCCCGCGCGTCCCCGTCGAGCTTGGTCAGAACGGCCCCGCTGATGCCTGCCCGCCGGTTGAAATCCACCGCAACCGTGACCGCGTCCTGGCCGGTCATCGCGTCCAGTACCAGCAACGTCTCATCCGGCGGATGCTTCTCTTTGATCCTACGGATCTCCTCCATCATCGGCTCGTCAATGTGAAGGCGCCCGGCGGTGTCCACGATCACGCAGCCGAGCGAACCGGAGCGTGCATACTGTATCGCATCGCCGATTATTTTTAAAGAAGAATTTCCCCGGCCCGAAAATGTCTCCACCCCGATCCTGTCCCCCAGAACTTTCAGCTGCGTGGCGGCCGCCGGGCGCCGGAGATCGGCCGCCGCCAGGAGGGAGGAGATCTTCCGGTGCTCCCGGAGCCAGAGGGCCAGTTTGGCGGCCACGGTCGTTTTCCCCGCCCCCTGCAGCCCGACCAGGAGAATCAGGGCCGGCGTCCGGGAGAGGACCAGCTCCGAGGCGGGATCGGTCATGAACTCCACCAGACGGTCGTGAAAGGCCTTGACGAACTGCTGGCCCGGCTTCAGGCTCTGCAGGACCTTCTCCCCCATGATCTCCCGGCGGGTTTGGGCCATGATCTCCTTCACCACCTGATAATGCACATCGGCGTCAAGAAGGGCCAGCTTCACGTCCCGCAGTGCATCGGCGATGTTCTTCTCGCTCAACGTCCCCTGCCCCCGGACCTGCTTGAAGATGGCCTGGAATTTATCCGCGATTCTCTCGAACATGATTTGTCCCTTCAGAAATAACTATACCGTACCCGAAAATGATTTCAAGTATTCTGGTTAAACCTGAGTACTATCAAAATCCTAAATCCTAATATCTAAATCCTAAATAAATCCAAGGTCCTCAGCCAGAGGCTGATCCGCCACAGGCGGAAAATGAAGCAAAAATTCCAAATATCGCAGGGCTCGGCGAAATTGTTTTGGATTTGTTATTTTGGTCATTTAAAATTAAAGGGGGTATGCACTTAACTCCCGTAACGCAATATAATCATATTCTGTCTCATTCAGTCATTGCGAGGAGCGGAGCGACGAAGCAATCCGATGCGAAGCATCGTCCTGAGTGAAACGAAGGATCTCTTTTGAATAAACATAGATCCTTCACTACGTTCAGGATGACCCTTCGGGTCAGATTGCTTCGCTAACGCTCGCAATGACGGTATGATTAATATTTTATCCATAGTTACTCCATCGGCGCTCTTTTTATCTTCGCCCCCAGAGCACCGAGCTTTTCTTCCATTCTCTCGTAGCCCCGGTCGAGATGATAGACCCGCCGGACAGTGGTCTTCCCCTCCGCCACCAGTCCCGCCAGGATGAGCGCGGCGGAGGCCCGGAGATCGGACGCCATCACGGGGGCGCCGGAGAGGCGGCGGCCTCCCGGCACGATGGCGACGCTGCCCTCCAGCGCAATCCCGGCCCCCAGCCGGTTCAGCTCCGAGACATGCATGAACCGCTCGGGATACACCTTTTCGATGATCACGCTGATCCCGGGGACCGTGCAGAGGAGCGCCGTCATCTGGGCCTGGAGGTCGGTGGGGAAACCAGGATAGGGGAGCGTGGTGATGTCGACCGGGGTCAATCCCCCCGCGGAGCGGGCCCGGAGCACCGGCCCGTCCCGGGTGATCTCCATCCCGGTGTCCTGCAGCGCCTCGATCAGGGCCTGGAGATGGTCGGCGCGGGCGTGGCGCAGCGTGATATCCCCCCCGGTCAGGCCGGCGGCGATCAGATAAGTCCCCGCCTCGATCCGGTCCGGGATGACCGTATGTTCGGCCGGCACCATCTCTTTCACGCCCTCGACGGTGACCCGCGGGCTCCCGGCCCCCGTGATCCGGGCTCCCATCCGGGTGAGAAAACTGATCAGGTCGACCACCTCCGGCTCGCAGGCCGCCCCGATGATCGTGGTCACGCCGCGAGCTTTGACCGCGGCCAGCAGCAGGTTGATCGTCGCCCCCACGCTGGAGCCGAACCGTCCCCCCAGGTATATCTCCCCCCCCACCAGCTCGGGCGCCTCGGCGTTGATATAGCCGTGTTCGATCTCGACCCGGGCCGAGAGCCCCTGCAGGCCCTTGAGATGAAGATCGATCGGGCGGGGGCCGATCACGCAGCCTCCGGGGATGGAGACCCGGGCCCGGCCCAGCCGCCCCAGCAGCGCCCCCAGGACCAGGACCGACGCCCGCATCTTCCTGACCAGGTCATAGGGAGCCGAGCAGTCCTTGATGACGGCGGCGTCGATCTCCAGGGTGTCCTCTTCCCGGAATCCGCAGCGGACACCGAGATGACGGAAAATATCGAGCATGGTGCGGAGGTCGAGGAGGCGGGGAACTCCGCGGATCACCGACCGGCCCGGGGCCAGCAGGGCGGCGGCCATAATGGGAAGGGCGGCGTTCTTCGCCCCGCTGATCGCCACCTCCCCCTCCAGCTTTGTCCCGCCGGTTATTTCAATCTGATCCATTTTATTTTTCCTTCGGAAAAATAAAAATATTTCTCAGGTGGCATTTTTTCCCGCCGCCACAACTCGATCACGTCCGCTGTAATCCCTGATGATCTCTACAAAGGCAAAACCTTCGACCGATTCCACCAGGGCGCGGGCCGCAGCGCCCTGGGCCGCCCCGATCTCGAAGAGGAGCACTCCTCCCGGCTTCAGGTAGCGGGGGCTTTCCCGGACGATCCTCCTGATCACCCCCAGGCCGTCCGGCCCTCCCCGGAGCGCTTCCGCCGGTTCATGCCGCCGGACTTCGGGCGGCGCTTCCTCCCATTCCCGATCGCTGAGATAGGGCGGGTTGGCCACGACCAGGTCAAACCCGGCCGGCCGGCGGTCTTCCCAGGGAGAAAAAAGATCCCCCGGCCGGAAGGAGACCGCGTCAGCCAGCCCCAGGCTAACCGCGTTTTCACGGGCCAGATCGAGAGCGGCTCCGGATATATCCGAAGCCCGGATGACGACGCCGGGGGCTTCCTTAGCCAGGGCCAGAGCCAGCGTCCCGCACCCGCACCCCAGATCAACAACCTCCGGCGGCCGGGACCGACACCCCTCCAGGATCGCCAGAGCCCGATCAATCAAAAGCTCGCTCTCCGGGCGCGGGATCAGGGCCCGGGCGTCCGTCTTCAGGACCAGGCTGTAAAACCCGGCCCAGCCCCGGATGTAGGCGAGGGGCCGGCGGTCGCGGCGTTCTTCCAGCAGTTCCCAAAACCGCTCGCTCTCGCCGGTGGTGAGCACCCGGTCGGGGTCAAGGTAGAGCCGCCCGCGTTCGGTCCCCAGGCAATGGGCGAGCAGATGCTCGGCGTCCAGCCGTGGATTCTCAACCCCGGATTTCTCTAAAAGATCCCCGGCCCGGGACAGCTCCGTTCTGATCGCGGCCGGGGCGCTCGGTCGAAAGGAAATAACCGGCAAGCGGGTCATTCCGTATTCTGCCCGTCCAGCCGCTGCCGCCGTTCCCATTCCATCAGTTTTCCCACCAGTTCGTCGAGGTCGCCGTTCATGACCGACTCCAGCCGGTGCAGGGAGAGATTGATCCGGTGGTCGGTGACCCGGTTCTGCGGGTAATTATAGGTGCGGATCTTGTCGGAGCGGTCGCCGCTCTTGATCTGGGCTTTCCGCTGCCGGGCGAGTTCGGCGTCCTGCTCGGCCTGCATCTTCTGGTAGAGCCGCGCGCGAAGGACCTTGAGCGCGCTGGCCTTGTTCTTGTGCTGGGACTTCTCGTCCTGGCAGCTGACCACGATGCCGGTGGGGAGATGCGTGATCCGGACCGCCGAATAGGTCGTGTTGACGCTCTGGCCGCCGGGGCCCGAGGAGCAGAAACGGTCGATCCGGAGGTCGTTGGGCTCGATCTTCACCTCCACTTCCTCCGCCTCCGGGAAGACCGCCACGGAGGCGGCGGAGGTGTGGATCCGCCCCTGGGACTCGGTCGCCGGCACCCGCTGAACTCGGTGGACGCCGCTCTCGAGCTTGAAGGCGCGGTACGCTCCCTCCCCGACCACGCCGAAAGTCACTTCCTTCAGCCCTCCCTGCGCCGCCGGATGCGTGTCCAGATTTTCTATCCGCAGCCCCCGCCTCTCCGCGTACCTGCCGTACATCCGGAAAAGATCGAGGGCGAAGAGGGCGGCCTCCGCGCCCCCGGTGCCGGACCGGATCTCGACTATGCTGTCCCTCTCATCCCGTTCATCGGGGGGCAGGATCAGGACTTCCAGCCGGTTCCAGACGGAAGCCTTCTCCTCTTCGAGCTTCGCCAGCTCCGCCCGGGCCATCTCCCGGAGCTCCGGGTCCTCTTCCTCCCCCTGCAGGATCCGCCGGCTTTCTTCGATTTCCCGGAGAACCGCCAGATAGCGGTCGTGAAGAGAGACCACCTTGCCCAGCCGGGAATACTCCCGGCCGAGGCGGCGGATCCGCGGCGGGTTCTGCCCGATCTCCGGGTCCGCCATCTGCCGCCCGATCTCCCCCAGTTCCTCCCGGGATGAGTTCAGCCGGGCGCTGAACCGGAGCAAAAACTCCCGGTCGTCAGGGGAAGTGTTATCGGCTGTCGGGGACATGCTTGGAAACGGGGATAGATTATAACGAGGAAGTTAATGAAATAATCTACCGCCCGTTCTCCAGAACGGGCGGTAGATTATTTCAGCCCGTACTTCCGCTTGAAGCGTTCTACCCGCCCCTCCGTGTCCAGGTACTTCTGCTTCCCGGTGAAAAAGGGATGGCACCGGGAGCAGACCCCGACCTTGATGTTCTGCCTGGTCGAGCGGGTGCGGATGACCGAGCCGCAGGCGCAGATGATGGTGGTCTCGCTGTATTCAGGGTGAATCTTCGCTTTCACTGTATTTTTCCCTCCGGGAAAAATAGTTGATTATTTTTCTTCAAAAGCACTTTTGTATTAACTCCAACTATTTTATTCAGTTAAGTTACTTAAATTTAACTTACTATGAAATTGGGTAATTTCAACCTATTTTTTTACTAAATCAAACAACATTTAACATTGCTATTGTCATTTATAATGTCGCTGAAAGCGGTTAGACTTTCAGCGACATTAATTA
>JAZDIV010000020.1:0-12899 GCA_043804695.1 PVC group bacterium | reverse complement strand
CCTAAAATGTCATTGCGAGCCCCAAAGGGGCGAAGCAATCTATTTTTTCATTCATAACCACCTCTTATCCAAAATGATGAGATTGCTTCGTCGCTGCGCTCCTCGCAATGACCTCTAAAATGCCTAAAATCTGAATTATCGGACAGCCTCTTTAGATCGCCAAATAGTGGCGACCTGAAGGTCGCCGCTACGAAGTTAGCGCCGAAGGCGCTATGTTCTCATCTTCGCGGACGGCGCCGGAACGGGAACCCCGGATATCTGGAAAAGCCCGGCCGCCTGGTCTTTCTCGAGCACCCCGGCTACCGCCGCCACGAACTCATTCATGCTGACCGGCTTGCGCAGGGTCGGCAGCAGGCCTTTCCCCAGCTTGTCCATCCGTTCCTGTTCCAGGCTGTAGCCGGTGAGAATGATGACCGGGATATTGCAGGTCAGCATGTTCTGCTTCAGTCTCCCCAGCACCTCGTAGCCGTTCATCTTGGGCATGACGATGTCCAGAATGATGAGATCGGGGTTTTCCGCGAAAGCTTTGTCCAGCGCTTCCTCACCGTTGCCGGCAATGGCAAAGCGGTAATGAAGCGGCTCCAGGAAATCCTTGTACATCTCCAGCAGGTCGGGATCGTCATCCACCAGCAACACCAGGGGAGCCATCGCCTTGGGGAGCGAGATGATGAACTTGCTGCCCGCGCCCGGCTTGCTTTCAACCCAGATCTCCCCGCGATGGAGCCCCACGATCTCCCGGGAGATCGCCAGACCGAGACCGGTCCCCTGCTCTCCGAAGGCGTGGAGACGGCGGATCTGCTGAAAGCGGTCGAAGATCCGTTCCTGATCCCGGGGATCGATGCCGACCCCGTTATCCTCGACCCAGAGGAGCACGTTTTCCCCGCTGTCGCGGGCGCCCATCGTGATCTCCCCCTTTTCCGGCGTGAACTTGATCGCGTTGCTCACCAGGTTGGTCAGGGCCTGGATGATCCGGTCCGGGTCGGCGTAGATCCGGGGGAGCGCGTCATCGGTGACCGTCTGCAGCCGGATTTTCTTCCTTTCGGCCGTGATCTTCAGGATGTCGCGGACATGCGTGATCAATTCCGGGAGATCGACCAGCGTCTTTTCCAGGGTGATCCTGCCCTCGTCGACGCTGGAAATCAGGAGCAGGTTTTCGATGATCCGGGTCAGCCGGTCGATGTTGGAACTCACCCGGGTGCAATACTCTTCCTGCTCTTCATTGAGCCGGCCGGGGATCCCGTCGATCAGCAAGGCGATGTACTCCCGCATCGCGGTCAGGGGGGTTCTCAGCTCGTGGGAAACATGGGAGATGAACTTGTTCTGCAGTTCTTCGATCTTCTTGCTCTCGGAGATATCGCGGGCGATGCCCATGATCCCGGTGATCTCCCCCTCGACGTTGCGGACCGGTGAGTTGGCCAGAGCGAGATTGATCACCCGGCCGTCGGCGCGGAGCGCGACCAGGTCGAAGCGCGGGGACCCCCCTTTCAGGGTCTCCCAGCTGTATTTGATCGCCTTCTCCCGGTCATTGCCGGGGATCAGTTCATACATCAAGCGGCCGACCCATTTGTCCCGTTTATATCCCAGGATCTCCTCGAACTTTCCGTTCATCTCGATGAAACGGCTCCTCTTGTCCAGCAGGAAGATGATATCATTCGCCTGGTCGAGAAGGTTCTTATACCGCTCTTCGGTGCTGATCAGCCGGCTTTCCCGGCGCAGCGACGCGGCCAGTTTCTCCCCGTACATCATGGACTTCTGATGATTTTCCCGGGCAAAACCGCTAAGCAGGCCGATGATCAGACCCAGAAGAAGAAACATCGCCCAATCCAGGTTCAGGCTGGCGAGGTGCCTGAGATATCCGCGAAGCGCGAGGCCGACCATCGCCCCCATCAGGGTTCCCACCAGCACGTTCTCCAGAACCAGGCGCCCCAGTCGCCGGGGGGATAAAAAAATTTGATGGATCTTCGAAATCATCGCACGGGCGAAGTTACCCAGGAGCATTCACGAAAATGAACACTGTCCGCGAATGCTTCCGGTTATTCATTGCCGCCGGATATGCCGCACTCAGCAACCCGGGTTATGACCGGACATCGACGATGACGTTCTTCGACCTCAGAAAGACCAGCAGCCGGTCGATCTCCTCCTCCTCCCCCTCCAGCTTGATATATGCCCAGCCGGTGCCGGTGGAGAACGAAGCCTCGATGATCGTGGGGACGACTTCAAACCGCTTGACCATCTGATAAAAGACGGGCTCATCCTTGCAATCTTTGGGCATGGTCAGTTCCGCCATGATGCGCATGTGAGTCTCCTAAACACTAAACAACTTGGTTAGGGTTACGGTAACGAGGCCCGTTTCGTCTGCCGGTTACGGTTACGTGCTGCCAGCGAGGTAGCCGTTACCGTTACCCTCACCGATACGGGCATTGTTACCCTTGCCGTTACCGTTTTTAAAATTCCGAAGCAGTAATTTAGCGCCTTTATTTAATAATAATACCATATTGTATCGATGATAACATTTAAATAAAAGCATAGCGCCCGGGGTGCAACGCTATGCGCTATGCTCTTTGCGCTCTGCGCTCAGTCTTCCAGGACCCGGTCCTTCATCGCCCGCAGCCGCTGCATGGCCTCGAACGGGGTCAGGTGGTCGAGGTTGATGTTTCTCAGCTCGGTCAGAACCGGGTGGGCCGATGCCTCGAAAAGATAGAGCTGGCGGCCGGAGCCGGCGGAGCCGGTTCCCCCGGCCCCGGATCCGCCGGCGAACTTCGGCCGTCCGTCGGCGGAGAGGGTCTCATCCTCCAGATTGGCCAGGATCACGCTGGCCCGTTCAATGACGGCGCGGGGGAGACCGGCCAGGCGGGCCACCTGGATCCCGTAGCTCTTGTCGGTCCCGCCGCGGAGCACCTTCCTCAGGAATATCACCTCATCGTTCCACTCCCGGACCGCCACGTTGTAGTTTTTCACCCCGGGAAGGGTCAGCTCCAACTCGGTCAGCTCATGGTAATGAGTCGCGAAGAGGGTCCGCGCTCTGGAGGAGGGGTGATTATGAAGATACTCGGCCACCGCCCAGGCGATGCTGATGCCGTCGAAGGTGCTCGTCCCCCGGCCGATCTCATCCAGGATGACCAGGGAGCGGGGGGTCGCGTGGTGGAGGATGTTGGCCGTCTCGATCATCTCCACCATGAACGTGGACTGTCCCCGGGCCAGTTCGTCGGACGCGCCCACCCGGGTGAAGATCCGGTCCGCCACCCCGATCCGGGCCGAGTCGGCGGGGACGAAGCTCCCCACCTGGGCCATGAGCACGATCAGGGCGACCTGCCGGATATAGGTGGACTTGCCCGCCATGTTGGGGCCGGTGATGACGGCGATCTGGTTCTCGCCCCCGTCCATCAGGGTGTCGTTCCCGACAAACCGCTCGTCCACCAGTATCCTCTCGATCACCGGGTGGCGCCCGTTGACGATCTCGAGGCGGTCGGAAGACTCGATCTTCGGCCGGACATACCGGTTGGCGACGGCCGCCTCCGCCAGGGCGGCCAGAGCGTCGACCGCCCCCACCGCCCGGGCCGCCCGCTGGATCGCCGGGGCTTCTTTTTTCACCTCCTCCCGGATCTCCTCGAAGATCCGGTACTCGAGGGCCGCCGCCTTCTCCTGGGCGCCCAGGACCTTGTTCTCGTAGCTCTTCAGCTCCTCGGTGATGAACCGTTCCGCGTTGACCAGGGTCTGCTTGGGCAGATAGTTGTCCGGGACCTGGGGCAGATTGGGGCGGGTGACCTCAATGTAATAGCCGAAGACCCGGTTGTGCCTGACCTTCAGCGACTTGATCCCGGTCCGGCGGATCTCCTCTTCCTGGAAGCGGCTGATCCAGTTCCTCCCGTCCCGGGCCAGCGCGTGCAGCTCATCGAGATCGGCTCGGTAGCCGCTTCTGATCATCCCCCCCTCCTTGAGGGCGAGAGGCGGATTATCGGCCAGGGCGTTTTCCAGCAGAAGGATCAGCGCCGGGGGGACGCCGAGATCTTCCGCCGGTCCCCGGAGGGCGGCCGACGCCAGCCCCTTCAGCTCCTCCCGGAGGGGGGGAAGGGAGGAAAGAGATTCCCGGAGGGCGGCCAGCTCCCGGGCGTTGGTCCGGCCGCAGGAGACCCTCCCGATGATCCTTCCGATATCCCGGATCCCTTTCAGATGCTCCCGGATATCCGCGAGGGCGTCCCGGCGCCCCGTCAGCTCCTCGAGGCCGTCCAGTCTTTTCCCGATCTCCGCCGGATCAAGCAGGGGCTGGAGCAGCCAGGAACGCAGGGTCCGGCTCCCCATCGAGGTCGCCGTCCGGTCGAGGACCCCGAAAAGGGTGGCGGCGCGGTCGCTCCCCCGGAGCGGCTCGATGATTTCAAGGTTGCTCTGGGAGACGGCGTCCATGATCATGAACTCGGTCGGTGAGAAGACGGAGAGGGACTGGATATGGGAAAGGGGCGATTTGAGATTCTCGCCCACGTAGCCGAGGATCGCCCCGGCCGCTCCGATCCCCGGGACCAGGTGCTGGCAGCCGAATCCGTCCAGGGTGGCGGTCCGGAACTGCCTCTTCAGCGCCCCGGCGCCCAGGTCGTAATCGAAGAACCAGTCCTCGAGGGAGGTGAGGACCGTCCCCGGCAGAAGAGACGTCAGCGTTTTCAGTTCCGGCGCCAGCGACGCGGGCGCCAGGCATTCGCTGGGCCGGAGCCGTTCCAGCTCGTTCTGGAGGGAGTCTGGGGAGGTGAGTTCGGCGACCTTGAACTCGCCGGTCGAGAGTTCGATGTAGGCGAACCCGTAGACCTGACCCAGCCGGTGGACCGAGGCCAGGTAGTTGGGGGCGGCGGTCAGGAGCTCCTCCTCGACCGCCGTTCCCGGGGTGATGATCCGGATGATGTCGCGCTTGACGATCCCCTGCGCCTGCCGGGGATCCTCCACCTGCTCGCAGACGGCGACTTTCCTGCCCGCCTTGAGGAGGCGGGCGATGTAGCCGGAGGCGGCGTGATGGGGTATCCCGCACATGGGGGTGGTGTGGCGGGCGGTGAGGGCGATCTCCAGGATGGGGGCCGCGATCTTCGCGTCCTCTCCGAACATCTCGTAAAAATCGCCCAGCCGGAAGAGAAGGACCGCGTCCTTGACGGACGCCTTCAGCGCCCGGTACTGCTTCATCATGGGGGTGAGTTTACTCATCAGCCAGATAATATATTCTTCCGGATTATAATCTCATGTTCCGATATCGAGACTGATCAAGAAACAAATCCTAAATCCTAATATCTAAATCCTAAACAATATTCAAATCCAAATGACCAAAACCTCCCCCGGCAGCACATCCAGGCGGATTCTTCGAAACGAATTGGAGGCAAGAAGAGCCTTCTCAGATGTTATAGGCAGCGCTGTTTCCCTTACACTGCCCAGGGGATAGTCTTTTTGTGTATTTGGATTTTGAATTTTGTATTTATTTAGGATTTAGATATTAGGATTTAAAATTTTTAAAGCAAATCATTTTTCATATCGCTGCTTCAAGATTTCCCGTGCCTTACTGAAAGCGGGGATCCGGCGGGACGCTTCACTCCAGACCTCCCGAGCGCGGGCCTGGTCCCCCCGCTGCCGGCAGCAGAGGATCAGCGCCCGGGCGACTTCATAGTCATCCGGGCGCAGCCGGTACGCCTCCTCCAGGAACGGAAGGGCTTCTGCGCCGTCACCGCTTTCCAGGAAAGCCCGCCCCAGCAAATACCGGCCCTCATACCCGTCCGGAGAAATCTCCAGCAGTTCCCGGGCGGCCTGCCGGGCCTCGTCGTAACGGCGGGCGCTCCGGCAGCCCTGCGACAGCCGCCAGAGAATGATTTTGAGCTGATACCTTTCCATCGGGAGCAGATCCTTCCCCGAAGACACGGGATTCCGGGCGAAGAGCAGCGCCCGGGCGCGGAGATCGGCGGCGATCGCCTCGTCGATCCGCCCTTCTTTATAATAAGCGATCCCTAAAAGAGAGGCGGTCCGGAAAAGATCAGGTTCATGCCGGCTCATCCGCTCGAAGAACACTGTTTCATCGGACCAGAATTCATTCTGCCGGACGGTGAGGAGGGCCAGGACACAGACGATCAGAACCAGGCAGACCCGGGCCGTAACGGCAGGCAAACCTTTTCCCCGGCCGGTGAACGCGGCGGCCAGGGCGATGCCCAGACCGGCCAGGGGGAGATACATGAAGTGCTCGGCCCAGTAAAGGAATTCTCTTTCCAGGTAGATGGGGTTGATCCCGGAAAAAGGGAGCAGGCCGATCAGAAACCAGCCGAAACCGAAGGCGAAGAGTGAAAACGGGCGCCCGGGCCGCCGGACGCTCCGGAGAAGCCCGGCGGCGCCGCCGCCCAGCAGGAGGAGCGGGAGAACATGCCACCCATGGGAAAGCACCTCCAGGGATCGGTAAAAATGGAGGCGGAACGGGAAGAGCGCCAGCCCCAGGTAGATCCAGATCCCCTTCCCAAAGGTCAAAAACCGGAGCCAGAGCCCGTCCGCGAGGCCGGCTGTGAAGTCGGCCCGGATCAGGAAGAACACGCGGAGGATGAGATACCCTCCGGCGAGCAGGAAGAAGGGGAGAACAAACCAAACAGCAGTCCCCCGGGGAAGAGTCTCCTCCCCCCCGGAGGGGATCGCCGTCAGAACCAGCCAGGCCAGGAGAACCGGCCCCAGCAGGGCGACCTCCTTGTAGAGAAGCCCGATCAGGAAGAAGAGAAGGGACGAAAGATACCAGACGAACCGCCGGTTTTTCAGGAACCTGATAAAACAATAGAGCGAGGCCAGTATTCCGGAGACGGAGGCGACACCGCCCAGGCCGGAGATGTAGCTCACCTCCTCGGCCTGGAGCGGGTGGATGCCGAAGATGAGCGCGGCCAGGAAGGCCGGTCCCCGCCCGGCCAGCCTCCGGCAGATCAGGTAGAGGAGGAGCGTGTTGAGCAGGTGGAAGGCTGTATTGACCAGGTGGTAGCCGAAGGGGAGGCCGCCGAAGAAAAGCCATTCCGCCTTGTAGGTCAGCCTGGTCAGCGGGCGGTAATACTGGGCCAGGCCGGCCTCCTTGAATTCGAAGAACGGCGACCGGAACACCTCCGTCCAGTTTTTCCACTCCCCGATCCGCGGATCCTGGAGAAGGTGGGTGACGTCGTCGAGGATGAAGGGGTTGCTCCAGGAGTTGGCGTAGACCAGCAGCACCGCCGCCGCCAGCAGCCACGTTGGGGTCAGACCTTGTTTTTTGAACTGTACATGACCGGTATGCATGGTTGAAACAATTGCTCAGGAGTAATGGAGTAATGGAGTACTGGAGTATCGGAGTAATGGGGAGCCTGCCTCCACCACTCCATCATTCCTTTTTTCCCTGTCTCAGTAGTGCACTATATCGTTACCGGTCAGGTCTATTCAATAGCCCGGCCAAACAAGCTCAGGTCGGTGACCCGGTCGATCAGCACCTTGATCATCCGCCCCTCCATCCCCTCCTCCCAGGGGAAAAAGACCATCTGACCGCCCCGGGTCCTCCCCTCCCCCCGGTCCGGGTACCGGCGGTTCCTTCCCTCGACCAGGACTTCCACGGCGCTGCCGGCCAGTTCCCGGTTCTTCTCCAGCGAGATTGTTCTCTGAAGAGCGAACAGCTCCTGGAGTCGGGAGGCTTTCACCTCCGGGGGGACATCGTCGGGGAACCCGGCCGCGGCCGTCCGCGGCCGGGGAGAATAAGCGAAGGCGAAGATCCGGTCAAAACGGACTTCCCGGTGGAGGTCCAGCGTCCGGGAGAAGTCATCGCCGGTCTCCCCCGGAAAACCGACGATGAAATCGGAGGCGAGCGATATGCCCGGGACAGCCTCTTTCAATCTCCGCGCCTTGGCCAGGTATTCGTCCCGGGTGTATCCCCGGTTCATCTTTTCGAGGATGGCGTCGGAACCGGACTGGGCGGGGAAGTGCAGGGACTCGCAGACTTTATCCAGTTCCCCGATCGCCTCGATTAACGACGGGAAGATATCTTTCGGGTGCGAGGTTAAAAACCGGATCCGCTCGATTCCGGGGACCGCGTTCACCCGGCGGAGCAGCCCGGGGAAGGTCACTGCGGCACCGGCCGGGTCAATTCCCCGGTAGGAATTGACATTCTGGCCGAGGAGGGTGACCTCCCGGTATCCCCCCTCCCCCAGCGTCCTTATCTCTTCGACGATCTCGTCGGGAGAACGGCTGACCTCGCGCCCCCGGGCGAAGGGGACCACGCAGTAGGAGCAGAAATTGTCGCATCCCCGCATCACGGTGACCCAGCCACAGAGGGAGTTTTCCCGCAGACAGAGGCCCCGGAAGAAAGCGTCGGGCGGGTCGAAACCGGCGGCCAGCCGCGGCCCCGCGCCGGCGAGAACGGCCTCCGCCTCTTCCGGGAGGCGGCCAAAACTGCCCGGCCCCAGTATCAGGTCCAGCTCCGGAAACTGTTCCCGCAGCGTTTCCCCCCGGATCTGGGCCATGCAGCCGAGCACCCCCACTGCCAGACGGGGACGCTTCTCCTTCTCCCGGCGATAGCGGGCCAGCCGGCCCAGGACCCGTTCCTCGGCGTGCCGGCGAACGCTGCAGGTGTTGAGGAGGATCAGATCCGCGTCCTCCTCGTTCCGGGCCGGCCGCCAGCCCCGGGCTTTCAGCATCCCGGCGATCCGCTCCGAGTCGTGCCGGTTCATCTGGCAGCCGAATGTGCGCAGGTAGAACCGGCGGCCGGCTGGAATAAGAGAAGGCATGGTGATTTCAAGAATCCGGGAAGTACACTCCCCGATCCTAAATGACGAAACCCGAATGACGAAATCCGAATGAAATCCCAATGATAAATGACTTAATTCCCAATCTCCCTTTCAACGACGTGGCGCAGATAGCGGGAGCACATTTCGTCATCCGCCTTCGCGAGAGCGCCGAAGCCGCTTCGGCGGAGGTGCTTCGATATTCGGTTTTCATCATTCTTTCATCTATTCCTCTTTCTCCTCATCACGTCCTTGCCCCAGCACCTCCTGCCCTTTCTCCACCACCCGTCGTCCTGCTTTGGCCACGGTCCGGCCCGCGTCCTTGACCACCCGGACCATCCCCTCCCGGAACTCCTGTTTTTCTTCCGGCGGCTTATCCTGGTAAAGCAGCCAGAACCCGTAAACCAGGGCCACGGCGATCAGGAGCAGGATGAGCTTGAACAGCCGGCGCAGCATCAGTCGGACTTCACCAGGTCGCCCCGCTGCATGTCGGAACCGGAGACGACGGCGGCCAGCGAGAATTTATCCTTGACCTCGGTGACTTTGATCCGGCCGATCTTCTCCGTCTCCGCGCCGAGCGTCATCCCCGTGTCGGGGTCGACCAGGGCTTCGCCCTGACGGTAGACATCGAACTCCATCCCATCGCTGACGCCGCCCTCGCTGCCGGCATTGAGATAGACCTGGGAAGGACCGGCCTTGATGAGTTTCCCCTGCCAGGGAACGTTTTTCAGCCGGGCGGTTATTTTCTGGACGGCCTCGTCGATGGCTTCCTGGGTTGCCTGTCCCAGGGGTGTCTTCCGGAAACCGCCCAGGTCGCCCCCGAAGTCGGCGTTGCTGTAGCCGATCTTGAGCCCCCCCGCGTGGGCGTCTTTCACCACCCGGATCGAATCGAGGACCTCCCCGCTCGTGGTATCGATCAGGCGGACGAGGATTCCCACGTGCGCGGTCTCGTGGCTGCCGCCGAGCCGTATTCCCTTGAATCCGATGCCGGCTCCCTCTCCCCCCTTCTGCTCCTCGAACTCGGATACCGTCCCGGCGACCAGAATCTGGGCCTTCCCCAGCTTTCCGATCGCAGCCGCGGAACCTTCTCCGGTTCGCCCGCTGGCCCCGAGATCCTGCTCCGCCAGCACGCTGTCCAGTTCCTGGCGCTCCAGAACGGAGAACTTGCCGGTCTTGATGAGAGACTCGGCGGCCATCTCCTGCATCGCCTGGCCGATATCCCAGTTGCCGTACCAGCCCGACTTGTTATCGAAGGCGGCGACAGCGATCGTCTTCTTGGGGCCGGCGAGGCCGCCGGACGCCGGCAACAGGCATCCCGCCGCCAGAAGAATCCCGAACAACAGGTATCCCTTCCTTTTCATGCCACACCTCCTTTTATAAGATTACGGTTTTCGGTACACGGTCTCTCCGGCGATGATCGTCCGTTTCACCGCGCAGTGTCTGTCCATGACGACCAGGTCGGCGTCCATGCCGCGCCGGATGTCCCCTTTCCGGTCTTCGATCCCCAGCAGCCGGGCCGGATTGCCGGTTGCCAGCATCAGCGCGTCGGAGAGCGAGCATCCGGTAAACTGGGTGAAATTCCGCAGCGCGTGATTCATCGGCACCGTGCTGCCGACCAGGGTGCCGTCCGGGAGGTGGGCGCCGTTGTCATCCACGACGGCCTCCCTCCCGCCCATCATGAACTTCTTGATCCGCCGTCCCAGAACCGCGATGCCGTCGGTCACCAGCAGGAGACGCTCGAGCGGCTTCAGGCGGGAAACGAGCTTGACGATCACGGGGGAGAGATGAATCCCGTCGCAAAGCAACTCCACATTGATCGGGTCGGATTCCAGGACTGCCCCGACCGCGCCGGGATGGCGGTGATGAAGGGGCGGATAGCTGTTAAAGACATGGGTCGCGTAGGAGAGGCCGGCCCTGATCGCCACCCGGGTCGTCTCATAATCGGCGGTGGTGTGCCCGATCGCGGGGATGACCCCGGAGTGTTTCAGCAGCCGGATCAGCCGCAGGGCGCCCTCCACCTCCGGGGCCAGGGTCATGATCTTGATGGAGCCTTCGGCCGCTTCCAGAAGTTCCTCCACCTCGGGCCCGGAGGGGTTTCTGATGAACCGGAGCGGCTGCGCACCGCGCTTGCCAATGCTGAGATAGGGCCCCTCCAGATTGATCCCCAGCACCCGCCCGCGGCCTTTCTTCCCCCAGTAAAACGGGGCGATGGTGCGGACGATCTGGAGCAGCTGGTCCCGGGACGGGGTGGCGATGGTGGGGAGCGCCGCGGTGGTGCCGAAACGGGCCAGAAAATTGATGATCCGCATCACCATCCGGCCGCCGTTATCGTTAAAATCGTCACCCCCGCCGCCGTGAACGTGCAGGTCGATAAAGCCGGGAACGAGATAGTCACCCCGGGCATCGATCACCGAACCGGCAAACTCCGGAGCGGGAACCCCCTCCGGGAAGAGGCGTTCGATGCGGTCGCCGACAACCAGGAGGCCGCCGCGGGAAGGCGGGAAGCCCGGTCTCAGGATAACGGCGTTGATGATGGCGGTTGACTGTTTCTGGGTCATAACAATGAAACTATCTGATATCGCTTCGTAACGTACAGGCGAATCTTGTATTCGCCCCTTTGATTGCATTTGGGCGATCACAAGGATCGCCCCTACATTTTATGACTCATTATCATCCTCCGGGCCGGGCCGACCAGGCGGAGGGACCCGGTGATGCAGATCAGCGGCGGACGCCGATCCGCGGCCGGACGGCCGGAAAAGCATATACGGTAGCAGGATTCGAGGGCCGACTCAAGCGATTTGCGGACCAGAACCGGAATTTTTCCCGAGGACGCAGAGCGGCGGCAGACCCGGGCCAGTTCGGAAGCGGGGAGGCCGCGGCTGCTCGCGGGCCGGACGGCGATCACCTTCCAGGCCAAGGGGACCAGCGGACGGCAGATGGCCCCGACATCTTTATCGGCCAGCACTCCCAGAATAAGAATGATCGGACGGTCCGGAACCAGCATCCGCATGGTCTTCGCGCAGGCCGCCGCCCCGGACCGGTTGTGCGCTCCGTCCAGGACGACATCCGGCGGACCGGGGATGAATTCAAAACGGCCCGGCCAGGAAACGCGCCGGAGAGACCGCCGGATCCGGGAAGACGCGACCTCCCCGGCCCGGGGATCGGATGCCTCCCAGGCGGCGAGCGCAGTGGCGCAGTTCGCCACCTGGTGGTCGCCCGGCAGCGGGAGAACGAGATCGGCATACACCCGGCGGGGGCCGGTGACGGTTATCCGCTGTTCCGTCATGCTCCGCTCCGCTACCGTTCCTTTATAGAGGGCATCCACCTCGATCATCGGGGCGCGCGCCCGCCGGCAGATCCGGCGCAGACACGCTCTGACTTTCGGATTCCGGGCGGCGGTCACCAGGGGAACCCCGTTCTTGATGATCCCCCCCTTCTCCCGGACGATCAGATCGATGCTCCTTCCCAGGTATTGCTGGTGCTCGAGAGAGACATTGGTGACAACCGAGACCAGAGGCCTGACCACGTTAGTGGCGTCCAGCCGTCCTCCCAGCCCGACCTCCCAAACAACGGCGTCGGCCCCCTCCCGCCGGAAGTACCGACAGGCGAGCGCGGTCACCGCCTCGAAGTAGGTCGGGTGAGAGCAGCCCGGGCTCCGGGCAACCCGGTCCAGCAGCGGCCGCATCTCCTCCACCCCGGCCGTGACGGCCCGGGGAGAGATCAGGCGGTTGTTGATCCGGATCCGTTCCCGGAAATTCTCCAGGTGGGGGGAGATGTAGAGGCCCACCCGGCGGTGAGTGGTCCGGAGCAGGGACTGGAGGATCGCCGCCACCGAACCTTTTCCGTTCGTCCCCGCGATATGATAAAAGGCCAGACCCTGATGAGGATCCCCCAGCAGCTCCAGGAGGCGGCGGATGTTATGCAGCCCCAGCTTGGTCCCGAAGAGGCGCAAACGGTACAGGTAATCCAGGGCTTCACTGTAATTAGTTATTTTGACTACGTTGTTCTGGTTAGTCATATCGGACTCTTTTATTATTAGTCAGTCCATAATTGTATGGACATGTCATTGCGAGGAGCGAGATCCTTCGCTATCGCTCGGGACAGGCTACGCAATCTCAACTATATGCACAGCAAGAGATTGCTTCCCGCCACGCTTTGCTCGCGGCTTCG
>JAZDIV010000019.1:0-40301 GCA_043804695.1 PVC group bacterium | reverse complement strand
GTTTATTGATTATCGAATAATTCTGGATTACATGGGGGGAGATAATCGCAAGGGGAGGGAGGCATACCGCGGATTTGTTATCCGGGAGATTGGCAGGGAGGAGGAGAGTCCGTTAGCAGTGGGAAAGGGGCATGGGATTGTTGGAGATGAGAAGTTCATTGAGCGGGTGAAGGAGAGATTTATCAGGAAGGCGGGGACGAGGAGAGAACAGCCGGCGATCAAAGAGTTGCAAAAAGCATGCAAGCCCGAGGAGTTGGTTGAACATTTTACGCGGTTAAGCGGAATATCTCGTGAGGAGATCTGCCGGAGGTGGAAGAGATCGGTCGAACGGGCAATGCTGTGGAATTGTTGTATCGGCTTTGTTCGATCGCGCAACCGGAGATTGGAAGATTGGTGGGGGGAATCGATTATAGCGCGGTCAGCCAGGCCCGGAAGAGATTCCAGAAGCGGATGAGGGAGAATCCGGAAGCGAGAAGAAAATTCGAGAAACTAAACGATCAGTTGATCCAATTGTCAAGAGGAAAGATTTGACCCCACAGACCCCAATTCCCCATGACCCCAATTCCCCAATTCCCGAAAAAATAAAAATGGAAATTTTTACAGGGTAGAAATTTCAATGAAGAGGCAGAAAATCATCCCCGCCCGCCGGACGGAAAAGATAACCTACGCGGTCCGCGACATCGTTCTCCTGGCGGAAGAAGCCGCCCGTCAGGGCAGGGAGATGCTCTATCTGAACATCGGCGATCCCAATCAGTTCGACTTCCGCACGTCTCCCGAGATCATCGAGGCCGTTTGCCGGGCGATGCGGAACAACTACAACGGGTACGCGCCCTCCTCGGGGATTGAAGAAGCCCGGGAGGCGATCCGGGAGGCCGCCCGCCGCCGGGGGATCAAGCGGATCCAGGACGTTTTCATCACCACCGGGGCTTCGGAGGCGATCGACATCTGCCTGACCGCGCTCCTGAACCAGGGGGACAACGCCCTGGTCCCTGCGCCCGGCTATCCGCTTTACAGCGCGATCATCCATAAGCTGACCGCCGAGCCGAGACCGTACTATCTCGACGAGGAGAACAACTGGCAGCCCGATCTCGGGGATATCGCGGCCAAGATCGACGGGCGGACCCGGGCGATCGTCATCATCAACCCCAACAATCCCACCGGGTCCATCTACCGGGAAGAAGTCTTGAAGGGGATCATCGCCCTGGCCCGGGAACATAACCTGGTCATTTTCTCCGACGAGATCTACGACAGCCTGACCCTGGACGGGAAGAAGCATATCACGACCGCCTCGCTCGACCCCGAGGCGGCGGTCATCACGTTCAACGGGCTCTCCAAAAACTACCTTGCCCCCGGTTTCCGGATCGGCTGGGGGATCGTCAGCGGTCTGGAGGAAGAGCTCGCGGACTATCTGGAAGCGGTCAACAAGCTGTTGCGGGCGCGGCTTTCCGCCAGCCACCCGGTGCAGTGGGCGATCAAGCCCGCTCTGGAAGGCGAGGGGGCGCACCTGGTCGAGGCCCGGGAAAAACTGACCCGCCGCCGGGATATCACCGTTGAAATGCTGAACGCGATCCCCGGGATCAGCTGTGTCAGGCCCGAGGGCGCTTTTTACGCCTTCCCCCGCCTCCACATCACCGGCACCGACGAACAGTTCGTGCGGGAGCTGATCAGGGCGACCGGTGTGGTCGTCGTCCCCGGCGCCGGTTTCGGGCAGAAGCCGGGCACCAGGCACTTCCGGGTGGTATACCTGGCCCCGGAAGCCGTGCTGGAAAAGGCCTACCGGAAAATCGCCTGTTTTCTGGCCGGATACAGGGGAACGTAGCCCTCGCTCCGCTCGGGCAACGTTCTGAAGTGCCTGAAGTGCCTAAAGTTTTCAGCCAGAGGCTGATCCGCCTCCGGCGGAGAAGTGCCTAAAGTGCCTAAAGTTAAAACTACTCGTCGCCACCCCGGCAAAATGCACAGGGGGCGGGGCCGGAGTGGGAGCGCAATATTGTTTAGCATTTTGACAATTATTGTGCGCCCGAGGCGCATCAGCCTCTGGCTGAAAATTCCGAAGCAAGAACTTAGCGCTTCGCGCTAACTTCTGTGGGAGGGCTTTTTAAGCCCGATTCCCCGCACACTAAATCGGGGTTGAAAACCCCTCCCACAGCACATTTATTGTCCCGATAACAATCGGGATGCGCCTCCGGCGCAAAATCCCGCAACAGGCACATTTTACCCCCGGAAATGGGTTCCAACACGATTTTAATCCTTTATGTCACGGTCGGGCAGGGGCACCGCCGGGCGGCCCTCGCGATTCGAGATGCTCTCGAGGAGAAAAAAACCTCCCTCCGGGTTGTCTGTCTTGATCTGATGGACCTCTGGAGTCCTGTCTGGGGCCGGCTGATCGCCGGTTTATACCGGGCCCTGGTTCTGGTCTTGCCCGGCCTCTGGGCGCATCTCTATGATAACCAGAAGGTAAAAGAGCGGCTCGCCCGGCCTCTGGATCTTCTTCTCCGGTTCCCCCGGAAGCGGGTCTGTCTTCTATTGAAGGAACTGACCCCGGCCGCCGTGGTCTGCACGCAGGCTCTCCCCTGCGCACTGGCCGCCCGGTGCAAGTCTCTTTCGCGGATGCCGTTCTCCCTGATCGCGGTTCCGACGGATTTCCGGGTTCATGCCTACTGGATATATGATGAAGTCGATCTCTATCTACTCCCTTCCCGGGAGAGCGCGGTCCAGCTGGCCGGGCGGGGAGTCTTGCCCGGCCTGATCCGGGTCAGTGGCATCCCCGTTCACCCGGGATTCAACCGGAAGCTTGACCCGGCGGCGATGAAGCGGAAGCACGGGCTCTCCCCTGGGCTGCCGGCGGTGTTGCTGATGGGAGGAGGGGAGGGGTCCGTCTCCCTGGAGCGGCTGGTCCGGGCTCTGGATCGAAGCGGGGAGACATTTCAGACCGCCGCCCTGGCCGGAAGGAACCTGAGGCAGCACGCCCGGCTGCAGAGGCTGCGGGATCGCCTGCGCCATCCGCTCACGGTCTTCGGCTTCATCGACCGGGTTGATGAGCTGATGGCGGCGGTCGATGTGATCGTGACCAAGCCCGGCGGGCTCACCACCGCGGAAGCCCTGGTCAGGCGGCTCCCGCTGGTCTTGATCGATCCCCTGCCCGGCCAGGAAGATTTCAACGCCCGCTTTCTCCGGGAGCGGGGGGCGGCGATCCACGTGCCGAACGCGGCTGAAGCGGAGCGGGCGGTCTCACGGCTGCTTCGGGACGGCGATCTCCGGCGCCGGATGCTGGCAGCGATGGCGGGGGTCAGGAAACCGGATGCCGCCCGGGCCGCCGCCCGGTATATTATTGATTCGATCCCGAAGCAACCGGTAGCCCGGATTATTCATGAAAATGAGAAATTTTCCTGAATAATCCGGGCCGACCACGCCAAACCGACGGGAGCTGATGTCAGATGGTCCGGTATTGTCTCTTTGAGCTGTTGCGGTTTGTGGTCCGGATGATCCCTCCCCGCCTGGCCTACGCGGTGGGGGCGTTTCTGGCCGAAGCGACCTTTCTGTTCTCCCGGCGGAGCAAGCGGAACTTTCAGGCCAATCTGATCCACGTGCTCAACTACCGGGGCGAGGAGACGGCGGGCCGGGCCGCCCGGAGGAGGATCCGGATCCTGAGCCGGAAGAATTTCCGCAACTTTTCCTATTACCTGGTGGATTTTTTCCGCTTTTCCCGATTCACGGGCGGGGAGATTAAAAAGCTGGTCGAGGTCATCGGGGTCGAGAACATTGAGACGGCCCTGGCCGGGGGCAGGGGGGCGCTGGGGGTGACGGCCCACGTCGGGAACTGGGAACTGGGCGGGATGATGCTGGCTCTTTCCGGATTCCCGGTCAACGCGATCGCGCTCTCTCATCAGAACACCCGGCTCAACCGTCTTTTCGTCAACCAGCGGGCGCTCTCCGGGATGAGCGTGATCCCGGTCGGCCAGGCGGTGTTGAAGAGCCTGCGCGCCCTGAAAAAGAACGAGCTGGTCCTGCTTCTCGGCGACCGGGATGTCACCGAGCGGGGGATCGCGGTCCCCTTCTTCGGCCGGCCGGTTCAGATCCCGCGCGGTCCGGCCGGGCTGGCGGTCCGGTCCCGGGCCGCCGTTTTCTTCGGCTATTTCGTCCGGCAGTCCACCCACCGTTATCGGGCCGTCTTCCGTCCCCCCCTGGAGATCGACCGGTCCGCCTGCCGGGAGGCGCAGGAAGAGGAGATTATCCGGGGGCTGGTCAGGGAGATGGAGGAGTGTATTGCGCGGAATCTCACCCAGTGGTATATGTACTACCAGATTTGGGGGGAGTGAGGGGCTGACGTGAGGAAATTGATTATTCGGAAATGGTAACGGTAAGGGTAACGATGCCCGTATCGGTGAGGGTAACGGTAATGGCCGCTCCGCCCGGCGCACGTAACCGTAACCGCCGGACGAAACGGGCTTCGTTACCATAACCGTCACCCAGTTGAGCCGGAGGCGCTAATTTATATGGAACGACGATCTCCGCCGGAGGCGGCGGCCCTGATACCGGCCTACAACGAGGCAGGCCGGATCGCGGATGTGGTGAAGGGGGCGAGACAGTTCGTCTCCCGGGTGCTGGTGGTCGATGACGGCTCTGCCGATGAGACGGCCGCCCGGGCGGCCGGGGCGGGGGCGGAAGTGATCCGTCAGCCGGTAAACCGGGGCAAGGGGGCCGTCCTGCGGACGGGCTTCGAGGCGTTGACCGCGGGGGGGGCCGATCCGATCATCGTGCTTGACGGCGACGGCCAGCACGACCCGGCGGAGATCCCGGCTTTTCTGGACGCGGCCCGGCGGACCGGGGCGGAGATCGTCGTCGGCAATCGGATGCAGGCGGCTTCAGCGATGCCGCCGGTCCGCTACTGGACCAACCGCGTGATGTCCAAAATCCTCTCCCGGCTGATCGGGCAGGAGGTTCCGGACAGCCAGTGCGGCTACCGGCTGATTACCAGGAGGGTCCTGGAGCGGCTTTCCTTAACAACCGGCAATTATGACACGGAATCGGAGATGCTGATCCAGGCCTCCCGCCTCGGCTTTACGATCCGCTCGATTCCGGTCAAAACCATATACACCGGGCAGACGAGCAAGATCCATCCCGGACGGGATACCCTGCGGTTTATCAAGCTGGTTTTGCGGAACCTTCCGCCCCTGAAACCAATGATATAGTTATACCTGTGTGAGTTGAAAATTTGAAATCCTATTCAATAGTTTATGTAACAACTATTTATTTATTATTTCCAGGATTATGCCCCGGCGAAGAAATCGACCGAAGCAATCTCAGCCTGGAGGCAGCATTACTGGGACACTGGGCTGTATATGGATTATGGGGCGATGACAGCATTTCTTTTCACTATTATTTTTCTCCTGAAAAATGTTGGTTTGTGAGGGAAAACAAATTTATTGAAGGTGAAGAAGTTAAAACGAAAAGAGCATTAGATCGTTTTTGGTGGCAAAAAAGTTGGACCGACAGGAATACGTTGGGTATTAAAATAACGGATAGATATATAGGGGAGTATGATATTGCAATACCTCTTAACGAACCTAAAATTATTGGAGAAAAATGTAAGTTTATATTCAGTGAGGATAGAAACAATGCGACTGTGAAATGTAGTTCATTCTGGGGAAAGCATAACCTGACATACGTTGATGACAAGACTGAACCGCAGAATGAAGACAAGACAGAGACGGGCACTTGCAGCGATAAAGATAGATCTCAACTGTCCCTTCGACAGGCACTTTTAGGACAGTGGATAAATTTCAGGGGGAATAATGAATATTATTTTAAAAAAGATTCATACATAAATAAATGTGAATATTTTCCTAAGCCAAACCCTATCACTACCCCGGATGATTCCAGTTCGCAAGAACAAGAAAAGGAATCTTTTCAATATAGGCAGTGCGAAATCAAACAATATGGTTCTGAACAAAGATTTTTTGCGTGTGACTACAAAATTTTCTCCGCGCATGAAGGTAGAATAAAATTTAGGAATGTATCGGATTACCGCTATGATACAAGTGAGGAAAATATTAATAAGTTAGAAAAGCGGGGAATAGATGATATTATCTCCATTTTTAATGATCTATATAGAGATAGAGAATCTTTAAAAATATCTTCAACAGTAGGATCAACTGAAATTATCTTTAGTAAAGACAGAAAATATTTCCTGTTAAGGAGGAAAGGCAGGAGCAGATTTATTGCCGAGGAGTTCATGTACGTTTATAGCAAGGAAGAACAGGATAAGAAGTGATAGATACCTCACTTTGATCAAACTTTAGAGTAAGCCTATAATATAGGTATATCATGTGGATTAAGGAGCAAGATGATGAGGCCTCCTATTTGAGGGAGGAGATGGTATCTCGTCAGCTGGAGCCCCGCGGGATAACAGACATCCGCGTGCTCCAGGCCTTTCGTGATGTCCCCCGCCACGCGTTTATACCCGGCTGCAGCCTCCCGGAGGCCTACGGCGATCACCCGGTGCCGATCGGAGAGGGGCAGACCATTTCCCAGCCGTTCATGGTGGCGCTGATGACCCAGTGCCTGGCCCTGACCGGCGCCGAGAAAGTGCTGGAGATCGGGACCGGCTCCGGCTACCAGGCGGCCATCCTCTCCCGCCTCGCCGCCCGGGTCTATTCCGTGGAGCGTCTCCCTGCGATCGCCCGCCGCGCCGGCGAGATCCTGAGGACGGGCGGACATGAAAACATCACCATTCTAACGGGCGACGGGACACGGGGCTGGCCCGAGTACGCGCCCTACGACGGCATCATCGTCACCGCCGGCTCCCCGGCCGTTCCCTCCCCCCTGCTGGAACAGCTGGCCGAAGGAGGGCGCCTGGTCATCCCCGCCGGGGGCAGCTATTCGCAGCGGCTGCTGGTCCTGAGGAGGGCAGGGGATAAGGTCGTGGAGCGTGACGAAGGAGGCTGCGTTTTCGTCCCCCTGATCGGGGAGTACGGCTGGCGGGGATGACATCTTATTCCGGCGGCGCTGCCGGGCGCAGGCAGGCGTTTCATCCCCGGCGGTGCCGGAATGTCAAAACGGCAAATCAGAAGCACATCTCATGATCGAACACCTGGTCCCGATTCTGGAAAATGCGGCCGGCCTGATGATCACCTGGCGCGGCCCCCTGCTGGTCTTTTTTTTCATGGCGGTCGAGTCGTCGCTGATCCCCTTCCCCAGTGAAGTGATCATGATCCCCGCCGGTTTCTGGGCCGCCCGATCGGAGTTTTTTCCGGGCGATCCCGTCGGCGCCCTCGCCGCGGCCTTCCTCTGCGGGCTGGCTGGTTCACTGGCCGGGGCCTATTTTAACTATTTTCTGGCCCTCCGGCTGGGGCGGCCGTTCCTCCACCGATACGGCCGGTTTTTCTTTCTCCCCCCGGAGAAGATGGAGCGGGCGGAAGAGATATTCCGCGAGTACGGCGAGGTGGCGACGTTTGTCTCCCGGCTGATCCCGGCCATCCGCCAGCTGATATCCCTCCCCGCCGGACTCTCCCGGATGCGCTTCGGGCGCTTCACTCTCTTCACCGCGCTGGGGGCCGGGATCTGGATTGCCGTGCTGATGGCGATCGGCTATCACCTCGGCCTTCAGACCACGGCCCTGTCCTATGGCGAAATAGTCCGTAAAGGGAAGGACCTGGTCGGGGAAAACATGATCTGGATTCTGGCGGCCTGCGCCGTGATCCTGGCCGTCTATGTCTGGATTCATAAAAAGGTGATGAAACGGAAAACGGATATTGCCCCTTGACAACGTAACCCGTATCCCTTATCCCGTAACCTGGGTTATTCATGAAAATTAAATATTTTCATGAATAATCCAGGTTAATAATTATCGTTCAATGTATTACGAATAGTAATCTTGTTTAGGCGGCTACAGCTCACTGTTTATTTATTCCCCGGAAGGACAGCATGTTATTCTTTTTGTTATCATTGCGGGGCGTGGCGCAGTCTGGTTAGCGCGCACGGTTCGGGACCGTGAGGTCGGGAGTTCGAATCTCCCCGCCCCGACTAAAGTAAGAGCCCCGGTTCGCGGGCGGCCAGCAACCCGGTTGTTCCTGAAAAAGGGACGGCCGGCTGTGACTTATTAATCCGACCGTTGTAGTATTTACAGCAAGGATTGCGGTCATTGCGAGCGTTAGCCGAAGCCGCGAGCAAAGCGTGGCGGGAAGCAATCTCTTGCTGTGCATAGAGTTGAGATTGCGTAGCCTGTCCCGAGCGATAGCGAAGGATCTCGCTCCTCGCAATGACATGTCCATACAATTATGGATTGACTAATAAATTCCCCCAGAGAGTTACCCCCATGGAGGAATTTACGGGAATGACGGATATCCCAGGGCGTTGCTTATCTGGGATTTCATCAAAATCGCTTTCCGTACGGTAAAGAATGGACACCGGGAGATCCATCGATCCGCATAAAATCTATTGTTGTTAATTTTCCCGGAATTAGTTGGAGAAAAGGAAATTGAACAAGAAATTACGAAAAACTATTTTATCCGGTTCGTTACCGCCGGGGGAACATCCTGGGTCTGGCAGTGAATGGCCCCGAAGAAATACGGCGACCAATCGATGCCGACCACTTCGTAACCGGGCAGAGTTTCCCGGTAAATCCTTAACGCCTGTTCGTCCTCCGGAGCTCCGTAGAGGGGAACGATTATCTTCTTGTTCACCGTCAGGCTGTTGATATATGACCAGTCCTTGGAATCCTTGCTGAAATCCTGGTTGGTAGGCATCGGAAGTGTTACCACTTTATAATTAACCCCCGAAAGGGATTTTGCACCGGCGATAATTTCGGCAATCTTCTCCAGATCCTCATACCACGGGGTGCCTTGGGGAACCGAGGCGACGAACACCGTGCGGGGGTCGGCGAATTTCACCAGTATGTCGGCGTGTCCGCAAACTTCACCTTTGAGGTCCGGAATAACGATCAGCTGTTCACAGCCTAGATAGTCACGGAGTATCTTCTTGAAATTCTCCCGCCCGACATCCGGATTCTGGTCGGGAAAATGCTGCGAGGTTATGATAGTACCGTTCCCGTCGGTTATGACATTGCCCCCCAGTTCGGTAATCAGCGGGAGCTGATAGACAGGCACGTCCATGTACTGGCCGAACGCCGCCACGGCCTCAGAACTCTGTTTGGCGTACGGCTGTCCGCCCGCGTATCCGATGAGGGCCGCGCGGATAAATGCCGGTTCTCCCTTCTCGCCGGAGAAAACCGTGAGCTGCCCCCAGTTCCTCGCCCACGCATCATCTGTGGGGATGTGGAGAAACTTCACGTTGGAGAAACCGATTCCCTTTTTACTCAGATATAACTCAACTGCCTTCTGCCAGTACTCGTTGGGAACGAATATCCAGGCCGGCGAGACATCTTTTGTCTCTTTTACGAGCGACGCCGTCCTGTCCCATACCCAGGTGTCGTACCGCGGCCAGGAGACATAGACCGCACCCGCGGGCTCAAACTCGCCCGGCAGCCTCACCGGCGCGCCGGGGGGATCAATCGCATGGTATCTTGTGAATTTGGCCAGGGGGTGTATCAGGTTCGCGCCTGGGTCTGTCTCTTTGAGAGCCTTCAGTGCCGCGGATTTACTTATTCCCAGCTCTTTTAACACGCCGCCGTCCAGCAGATACTGGGCCATCTCTTCATCCGAGTGGATGCCTTCTCTTGCGGTTTCGATTTCGAGGGAGTAAATCTTCTGGAGTTTAGAGAATACCGCCGCCGTGAATTCGGGCGTAAATACCGAATGAAGCTGCGGGCTGATGTTTAGAAACTGGCACTTCAGGTCGTTCTCGCCAAAGGTGTGCAGGGACCGCCCGGGCATCTTTGCGTAAAGGTAGTTTGAGAAGAACTGATCGTCTTCAATCTTCGGGCTCTCTGTTTCTGCGTTTAATGGCGCCTTGCCTGGAGTTCCGCATCCGGCAATGCCGAAGACTGCTGCTGCCAGGACAATCGCAAAGTATGTTCTCATCTTTCCTCCGTGCCGGTCTCCGTCCTGTGTCCACATCAACCCCGTGACATTAGAGGGAGTCGCCCGGGCTGATCTTGTGGCCGTTGAGCTCGTTGTTTAATAATTTTTGTAAATCAACCAAGCTTTAAAGAAAGGATTAACAAATCTATATTCATTCTGGTAGCGGTATATAATTTTTCTTATCGTAGGTGACGAAGTCGGGTTGGGTAGAGATGCGGTATTCTTTGGAGCCGGAGGATGAGCTTGTCCTCGAACGAAGTGAAGGTAAGCCAGACCACGTCCCGGGCCTGCTAACGGGCATGACCCCGGTTGTCACCGGGGAGCGTGGTTAATTTAAGATACCTTTAAGATTTGCTTCCGGACGGTGAGGGGCGGGCACCGGGGGAAAAGCAGTAAGCAGTAATCGGTAAGCAGTCCACAGTCCCCATTCCCTAATCCCCAATCCCCATTCCCTAATCCCCAATCCCTATTCCCTAATTCCAATTACCTTGTCACCGGAATGTCGCCGGAAGTTCCATAGTAAACCCTGGTGATCCCTCTGGCTGCCCATAAACCGGAAGTTGGCCGAAATATTCCCACATCGTCTATTGCGTCCCCACTATAATCGGCCGGAAGCGGCCGGTCGGAGCTGGCCCCGAAATAGACTCTGGTAACATCCCGTACAGCCCACAAACCCGATGATGAGCAGAAGATGCCGGTCTCCCAGGTAGCATCCCCGTCGTAGTCGCCGGGAACGACAGTGTCACTTGAACCGCCGAAATAGATCCGGCTAATCCCCCGGAGCGCCCAGAGACCTGAGCTCGGCCGGAATATCCCGATATCCTCTGTTCCATCTCCATTGTAATAGCCTGGGACAGGTTCGTCATTCAGCGTTCCAAAATAAATCCGGGTCAAACCATGGATAGCCCAGAGACCGCTGCCTCCCCTGAATATGGCAATGTCCCAGGAACCATCACCGTTATAATCTCCCGGGAGGGCCTGATCTGTGGAAGAACCGAAATATTGTCGGGTTACTCCTCGAATTGCCCATAAGCCCGAACTGCCTCTGAATATTCCGATATCGGTGGTTTTGTCACCGCTGTAGTCTCCGGGGACTGGAAGATCGGAGGAGGAACCGAAATAAACCCGGCTTATCCCCCTCACCGCCCACAGGCCTGAACTCCCCCGGAAGATGGTAATGTCGGAGGTGCCATCACCGTCGTAGTCATAGATCCAGGGCGGCGCGTCGGAACCGGGAGTGGGAGTGGGAGGAACCGGGGTCGGGGTAGTCGGTGCCGGGGTCGGCGTCGCGGGAACGGCGGTTGGCGTGTGGGGAGGTGCTGTCGGTGGAACCGGCGGCGGCGGTGTTGTCGTAGGTGTCCGGGATGGCGTCGGAGTCACGGACGGGGTCGGCGAAGGCGGCGGGGTTTTATCGCCAAATGGAGTTGGTGTCGGTGTGGGTGTGATCGGTGTCGGAGTGGGCGTCATATTCGGAGTCGGAGGAGCCAGATTAGATAACATACAGAGGGTAAGGGAGGCCTGCCAGATGGTTGGTTCGTTGGTAGCCCAGTCGTTGACGTCATCGTGGTAGACGGCGGCCCCGGACTGGAAGGCGGCATACTCGTCCGGGTCCTTGAGGCTGATCCCCATACCGTCCCAGGTCGATTGGGCCATCGGACCCTCGATGCAGGTTCCGTGTATATCGATCCCGGTGATATCGGAGACCTGACTGTGAGGGTCCCGGGCATAGTTATCTCCCTGCCCCACCACCCAGGAAACTCCCCACTGGTTCTTTCCCAGAAGATAGTCCCTTACCTCGTCGTGGAGGGCGGCATAAGTCGTATCCTGAGGGAAGAGCTTCCGGTAAAAATCGCACATGACCACCGTCCCGGTCATGACCGCCGCCGAACCCCAGTCGTAAATGGTGGATACCCGGAAGGGGTTGGTCAGGGCCTGATTCAGGTTACTCTCCAGGTCCTGGCGAAGATAAAGCTGGAGCTGGCTCTGGGTGGAGTAATCGGCGTGGGGGTAGAGTTCGTAATGAGCAAGCGACTGGATGTTCCCCCAATCGAACCAGCCCCAGGAGGAGCCGGCCAGCGAACTGCAGTAAACCGCGTCGGAGAGGTAATTGAAATCTCCGCTTGCCTTGTACATCTCCACCCCGGCCAGCTCGAGATCGTCGTAAAAGAACGTTTCGTCGTAAAACCAGGAAGGATACGAGTCCCGGGCGGTAAGGTTGCTCCAGGCGAGCGAATAGAGCTCGGTGGCGGCGGACCAGCAGGCGGCGGCGTAGGCGTCATCACCGAGATCGTTCTTCCAGATCAGGTAGGCCATCGCAAAGGCCGCCGCCGAGCGTCCGGCGATATTGGCGCCGATCCCCTGGTAGGCGGGCCGGTAGCCGCTATATCCGTAATTGGTATTATCATTCTGGGGAAGGCGCCAGCCGCTGGAATGGTCCTCCTCCCCCCCTGCCTGATAATAGAGCCGGCCCGGAACTGCTTTTAACTTCAAGACCCAATCGAGACCGTACCTGGCCTCGTCGAGAATATCCGGGATCCCGTTGGAATCGGGAGTGCCGTCGGCCCTGTAGTCGTCGGCGAACTTACCCCGGTTCTCCCGGTAGGTAAATAGCATCAGGTCGAGAACATTGCTGACGGTCAGAAGGAACTTGATGTAATCGCCGGCGTCGTGCCATCCCCCGGACATGTCGGCAAAAGCGCCCGCGTCCACCTTCCAGGCGTCTCCGTCGGTAGCCGATTCGGGATGGGTATGGCAGGTGGCGTCGAGGAACGGGTTATAACCGCAGCGTTGAGAACGGAGATATTCCAGGATCTCCTCCTGGGTCCCCTCATAGGCGTTGGGAGAGATCAGGAAGTAATAAGATTCTGCGCTCCCATCGTTGAGTTCCGCTTGATAGGTGCCGCACCCGGTGAAAGCGGAAAAATCGAGCCGGTAGTTATGGGAGAAGGCGCAGTAGCTTCCGGCATCCGCACCCATGCCCTGGGGACCGAAGGCGGTCTCGCCGGTGGCGGAGTCGATCAGGCGGTAGGATAGCGCGGAGAGGTCGTCATCGGAAAATGCGATCGCCACCTTGGTATCGCCGGGGAGATAGCCCCGCTGATTGGTCCTCAGGTACCGGGGAGCCGCCTGCCCCCGGGGCGCCGGGGTCAGGAGAAAGACACTCGGGAGGATCGAGCAGATAAAACATCTTCGGAAAAAAGTCACCGCTCCGTCCCTCCTTTCCCTCTCGCCGGATCCGCCTTTTCAATTCCTATTTGACAAACCATTTCCCTGTCGGTAAAGTCTTTTTCGGTTACATCAACCAACGGTGCGCCGAATTCCTCTAATGCCAACCAGACGTTATGAGCGTTTTCAGGAGTAGGCCTCACCCACACGTCCACGTCCTTGGTGTACCTCGGGGTGGTATAGTAAATAACAGCGTAGGCCCCGACTAATAAGTATTCAACGCCGTGATCGTTCAATATTACCACATATTTTATCAAAATGACAGTGCGGGTTCTCATCCATCATATCAACGTAAAAAACCCCGAGGGGAAAACCCCTCGGGGTTTTTCACGGGCATGACCCCGGTTGTCACCGGGGAGCGTGGTTGATCTGGGATATATTAAAGATTTACTTCCGGACGGTGCAAGGCGGGCGCCGGGGGAAAAGCAGTAAGCAGTAATCGGTAAGCGGCGACCGGTTTCTAATACCGGTTAGCAATTACTAATAACAAGTTTTCCAATAACCAGTATCTATCTCGTCACCGGAAGATCACCGAAAGTGCCAAAATAAGCTCTGGTAATTTCTCTCACCGCCCATAGGCCCGAATAAGGGCGGAAGATGGCTATATTGTCGAGAGAATTGGCATCAAAGTCACCGCGAAGCGGTGTATCACCCGAGGTTCCGAAATACGCTCGGGTAATGCCCCGAATTGCCCAGAGTCCGGAGGAGGGTCGGAAGATAGCGATCTGATCTTTGAAAGGGCTCGCGGATGACCGGCCGTACCAACTATAAACCCCCGGGACCGGATGGTCCCCGCCGGCTCCGAAGTAACATCGGCTGATCTCCCGGATGGCCCAGAGGCCGGAAGCCGGCCGGAAGATGGAAATATCCGTCCCACCGTCGCCGTCGTAATCTCCCGGAACCGGCCGATCGTTCAAAGTCCCAAAGTAAACCCGGGTGATATCCCTCAAGCTCCACCGGCCGGTTGTTTTACCGAAGACGGCGACGTCGCACGATCCGTCACCGTTAAAATCTCCGGGCACGGGTAGATCGTCACCGCCCCCGAAATAAAGCCGGGTGATCCATTTAATCGCCCAGAGGCCGGTGGCGGGACGGAAAACCGAGATATCAGCGATGCCGTCGCCGTTATAATCCCCGCTGACCGGGATATCTCCGGCGGTACCGAAATACACCCTTCCCAAACCCCTCACCGCCCAGAGGCCGGTCGACTGCCGGAAGATGGCGATGTCCGATATTCCGTCACCGTTGTAATCACCGGATTGAAGAACTATATAGTCCGGAGTGGGTTGAGGGATGGGTCCGGGGACGATCTTCAAGGTCTCAATGCTGTGGTGGCCGACAGACAGTTTCACCGACTGCCCGGAAACCGAGACTCCGGTTCCACCTCCCGACATCGGTTCTTCGATGATGTTTGTCTTTTCGGCACCGTTCACCGTGAAAAAGAACCTGATCTCGGCGTCGGATGTGTCCCGGCCTTCAATGTCGTAGAAGCGCACGATAAGATTTTCATCGGCCGTACCCTCAGTGGTAAAGACATCGTCTTCGCGTTTCTTGAAGGCGGTGAGGACGATGTTATCGGGGGAGACCGAACAGAAGCTCTTCTCCTCCGGGAGATCGGCGCCGGCGGAAGGTGCGACCCCCACCACCGGTATCAGGGGGCTGTTGGACTGGACGGCGCTCCTCCATCCGTTCCTCCAATCGCCCTCATGGGAAAATATGGAGAAGTGGTAATTGTGATCTCCCGCCTGTGACCAGAGATTCCCGCCCTCTGCGTCTGATTTATTGCTGTGCCTGGTTGCCATCAGAATCGGCTGGGGGATCGGATTGGCAATCTGGCCCTGTGAGTCGGGACCAACATCGTTATTCGGTGGGAAGATGTAATTGCTGACGGCCACGCTGGAGCTCATCGTCACCCCGAAGGTCTGTTCTCCGAAAGCCGGGTTCGGGCCGGAGACGCTGATGAAGTTCTGCACTTCCCGGGGGGTGACGTAGCTGCAGGTCTGCTCGTTGAAATGCCCTCCCGCCGGAAACGGCAGGTCGTCCCGACCGACCTGGACGACGCCCATGGGGACCTCATAGCTCACGAAGCCCTTATCCAGGTTCAACGGCAGCGCCATCCGCCATTCACGGTAACCGGTGCCGTTCCAGGACTGCATCGAGAACTCGCAATCGATCCGTTTTATGTCCCGGTAGAAGATGAGCTTCTGACTGGCGGTGCAGTTTTCCACCGCCACTTCATACGCAAACGCGTTCCGGACCGGACCCTCCTCGACCTCCGTCCACCCGACACCATAATCGCTCATCTGGCGAAAGTCCTCGCTTGGAACGGGCTGGGTGAGCGTCTGGACCTCGAACGCCCCACAGCAGCAGGTGCCGGTCCCACAGTCACAGGCACCCATGGAGAAACACTCAGCGCCGCGGAATGACTTGCCGCCGTATGATTTGGCCGTGGCCAGGATCTCTACGTTCAGTTCCCGGTCGGTGAGGCTGGTGAAACCGCCCGGGCTCAGTTCCCACTGGTAATACTGGTTTTCGCCCGGGACCGCGCTCCGGGCGGGCATGGTTCCGCCCTCGCCGTCTTCCAACAGGTAATAGGTCCGGTATCCCAGTGAGGGCACGTTCCGGGCGATGAAGACGATTTCCTTGCTCCCCCCGGCATCATCCAGCACCTGGCAGGTGACCGGGGCCCAGTCGGCGTCAACGATGGACCAGTTCTCCCCCTCCGGTTCCACCCGGCAGATTACCGGGTCGCTTCGCTCCCAGGGAAGCGTGTTGAAGACGATAATCGGATCTCCCCCGGCGGCGGTATCCACCCGGGCCGCGATTGATTCCAGGGCGTCGGTGAGGACCTCCCGACCCACCCGTTCGCCGGTCTGGGCCGCCCAGAGGAAGCGGTTGTCGGTATCTTCGCCATCCACGCCTCCCCAGCCGTGACCGGGAAAGATAGCGCCCTTCCAGCCTTCCAGCAGATACTCGCTCGGGTAGGAACTGAAGTCCCCGGAGAGCAGGCAATCAATGGTGGCGAAGGTCTCCGCCGCCGGCAGGAGCCGGCCGGCTTCCCGGATGGCGCTGCCCGCCCAGTGATGCCCGGGACCGTGGCTGTAAAGCCACAGGTTCGGGCGTTCCCCCATCCACTCTTCGAAACTCGCCCCCATCTCAGTGGCGGCGGACCAGAATGCCCCCAGGGCCTGATCACAGGTGGATAACCGTATCTCCGGCCAGCCGGGGTCGGTGTGTTCCTTCCACTGGTTCCAATCTTTAACCAGGTCGGATGCGTAGTCTCCCGTCGGGACGCCGAGGTAAGGCGCCGGGATGCCCATGTCGTTGGAGTAGAGAATCGGGAACCGGGCCGGGAAACCGCTGTCCTGAAAATACCCCTCCCAGGTCGTCCCGGGCGGCGAACCCTGGTGAACCGTCGGGTCCGTGTACTGGCTCCAGTAAAATAATACCTTGGTCTGGGCCGAAATAAGAGATGAGGGGTATGCAGGAGGTGGCCCGGAATCATCTTTGAATTGATAAGCATAGGGGGAGAGCATCCCCTCATTCCAGGTCCCCTCCCATGACCATATCCAGGGGATGCCGTACTGCCCGTTGGAATATACCAGCACGCTGTAATCATCGGTTGAGCCGGCATGGGCGTTGGGGCTGGACCACCTCAGAAACCCCGATTTTGTTCGGCTGGTTACCAGGAAGTCGACGCCGGCCTTGTTGAGGATTTGCGGTATCTGGAGCCCTCGCTGGGGCGGGTCCACGTTGATGTAGGTGCGGGAGTCACAGCCCCCTCCCAGCGCGGTCTTCATCCATTTCTTGCCCAGGTAGAACTGGCGGACCACCCCCTCGCTGGAGTAGAGCGATTCATAAAAATCGATATACGCGGCCCCCCACTGGAAGCGGCCGGATTGCGTGTGTTCCCGAACCGTCTCCAGGGCATCCGGATAGGTCTCCAGGTAATGCATCAGGGAATAGACGTATTCAAAGGTGTACCGATAGTCGGTATCGGTCTGTCCCATCCACTCGAGGACCGGCTTGATAATCTTCTCATTCCGTACATTGTTACAATACGGAATGGAATTCTCCCAGCCCAGGTCCTGGTGAGAGGAGAGCATGATGTTGATGGAGCCGTCGCTGAGAGCTCCCCAGTTCTGGGCCGATACTGTCCCCACTGCCGGGAATAAAGACAGTAAACATCCGGTAAGAACGAGCGCCATAAGGCGGCTCCCCTGAAAAACGGTTTTCCTCCCCCGGGTCAAGGAAAACTGGATTGTGTGAGATTGTTCGATATTTGATAGGAGAATAAACACTTGCCTGATGTGCATCGGTTCCCTCGCCTGGTTTATTTATTGATAAAGATATAACGATAAGCTAAATATATTATAATAAGAGATCCGACAGTTTTTCAAGACCATTAACAAATTAATTTTTACTCCAATTCTAAAAAAGCCGGGACGCTATCGCTTCCCGGCTTTTTTAGAAACGGGCATGAAGGGTGTCCCAGAACGTGGTTGACATGGGATTCCATGAGGATACGTTTCCAGATGGTGCGGGATGGGCACCGGAAGATTTGTCCGGTTTGAAGCGAAAAAGTTGACTTATGGCGTCACCGTAGGTGTTGCTGAAGGCGCCACGCCCGGTGTCTTAAGGCGTCAAGGTAGGTGATCTTGTCGAAGATCCGGTTTCAGACGGAAAATTTCGTTTTCCGAAAGAGGGCGGGAGTGTGACCGGGAAGATGGAGATGGCCCGGAGCTTGGATATAATGAGCGACAGATTAAAGCCGATCCGCTGGTTCCGGTTCGATGTTTGAAACTTTCGCCAGAGCGCGGTCGAATTTACTCCGTCTCCCCCGCTTGGCCCGTTCTTCCAGATAACCCTGAGTCATGAGCGCGGATATCTTCTCCGCCAAAGCTGTCGCAACTAACTGGTTGATGGAAATGTGATCCTTTTTTGCCAGTTCGCGAGCGGTTTCATGCAGGGAATCCGGCAACCTCAAGCTGATAGAACTCATGGCAGTTCTCCTATTTTTTTCAGGAATTCTCTTGCGTTGATTACACGTATTCCAAAATCATCGATATCCTGGAAATCCTTTCTATTGTAAGTAACAATGTAATCACAATGCGCTGACACCGCTAATTCCAGGACCATATCATCCTTCGGATCATTTAAAAATGGACGCCAAAGGTAACAAATCTTTTGATGCTTGGAAGTCGCACATATATAATCAATAATGTCGTCGATATCCCTGATACTGAGTGAGGCGGTTTTTATGATTTCTTTCGCAGTCTTTTCGTATTCAAGAATTAAAGGAACAGATACATTAACCTTGAACTTCCCTTTGCCAAGAAGCTTGAACAGCTTATAAGAAGCCCCTCGTTTTGATCTCAGAGCTGAAACAAAAACATTTGTATCGATAACGATTTGGTATATTGTCATGCTTGGTATTATAGATGATACCATATCTTTTTCAATGCGCAAGTAAGATTTTAATCTTTTTCGGAGGGGACGATCCCGGTCTTTGACCGGGACAACACCCTCCGGGTGCTGCTGGTTTTGGAATCCTTCGATTCCAATGAAAAAGCCGGAGGGGATACTCCCCTCCGGCTTCGCTAACGGGCATGACGGACATCCCAGAGCGTGGTTAATCTGGGATGTCTTCAAAATTGGCTTCCACACAGTAAGGAACGGTCACCGGAAGATTTGTCTGGTTAGCGATTACGTAACTTGAACTCTGATCTTCCTTCCCAAAGCCTTAGCGAATCTTTCCAGAGTGGAGAGACGAATATCCTCGGCGTGATTCTCAATCCGGGAAATCGCCGATTTCCTGGTATTCAGCTTCTTCGCCACTTCTTCCTGAGTCAGACCGGCACTTTCACGTATTTGTTTGAGAAGAACCCCGATCTTAAAATCAGCATAGCCGATATCGAAATTTTCCGCGAATTCCGGGTCACGGGCCTTTCTGGATCTTACATATTTTCGGACATCACTCATTGCTTCTTTCTCCTCAGGTAATCCCTCTTTCTCTTTTCCGCCAGAGCTATGGCTCCGGCCGGCGTTTTTTGTGTCTTCTTCTGAAAAGCGTGGTTTACAACAATCAATCTTGGCCCATCGAAGAAGCCGAGCAAGCGGAAGATCTCTTTGCCGACCCGGACCCGGACTTCCCAGATATCTTCGGTATTAACCAGTTTCTTGAAATAGTGCGCCGGTACCCGATCCAGTTCTTCGACCAACTGTAAAACCCAGAGAACTTTCTGCGCCTGCTTCGGATTAAGGGAATCAAGAAATTTTTCAACCGGACAACTACCCGATTCTGTCCGGTAAAAGATAATTGTTCTCATAACGTAAGTTAACATATATGTGAACTTCGGCAATAAAAAAATTTTGGAAAGACGTTCTCCCGCGATTACACAACCAGCAAACGCTTTGAGATATCCGTCATCAAAGCTTAAAACGGGGACGACGGACATCCCAGAGCGTGGCTGATCTGGGATTCTTTGAGAATCAGCTTCCGGACGGTGAGGGACGGGCACCGGAAGATCTGTCCGGCTTGCTGATTTTGTGGCCGTTTATGAAAACGTCGTTGCTTCTTTTCCGGGGGGATGTCCCCGGGATGTGAAGCTTGTCCGGGCATTTATAGTTGTACTTTTCAACCCGGCTGAGGATCCAGGCAATCACACCAATTTGACTCCTTATTATTCTTTAAGAAAGGCGTTAATGATGTCTAGTTTCCCGTAGACGGTTTGCCATTGCGATCAGCGCGGTCCAGATTCTGTCCAGATCAAATTGATCGAAGTTGCGAGTGCGCAAGACCGGTTTCAGGTCGGTCTCTTTCTGGCGGTCCAGTTCCGCGCGCCGTTCATCCGTCAGTTGCGGAGGACCGGTCCCCGGCACCGCGAGTTTCCGTCCGACCAAGGTGATGAGATCAGGGGCGGACAGGTCGAATTGGTTAGTCCGCAAAGCATAGTCCAGGTCGAAGAAGTCGCGTATCGCGGGCTCTCGCCGGCAAAGTGCAGCGCGTATTTTCTCTCCCCACATCTCCTTGAGAGCCATGACCCGAACAGGAAACGAGGGAAAGACTGGCCGGCCGGTCAGAGGGCTTACAAGCAAGGTGCCGGCCGGTTCAACCCGCGGTGCTATCAGAGTTGGTTCCCGCAGTCCGAATTCCACCTTGATTTGCGCTGTTTTGCCGGTAATCCGCGACTGATACCCCAGCGTCTGAATGTATTGCGTGGACTGATTCGCGCCACGCATGGGATCGAGAACGGCAAGCTGAGGACAGTGGGCCGGCATGCTGTCGCATAGAGCCTTGACGGGTTTCATGAGACGGCGGCGTCCGGCGCGGGACGATTGCAGCGGCACGGGGATCGCAAAATCCAAGTCTTCGCTGAGGCGATAGAAGTCCGTGTACACTTTGCTCAAACAGGTTCCACCCTTGAATACCACAGACTCAGGCAAGTTCGCCGCAAGAACCGCCAGCACCACCGAACAGAAGGCGTCTTTTTCGATGAGGTCTCCGGCAAACCCATGATCCCGAGCGGTTCGTTCCACGGCTTGCCGAAACAATTCCGCGTTGTCCAGCCACTTTTCCGCGGCCTGGAGAACTACGTCATTCATTATCTATGGTCCCCCAATTAGCATTGACGGGTCCGCGAGCAGGCCGGGCGGGCACAAGTGGAATGACCGACGTCTTGCTCCGCAAGCTCCCACGCAGCTTGCATCGAGATGCATTCGAGAGACCCGCCTTATCCAGAACATATCCGATGCGCCGAATCGTCCCCTGATTGCCAAAACTGCAGGCTGCGTCAGCTATGCATGCGGCCATGCCGGGGTCTTTCTCGACCGTTTCTCGAATCCATCCGAACGCTTTAGGAAGCGTGCCAAAGCGTGGCCATTCGACCACCGCATCCACGAGCGCGCGGGCTTTGGTGGGCAAGAGGCTTTCCTGGCCGTCGGGCATCATCGCTTTCTCCGTTCCACCGAGTCGGCGATCCGGAACCTTGATGAAGGTGAAATCCCGGCCGCCGATAATCCGGGGCCCGTAGATACGGTTGTTATAGACAAAGATCCGAGCGGAGACCTGTTCGGTAAAACCGTATCGGTTGAAAACCGGCCATCCGCAAAACTGGCACCGGCCATTGTCGCACGCGCGCATCAATTCCCGAAGGATGACCGCCTCGCCCGGATTCCAAACTCCGCCCAGAGGCAATTGAGAAGGCACAAGATACACCCCGCGCTTGAGGCGAATGATGGTCCCCCCCCGTGCCAGGCGTGAAAGTACTTTGCGCTCTTGTTCGTCGGTCAGTTCAAGTACTTCCCGCAACTGTCCGACCCGAACCAGCGACAGCTTCATAAACTGGGCATAGGAAAGGAACCGTTGCTCCAAATTTCCCAGTCGCCCCTTGGCCGGTTGTTTTAGTTTTGTATTCATTAATACCCCTAGGAGGCATTATCTTATACAGAAATAAACTACACTAAGCAAGCCCAAACCGCTCATTCTCCACATCCCGAGGCATCGTATTCTATTTCCGGAAAATTGTCTTACAGGCAATTATCGCAAAATATAATACAACGCCGATTCAAACGAATCGGTCCATTTTTACGCTCCACAATCATGACTCTATCTACTATGTTTACAGATAAATAATACCCTGTCGTTGTCGTTCAAAGCAAAGAAAATCTCTGCCTTAGCCCGGATTATTCATGAAGTCTGAAAATATGGCTATTTTTATCATCAAATTGTGAATCTTTACTCCATCGGATAGATTAAATCGAAAACCGGGAACAGGAGAGAAACTTTTCGGATAGGGCACAGGGCAAAAGAACGTTTTGAAACAGACACCGCCCCAAAGGAATAGGAGCAGTAAAATTTACTTGTGTTTTCCAGCCTCATCCGGCAACAGCGCCGACACTACGGGCGCACGCCAACCAGGTGCCTTGCCACGGGTAGTGCGTTGTCAAAAGAAAGGTGATCTGACGGGTCGATTCCTTTACCCGGACGGCGATTTTAAAGAGACGTTCGCGTAATGTACCCATCGTCGCCCGCGATAGGATCGGATCGCTGATCCGTTCCTGGAGAGCCTGCATCAGAATATACGCGGATAGAGACCAGATAACCCGGAGTTGATTTGCTAAAAAGGAGGTACAGCTCGTTCGGTCCAGGCTGAGGTCATTCTTGAAATCTTTGATCGAATTCTCGATGTCGGAGTGACCGTAATAGAAACGGAAAACACCTTCCGCGCCCAAGTTATGTGGGAGGGTGGTGATGGTGTACCGGGCATTATCCCGGTAATCGCTCCACTGGACCAGGACTTCCGCCTTATAGACAAGACGGCGGGGATGAGACCAGGTACCGGCCTGGTAGGAATCTTCTCGGTAGATGGTAACGCTCTTGCCATGGAGATGCGTCGCCTGACGGACCAGATCCATCCAGGGGGCTGAGATTCTTTCGAGTACGGGGTTGGAGCCGATCGGTATTGTGTAATAAATCGATTTTTCTTCCAGCCAGTCCAGGAGATCCGGGTTGCAGTAAGCGCCGTCAGCTCGAAAGAAGAGGCGTCCTTTCGGGAAAAAGGATCTGATACGAGGGACAAGTCGTTTAAGGATCGCCAGTGTTCCGGTCATTGCTCCGGCGTTGCCCGGACGAAGAATCACGGCGATGGGGTACTTCCTGCGCTCTTTATTAAAGGAGATGGTAACGACCAAGGGCAGGTAACACCAGGTATCGTAATAGCCGTTAAAAAATGTCATCTGCTGTTGCCCGTGAGTCGCGTCGTGGGTTGGATCAATGTCGATGATGATTCGTTTCGGTTTGTGCTTGCCGCGCCGGCGGCTTTGCTGGTGGCGAAGAACTTTTTCGGCCAGCCGGGTAGATAGTTCAAGAAGTTGAAAACGAGTGACGCTGTTTTCAAACCGGGAAAGTGTCGGCTGGGAGCCGAGATCATCTCCCGTAATCGGATCACGATCACACATGAGTTTGAGCACCGGGTCCTGTTTCAATCTTCCGGCATCGTTACAGTCGGGGTAACCGGAAGCCAGGCTGAAGAGCCGCTGCCGGGTAAGGTCGAGGATTTCGTGGCGTATCTTTTCCGGTTGCCGCCGGTCAATAAAAGTTTCGGCGACAAGCTGAGTAAGGCCAAGTTTTTGATCAACGGCTTTCAGGAGAATCGAGCCTCCGTCAGAGCTGAGATGGTCCCTGGAAAAGCTGACAGAAACAGGCCTGGAAAATAGTTCTGGAAATAAAACAGCCTGCTGAGGTATAGTGATCATGGGAAAGCTCCTTGGTTATTACCGTAACTAATTGCATTCTAACAGAATGCTTGGAGCTTTCCCATTTTTTATGCCTCAATTTTCACTTTCTCATGAATAATCCGGGTTAGGTTTCTGCATTGAGGAATATATTACGAACTAAGACGTGCACGGAGCATAATAAGCTGAGGGCTGGAGAAAAAGTAACTATGGGAAGGGAGAGGATGGCTATAGAAAAACAATTAGAACTAAAAAGATTCAGGCGGTTTAAAACCGCCTGAATCTTTTTAACGGGGACGATCCTGGTCTTGGACCGGGACAACACCAGGGTGTTGCGTGTTTTGGAATCCTTCGATTCCAATAAAAAAGCCGGAGGGGATAATGCCCTCCGGCTTTTCTAACGGGCATGACGGGTGTCCCAGAGCGTGGTTAATCTGGGATTTCATCAAAATCGCCATCCGAACGGTGAGGGACGGGCACCGGAAGATTTGCTCGGTTTAAATTATCTTGATCAGCGCGTTACCGGGATGTCGCCGTTGGTGCCGAAATAGATCCTGGTTGCCCCTCTAACAGCCCACAGCGCTGAATCAGGCCGGAATATGCCGATATCATCCATCAGGTCGCCGTTGTAATCCGCGGGCCGGGGCCAGTCGGTGTATCTTCCGAAGTAGATCCGGGTCAATCCCTTCAGCGCCCAGAGACCGGTACAAGGCCGGAAAATAGCGATCTCCCGGGTCCCGTCGCCTGAGTAATCCGCGGCGGCGGGCCAGTCGTTGATGCCGCCAAAGTATGTTCTATTCAATCCCCGGACCGCCCAGAGGCCTGATGCCTGCCGGAAGACGGCGATCTCCCGGGTATCGTCCCCGTCGAAGTCGCCGGGCACCGGCCAGTCTCCCCCGGTCCCGAAATAGGTCCGGGTAATTTCCCTGATCCCCCACAGGCCGGAGGAGTCCCGGAAGATGCCGATGTCGCAAGAGCCGTCACCGTCATAGTCTCCGGGGATCGAAATATCATTGGTATTCCCGAAGTAAACCCTGGTCAATCCCCGGACCGCCCAGAGGCCGGAGCTATGACGGAAAATCGCGATATCCGTTATCCCGTCTCCATTGTAATCACCGGAGGCCGGCAGGTCGGTACCCTCCCCGAATTGAATCCGCGTTAATCCCCGGATCGCCCAGAGGCCGGAGATTTGACGGAAAATCGCGATCTCACTCGTCCCGTCGCCGTCATAGTCCCCCGACTCGGTAAGCGCTCTCTGGGGGTCAATGGTCGGACCGCAGGTGGGGCTGGGCGTGGGGGTGGGAGGAGGTGTGGCTGTCGAAGTCGGAGTGGGAGGTAGCGAAGGCGTGGGCGTGACCGAAGCGGTCGGCACCGCGCTCGGGGTCGGAGTGGGGCTGGGAGGCACTGAGGCGGTGGGGGTTGGAGTTAGAGACGGTGTCGGCGTAACACTCGGGGTCGGGGTGACCGACGGCGTCGGGCTGGGCGTCAGCGTGGGCGTGACCGTCGGCGGCGGCGTCCCCTTGGCGATAGAGCAGAGCGCAAGGTCCGTGTAGGTGCTCCCGTTCAGCCCCACGTAGAGTACCGTCCCGTCCACCGTAACCTCCGGCAGGATCACGTCCAGGTAGTAGTAGGTGTCGTACCCGATCCGGATCCTGTCACCGGCCTGAATCCCGATCACCTCCGCCGCCTCCTCGATCCGGAACTTGAGTTGGGTCTCGCTTGCCGATCGGCCGGCATCAAACCAGAAGTTGAGCTTGTCGGGGACATAACCGAAGTCGGTGGAATCGTTCCAGGAGAGCCCCCTGATGAACCAGCCGTTGTTCACTGACGCCCTCACCTCGAAGATTTCAATATAATTAATATCTTTTACCATCAGCGGCGAGAGACAGGGAACTGCCGTCGGCGTCGGAGTCACCGAAGGTGTCGGTGTCACGGAAGAGGTGGGCGTAACTGACAATGTCGGTGTGACCGAAGGTGTCGGTGTCACTGAAGGCGTGGGTGTAACCGAAGGAGTTGGTGTGACACTGGGCGTCGGCGTAACGGAAGGCGTAGGCGTGACCGTTGGAGTCGGGGTCACTGAAGACGTAGGAGTAACGGACGGGGTTGGTGTGACACTGGGCGTCGGCGTAACGGAAGGCGTAGGCGTGACCGTTGGAGTCGGGGTCACTGAAGGCGTAGGGGTTACCGATGGAGTTGGAGTGACACTGGGAGTCGGCGTCATTGAGGGCGGAGGAGTTACCGAAGGCGTTGGAGTGACGGACGGCGTTGGTGTAACGCTGGGCGTCGGTGTAACGGAAGGTGTCGGGGTTGCCGATGGGGTAGGGGTGACACTGGGCGTCGGCGTAACTGAGGGCGTAGGAGTTACCGAAGGCGTTGGCGTCGCTGAGGGCGTCGGCGTTACTGAAGGAGTGGGTGTCACTGAAGGAGTAGGCGTAACACTGGGTGCAGGTGTGACAGAAGGCGTCGGTGTGACCGAGGGCGTTGGTGTCATGGTGGGCGGTGGCGTGGGGGTCACCGAGGGAGTGGGCGTCGTACTCGGTGATGGTGACGGCGTCGGGGTGGTAAAAGAGATGGTGATATTGTAGAAACTCATCGCCCCGTCGAAGCCGTCGACCACCGTGTAGTAGGTCTGAGGCGAGGCCGCGTAGGAGATATGCTCGGGGCAGGTCCATTCGTTATCGGATTTGGCCACGCAGGCATTGAAGCTGGGCTCCTGGCAGAGGAGGAGGTCGAGATCGAAGGTAAAGCCGGAGAGATCGATCGATATCGTCCCCGGGGTAGCGACCTCGAAGGCGTAGACCACGTCGGGTCCGGTCTCCAGGTCCGGGAATTTGATGCAGTTATAGTTATCGTAGTTGTCGGCGAAGACGGCGGTGTCCCCGCTTCCCGAGTAGTTGAGGGTGACCACGATCGGCACCTCGAAAATCTCACCTAATGGGGGTGGCGTCACGGTCGGCGGCGGAGTAACCGAGGGGGTGGAGGTGACACTCGGGGTCGGCGAAATTGAAGGCGTCGGCGTGATCGATGGTGTCGGCGTCGGGGTTACAGATGGTGTCATCGTTGGCGTCACCGAAGGCGTCGGCGTCGCACTGGGAGTTGCCGAAGGCGAGGGGGTCCGGTAGCCGAACGGTGTCGGCGTGGGCGTGGGGGTGGTGACCAGGGCGGAGTAGTAGATCCGGCTGTTTGGATCGTATCCCCCCTTCCAGACAACGTGGGAAAGGTCGTGGGAGTCCAGTACGATCACGGCGTTGGAGTTTCCCCCGACCCCGGCCAGTGTAATATCCGTCGGGGCGGGCCAGACCGCTCCGCTTGCTGCTGTGTAATATATCCGGGAGACACCGCCCACATATGCCGCAAAGATGACGTGGGGGTTGTTGCCGGTATCCAGAGCCAGCCGGGGAGTTCCGTGGTCCGAGGCCCCCGGCACGTTGAAAAATTTCGGGGAGAACCAGTTCACCCGGTCACCGGACCATGAATAGGCCACCATCCCCCAGCCGAGATAGCTCATCACGACGTGGGGACGGTTGACGGAATCCACCACCAACTCTCCGGGCATTATCCCCACGCTTTCGGCCTGATCTAGTAAACCGCTGGCCCAGACCCCTCCGGGATCGGCTAAATATGAAGAGAAGAGGCAGTTCCCCAGATCGGGAGTATTCCCCATATACACGATATTGGGATCGTCGGCCGAGTCCAGCCCGATCAGGGGATAGGCGCAATGTTGCACATAGGGACTCCAGAGATCCATGAGAACATCCGTGGGGGCAGTCCAGCCCGCTGCGGTCTGCCGGGCGTAATATGCCCGGTTATAGGTGCCGTTAGATCCGAACCAGGTGACGTGGGGATACCCGCCGGAGTCAATTACCATCTGGGGGTTCTGGTTGGAGGTGGGGGCTGCGCCCGGGGATATGTTGGTGGCCGCCGTCCAGCCGGTGCCGGTATTTTTCGCGTAGTAGATCCGATTGGTCGAGCCGTCGTTCCCGTACCAGGTGACGTGGGGGTGGCCAGAGGAGTCGATCGCGATCTGGGGGAGCTGGTTGCTGGTGGGGGGCGAACCCCCGGAGATGTTGGTGGCGGCCGTCCAACCGGAGCCGGTATTTTCCGCGTAATATATCCGGTAGGTTGTTCCATCCGATCCGGCCCAGGCGATATGGGGATTCCCGCCGGAGTCGAGAGCGATCCGGGGGTCGCGGTTCAAGGTGGGAGTGGAAGGGCCGGAGATATTGGTAGCGGTTGTCCAGCCGGAACCGTTCTTCGTCGCATACCATATCCGGTAGTTGGAGGAAGCGTCCTTGCCGTACCAGGTGACGTGGGGATTGCCGGCGGGGTCGAGAGCGATCTGGGGAATCTTGTTCAAGGTGGAAGAAGGGGCGACGATATCGGTCGGTTCCGACCATTCGGCCGCAGTAACTGCCGATGGGGAAGAGAAGAGAAGAATGGCCGGAAAGATACTCGCCGTCAGGATAAAAGTGGCCTTTCTCAACTTAGCGCTCTCCAATTAAACCCAATAACTTGGCCAGAAAGTGGGTAGTTGACTGAATTTTGACAAAAAATTTTTGTACACCTATTTTTCATCTTTCCAGGTGTTTGACATTAGCGATTACTTATTGCCAATGCAATTAACTATAACGCTGATGAGTATTTTAACCAAGGGGAATATGGATTAGTTATTCAGTGAAAATCAGGCTGGCGATTTTATTGACGACTTCAGAGAATACGTCTTCGGGCAACTTGCAACAAAAACTCGCTTTTCTTGCCCTCCAGTCCAAGCTCTTGACCTGATCCGAAAGCACAACCCCCTCGACCTTCAGGCCTTTCGGGATTTCTACTTCAAAAGGATAGCCTTTAACTTTCGAAGTAATCGGACAAAAAATCGCCAGACCGACTTTTTTGTTATAAAGAGCCGGCGAGATGACCAGAGCCGGTCGTCTCCCCGCTTGCTCATGTCCGGCCTGTGGTGTGAAAGTAAGCCAGGCCACATCGCCCCGCTCAGGAACGTACCGTTTTTTCATTACCAGGACTCCCGGCCTACGGGTTCGCCGGTTTCAATTTCGCTGTGAACATTTTTCGGAGTGATCTGTCTTACAAGTTCTTTTAGATCAAAGACAGCTTTCTTGGTCGGTTTGGCTACAATCTCCCCGTTTGAAACAGCTATATCGACCAGAGAGCCTTCCTTGATATGGGCATCCAGAGCCAGAACCTTGGGAATCCGCAGGGCCAGACTGTTCCCCCATTTTTGAACTTTGGTTTGCATAGTGAGCCTCCTTTGGTATCTACAATGAAGATACGATATCCCTGGGGGGGATGCAAGAGGATTTTTCAAGATGGGAAAAAAGAAAACTCCTCCGGGGGAAACACTTCCCCGGAGGAGCCAACGGGCATGACGGGTGTCCCAGAGCGTGGTTGATCTGGGATTATCTGAAGATCAGCTTCCAATCGGTAAGGGATGGGCACCGGAAGATTTCTTTAGTGGCGATTATGTAACTTGAACTCTGACCTGCTTTCCCAATGCCTTGGCGAATTTTTCCAGAGTGGATAAACGGATATCCTCCGCGTGATTCTCAATTCTGGAAATCGCAGATTTTTGAGTATTCAACTTTTTAGCTACTTCTTCCTGGGTCAAGCCGGCACTTTCCCGCGCCTGTTTGAATAAAATCCCAATCTTGAAATCAGCATAGCCGATATCGAAGTTTTCCGCAAATTGTGGGTCCCGTGCTTTTCGGGTTTTTACGTATTTTCGAACATCACTCATTTCTTCTTCCTCCTCAGGAAATCTCGCTTTCTCTTTTCAGCCAGAGCAATAGCACCGGCCGGTGTTTTTTGAGTCTTCTTCTGAAAAGCGTGGTTTAAAACAATCAATCTGGACCCGTCATAGAAGCCGAGCAAGCGAAAGATTTTCTTGCCGGCCTGAGCCCGGACTTCCCAAATATCTTGGGTATTAACCAGCTTCTTGAAATATTGCGCCGGTACTTGATCCAATTCTTCTACCAACTGCAAAACCCAAAGAACTTTTTGCGCCTGCTTCGGATTAAGGGAATCAAGGAATTTTTCAACCGGACAGTTACCCGATTCCGTTCGATAGAAGATAATTGTTCTCATAACATAAGTTAACATATATGTGAACACATGCAACAAAAAAATTTAGAGAAATAAATTGGTTCCTCGCTATTTTCAGTGGCTGAGTTCAGCAGGTGAAGGAAGTTTGCCGGCGACAAAGTAGAGCATAGTAATCATATTCCGGGAGCTTCGATACCCACGAGCCTTGCGTCGAACAGCGGAGAAAACACTATTAATCCCTTCCATAAAAGCATTGGTCACACCCTGATCCCAGTGCGCCAGGATTCCAGCGATATGGGATTCGATCATATCGGCAACCTGGGACATATGGTAAAGAAGCCATCGGTTGGCTCTGCGAGCTTCTCGTTGAACCCAGCGGCACCATTCGCCAAATCGCTTGGCCGCCTCAGTGACAGAACCGAGCCGGTAAATCTCCTGCAGCGCCAGCCGCATCTGGTATGCTCTTCCGGTCAGCAGCATATCCTGGTCGATCCGCTTCAATCGGGCTTTCTGTTTCTTGGTCAGATTTTCCGGGTTCTTAAGCCAGATCCAACGACTCTTGACCAGTGCCTCCCGAACCTTCGGGCGGCCACTCTGGGCTTCGCTCCGACGGACAAGATCCACCGCTTTGTTGGCATGGGCAATCACGTGAAACTTGTCGTAGACTATCCGGGCATTGCTGCAGTTCTTGCGCACTCCCTTCGCATAGGCCTTGCTCATATCCATAGATACGCTCGTAAGCGATTCCGCCTGCCCCGTATGGTCCTCCAACGCCTTGACAAACTCCGCCCACGTCTCGCTGTCTTTCCCGGGAGTTGCAAAAAGCACTCGCTTGAGCACCAAATCGGCAAACACTGTCAGGTAGCGATGGCCCTTCGCCCGAGACATCTCATCAACCCCGACGGAAACAACATCCGACATATCCACGCTCTTGTACGCCTCTTCCACGTAGGCACTCACAACCCGCCACATTCTGGTGTCTTGCTCGCCAAGAATCTCCGCGGCCTTTTTAACCGGCATCTCCCGCATCAAGGTCAGGGCGAAGGCTTCAAACTCTTTCGTAAAATGCTTCGCCCGTCCTTCCCACGGTGGGGTCACGCGCCATACTTTTCCGCACTTCGGACACTTCCCTCTAGGCAGATCGCAGACGATTTCAACTTCTTTGTTGAACACGTTCAAATGTCGCCATCGAAGCCCTCGTATGTGATCATGGCAGGTCACGCCATCGCTTCCATCATGGGGGCAACGTTCTATCTTCCAAAGCTCAGGCGTCTCTTTAACGCGCAACTCTACAATGTTATTTTCGGCCTTGAATGTCGCATCTTCAACTGCCCACGCCGGGCCCAGACCCAACAACTCACTAAACAACTTTTCTGGTGTCTTCATGCATAAGATGATGCCTTATACTGAACCCTCGGGCCACTGAAAATAGCGAGGAACCAATAAATTTAGAGATTATCTTTTTAAATAAAAAGCCCGGAGGGTTAATCCCCTCCGGGCTTGCTAACGGGGACGACGGGTGTCTCAGAGCGTGGTTAATCTGGGATTTCCTCAACATTTGCTTCCGAACAGTGAGGGCTGGGCACCGGAAGATATGTCTGTCTTAACGAGCCCCTGATTTAGATGCCGGCAAATCTAACCTGGGTTTCTGTGACGACAACAAAATTATTCCCTAAACGATCTCTATATTGATCAAGCAATTGAGCAAGGGCATTTATCTTGATTTGATTCCGTTCATCTTCCATGCGAAGTAATATAACCCCCGCATGAAGAATCCGATCTCGATATACCTTCGCCCCAAAGTCTTTGTCGTTGGTGATCAAAATCCAGTTTCCTTCCAAAGCCTTCTGAATTACAGCATCGTCATCAAGTCCTTGTGCCTCATCAAAAACTGAAAATACCTCATGACCTTGCTCTCTCAGCCACTTCGCCACTACCGGTCCGGTACATTCATCAACCAGAAAACGCATTTACACGGTCTCCACACCCAAAGGCATAAAAGCAGTATCTTTTAAGGATTTAGTCGCGAAAAGGAAGCAAGCCTGAATGTCTTCATAAGTAAGACCTTCATACTCATTTAAAATTTCAGCTTCAGTCGTCCCATGAGCGAGTAAATTCAGAATGAAGTCCACGGTTAGACGAGTTCCCCGAATAACCGGTTTCCCAACCATAATCTTAGGATTTAACACAATTCGTGCAAGTAATTGTTCATCTTTCATTATCAGCCTCCATTGCTTGATCAGTAAAATGCAAAGTTTCAATCTAAAGATGATTTATACCACATGCTTGTTGGAAGCTCTACATAAAAAAGTTACGAGGAGGCCTTAGAAGAGAATTGGTGGAACTCCAAATTTTAAAAAGCCTGGAAGCTCTCGCTTCCAGGCTTTTTAAAAACGGGGACGACGGGACTCGAACCCGCAACACCCGGATCGACAGTCCGGTACTCTAACCAATTGAGCTACGCCCCCTGGATATATCAAGATAACCAGAAATCAGATTGCCGTTCTGTATCCCCTTGGATCTATAATCTTCTATCAATTTAGGGCCAAAAAGGAAATATAAATTTTTGCGTCAGCAAAAATTTATGGGCGGTACTGGATTTGAACCAGTGACATCTACCTTGTAAGGGTAGCGCTCTCCCGCTGAGCTAACCGCCCGGTAAAAATTCTCCTCCGGAACATTTTTATGGGGAAAATACCCCCAAAGATAATGCCCGTCAAGCCGTAAAAATAACCATCGCTCCTGGTTCCGGCGGTGCGGCGGAGTGTCGGTCCGGATCGGAGGAAAACCGCCTTTTCACTTTTTCTTTCCCCGGTGTTTTGTTACAGTGACGGCAACTGAGGGAATCCGAGATGACAGATGAACAGCTGCGGGAAGAGTTGAATTTTTTCCAGCGCCAGCTGGCCGTGCTCCGCAAAAGGGCCGCCCTGCGCCGGAAACTGCTCAAGAAGGTGAGGGAGAACTACCGGCAGTGCGCCGCGATCGTCAATAACGTGAAGGACGGCATTTTTGTGGAAACCGTCCACGGCCGGATACTGGATGTCAATGACGCGGTCTGCCGGATGCTCGGGTACAGCAAGAAAGAGCTGCTCTCAATGAGGGTCGGTGATCTGGTCCCTCCCGAGGTGGCCGCCCGCCTCCCGGAGATCATCCGGGCCGAGACCGTACGGGAAGGCGTCTATATCGAGACGGTGGACATCCGGAAAGACGGCACCCCCCTCCCGGTGGAAGTGAGCAATACCCTGATCGAAATCGGCGGCGAGAAGCGGGTGATCGCCATCATCCACGATATCTCCGAACGGGTGAGCGCCCGGGAAAAATTGCTGGCTGCCTACGGGGAACTGGAGAAGAGGGTGGAGGAGCGGACGGAGGAACTGGGTCGGGCGAACCGGGAGCTCCAGGCTGAGATCGCCGAGCGGAAAGCGGTCGAGGAGAAACTGCGGGAAGAACACGGGCTTTTTATCGGCGGCCCGACCGTGGTCCTGAAGTGGAAGGCCGCCCCGGGCTGGCCCGTTGAATATGTCTCTCCAAACATCAGGAGCCAGTTCGGCTATACACCGGAGGCGCTCACCGACGGGGATATCCTCTATGCTTCCATAGTTCACCCTGACGATCTCTCCCGAGTTGCCGAGGAAGTAAAGACCTACGGGGAATCGGGGAAGGTCTGCTTCGAACAGTGCTACCGGATCCGGGCGGCCGGCGGACGGTATCGGTGGGTAAGTGATTTCACGGTGGTGAGCAGGGACAATGTTGGGGAGATCACGCACTATCACGGCTATGTCGTCGACATCACCGACCGGATCCGGAACGAGCAGGAACTGCGCAAGCACCGCGAGCACCTCGAGGAACTGGTCGTCAAGCGCACCGCCGAGCTGGAAAGCATGGTGGACGCGATGGCCCGCCGGGTGGTCCGGATGTCCGATCTCGAGATCGTCGTGGAAGGCTTGAAGAAACAGCTGCGCGATGCCGGTCTCCTCCCCTTCGGGGAAGAGGAGGAGGAGCGCTCCGGGGAGTGATGAAAAGAAGCTTGTTCTTTCGGGTCATCGCGGTCCTGATAGTTTCCCTGGCCTGCCCCTTGCCGCTCTGCCGGGGCGCCGTCAAACTCTCTCCCGGCGAGGAGGAGTATCTGCGCCGGAAGGGGGAGATTGTCTTCATCAGCCAGACCCGTTATTCGCCTTTTGAATTTATCGACCGGGACGGGCAGCCGGTGGGGATGATGATCGATCTGGCCGGCTGGATGGCGGGAGAACTCGGCTTCCGGGCCCGGTTCCGGGACACCTCGTTTCAGAAGGCTCAGGAAGCGGTCCTCTCCGGGGAAGCCGATGTCCTGACCAGTCTCTTCCACAGTGAAAAACGCGCCCGGCTTTTCAACTTCACCCGGACGATCTTCCGGGTTCCCGCCTCTATCTTCGTCGCTGCCGGCCGGACCGACATCGCCGGAATCGATGATCTGCGGGGGAAAAAAATCGCCATGCAGTCCGGCGATTACGCCAAAGAGTTTCTGGACTCCCGCGGGATATCCTGCGATGTGATCTGGGCGAAAGACTTCGGGGAGGCCACTGATCTGGTGGCCGCCGGCCGGGCGGATGCGATTATCGGGGATGAGCAGATCGTCATCTACCATGTCTTTTCCCAGGGGCTGACGGAAAAAATTAAGATGGTCGGCGAGCCCCTCTATGTCGGGCGCAACTGCATGGCGACCAGCGAGGAGAACCGGATCCTGGCCGGGATTCTCGACAAGGCGGTCGCCGGGGCAGAGGAGGCCGGCGTCCTGGCTAAGATCAGCCAGAAATGGCTGGGGACCCGGGACGGCCGGCCGACGGACTGGCTGCTCCGGCGGCTTCCGTATCTTATCGTTACGTCCGCCGCTGTTCTTTTAATCATTCTCCTGACCTGGCTCTGGAATTTCCGGCTCCGGCAGACGGTCGGCCGCCGGACCGCCGAGTTGAAGCGGAGCGAAGCCCGGCTGGCGTATCTGTCCCTGGCGGTGGAGTCGCTGGGAGAAATGGTCATCGTCACCAACCTGGATCACGTCATCACCTATGCCAACGCCGCGGTCCGGCAGGCCCTCGGCTACTCCCCCGGAGAGATGATCGATCATCCGGCATCGGAGTTCTTCGATGGGATACCGGGTAACCCGCCCTGTCTCAGGGAGCATATCCGGGAGTCGGGAGAGAACGTTGTCTGGCGGGGAGAACTATTCAATCTCCGGAAAGACGGGGGAATCATCCGGGTCTACCTGACCCTGGCCTGGCTGCGCGATCCGGAAGGAAAGATTATCGGCACGGTCGGCGTCTCGATTGATGTGACCGAGCGCCGGGAACTCGAGGAACAGCTTCGCCATTCCCAGAAGCTGGAGGCCGTCGGGACGCTGGCCGGAGGGATCGCCCATGATTTTAACAACATCCTGGCGGGCGCCCTCGGGTATCTTTCCCTGATCAAGGAATGTCTTCCGGAGATTCCGGGAGCAGGCAGGTTCTCCTCCAAAATCGACAGCGTGGAGAAGCTGCTCTGGCGGGGCTCCGATCTGACCGGGGCCCTTCTCGCCTTCTCCCGCAAAGGAACGTACCGGCCGGCGCCGCTCGATGTCAACCGGGCCATCCGGGAAGTGCTGACGATGATCGAGCGGACGGCCGGGAAGAACATCGAGCTGGTAGCGGAGCTTCCTCCGGATGTCATGTCAATCCTGGGGGACCGGAGCCAGGTGTACCAGGTGATCATGAACCTTTGCCTGAATGCCTGCGAAGCCATGCCCGCCGGCGGTCGGCTCACGGTCTCCACGCGCAATACCGACCCGGCCGACCGGATTTTTCGTCTTCATCCGGACCTGGGGAAAAAGCCCTGTGTCGCCGTTGCGTTCGCCGATACCGGCACGGGATTTGGCAGGGAGATGCGGGAACGGATCTTTGAGCCGTTCTTCAGCACCAAGGAAGACAAAACCGGGGTCGGTCTTGGTCTTTCGGTGGTGAGCGGCATCGTGGAACGACACGGCGGATGCATTGAGGTAGAAAGCGAGGAGGGGAGGGGATCCGTTTTCCGGGTTTATCTCCCGGCAATCGATCAGGAGGAAATCCTGCCGCCGGAGCCGCCCGAGAATCCGCCGGGCGGGCAGGAAACGATCCTGGTGGTCGATGACAACCCCGACTTCAGGAAAGTTATCGGGGACACGCTCGAAAAACTCGGATACACGGTGATCCAGTCGGTGAACGGCCGGGAGGCCCTGCGGATTCTGGAGCGGGAAGGGGATGCGATTGACCTGGTTCTTCTCGACATGATCATGAAGGGGTTGAGCGGTCCCGAGACGTTCCGCCGGATGCGGGATATGCACCCGGAACTGCCGGTCCTGATCTGTACCGGCTGGGCCCGGGACCCCGTTGTCGGCCGGATGATCAGAGAAGACCGCTGCGGTTTTATCCAGAAGCCGTTCCCCCACGGGGACCTCGCCGAGGAGATCAGGAAACTTCTCGACGGTTCACTGCCGGAGGATCGACCGGCATGAAAAAAGACCTGAATACCGGAAGTCCGTCCGGTCTGCCGGAAAAAGAGAGATCATCCGCCGATCCCCCGTCCCCCTTCCGTCTCTCCCGGCGTCTCTGTAACCTTTTCGGGGTTGTCCGTCCGGCGGCGGCCGATGCGCCGGCCGATGTCTTTGATTCCGCCCAACTGATGGCCGAATCCATCAACCGCCGCCGGAACGCGGCCGGCCACCCGGAACGCGCCGTCCGGGGAGGAGAGGTGAGCGCCATCTGCCTGATCGAAAACATCCTTCATCATCTGACCGCGGAATACCGCCGGCGCAAAAACCCCCGGGCCCTGGAGGGGGCGGTGAAAGCCGCGGGGAAGAGGGTCGGCAATGAATCACTCGATCAAACCCTGGCCGGTTTTATCGAGACGCTCCCCGGGCTGGAGCATCCTCCCCCGGAAATAGCGGCGGTAGAATACCTCCGGAAAGGCTCCGGCGACCCTCCGCCCCGGCAGGAAGCCCTCAACGAACTGTTGCTCCTCGATCTGGCCCGGCGGAACCCGGCCTTCCGGCCTCTGGACGATCTCTTCCGCGACCGGGTTCTGGACGATCTTGCCGGCCCGCCGGAGGCGCTGGTCTCCCAGGAAGAATTTTACCGGGGAGAACCTTTCTTCGGACCGGAAAATCTGCCTCTCCCGGAATTTCTCCGGATGCCGGTCAGGGCCGCCCCCGATTCGCTCCCCGGCCAGCTGGACTACATCAAGGAGAACTGGATCGATCTTCTCAGCCCCGATTTACTGGAAGTCCTGATGGTGACCAGGGACGTCATCAGGGAGGAGGAGAAGCTCCGCCTGGCGGGGGCCGGCCCGGCCCTCCCCCCCGTCCCGGCCGGAGACATCGGCGGCGACTGGATCGGTGAGGGAGCCCGCGGTCATTCCGGCGGCCGGGAGGCGTATGACCGCTTCAGCCCCGATCTGGACTGGATGCCGCGAGTCGTCCTGCTGGCCAAGAATATCTATGTCTGGTTGGATCAGCTCTCCCGGCGCTACGGCCGGCCGATCGCCCGGCTGGATCAGATCCCGGATGAGGAGCTGGACTGCCTGGTGCGCTGGGGTTTCACCAGCCTCTGGCTGATCGGCCTCTGGGAGCGCAGCCCGGCTTCCCGGAAGATCAAGCGCAGATGCGGCAACCCCGAGGCGGACGCTTCCGCGTATTCCCTCTATGACTATGTCATCGCCGCCGAACTCGGAGGGAAGGCGGCCATCGACAATCTGAAGGACCGGGCCTGGCGAAGGGGGATCCGGGTCGCCAGCGATATGGTGCCCAACCATATGGGGATTTACTCCCGGTGGATGATCGAGCACCCCGGGTGGTTTATCCAGGCCCCGCGCCCCCCCTTCCCGAACTACCGATTTACCGGCCCGGACCTCTCCGACGATCCGCGGGTGGCGGTCTGTTTGGAAGACGGCTACTGGAACCGGAGCGACGCGGCGGTGGTCTTCAAGCGGGTCGACCGGGAAAGCGGGGAGGAGCGGTACATCTACCATGGCAACGACGGGACCAGCATGCCCTGGAATGACACCGCCCAGCTTGATTTTCTCCAGGCGGAGGTGCGGGAGGCTGTCATCCGGACCATCGTCCACGTGGCCCGGACCTTCCCGGTGATCCGGTTCGACGCCGCCATGGTGCTGGCCAGGCAGCACTTCCATCGGCTCTGGTATCCTCCCGCCGGGGAGGGAGGCGCGATCCCTTCCCGGGCCGGCCGGGGGATCTCCGCCCGCGAATTCGACCGGCTCTTCCCCCGGGAGTTCTGGAGAGACGTTGTCGACCGGGTGGCCGAGGAAATCCCGGAAACGCTTCTCCTGGCCGAGGCTTTCTGGATGCTCGAGGGGTATTTCGTGCGGTCGCTGGGGGTGCACCGGGTCTATAACAGCGCCTTCATGAACATGCTGAAGCTGGAGATGAACGACCAGTACCGGCAGGTTGTCAAGGAGGTCCTGGAATTTAATCCCCAGATTCTCAAACGCTTCGTCAACTTCATGAACAACCCCGATGAAGCGACCGCGGTAGCGCAGTTCGGAAAAGGGGACAAGTATTTCGGCGTCTGCACGATGATGGTGACGATGCCGGGACTGCCGCTCTTCGGGCACGGCCAGATCGAAGGTCTGACCGAGAAATACGGCATGGAGTACCGCAAGGCCTACTGGGACGAGCCGGTCGACGGATACCTGGTCAAACGCCATGAAGAGGAACTATTTCCCCTCCTGAAAAAACGGCACCTTTTCAGCGATGTCGCCAACTTTTATCTGTATGATTTCTTCCTGGAAGACGGGGCGGTCAATGAGGACGTCTTCGCCTACTCCAACCGCTATGAGAACGAGCGCTCCCTGATCGTGTACAATAACCGGTTCCGGAACACGAGCGGCTGGATCCGGATCTCGGTCTCCCGGGCCGAAACCGGGGTCCGGGGGGGCAAAAAGCTGGTCCGGACCGATATTTCCCGGGGACTCGCTCTCCGGGCGGCCGATGACGACTACACAATATTCAAAGACCTGCGGACGGGCCTGGAATACATTCGTTCCAGCCGGGAGATCCGGGAGAAGGGGGTGTCCCTCATGCTCCGCGCCTACCAGACCCATGTCTTTGCGGACATCCGGGAAGTCCGCGACGACGCCCGGGGTTTCCTGGCCAAACTCTGCGCGTCGCTCGACGGGAGAGGGGTGGACAACATCAATGAAGCGCTGAAGCGGGTTCATTTCGCCGCCCTCTACCGCACATTCCGGAATCTCTGCAGTCCCGATTTATTCCGCCGCCTTTTCTCTCTGGCCGGAGAACGGGCGTCGATCGATGAACTCACCCGGGAAGTCTCCGCCCTGCTGGCGTCTCCCGGGGAAACATTTTTCACCCGGGCCCTCTCCCAGAGAGGCCAGACGCGGGATGTGACCGGGGAGGTGGAACGCCAGGTGCGGTTCAGCGCGGCCGTCCTTCTGCTGGCTCCATCCGAAACACTCCCCCACTGGACCAGTTCCCGGTACAGCCGCCCTGCCTTGCGGCAGCTCATCTCCGGTATCCCGGGAACGGTCGATGACCGGCTCGATTTTTTCCGGGTGATCCTGACCTGGAGCCTGCTGGCGACGGTCGGTGAAGCCCTCTCCAGCGGGAAAAAATCCTCCCCGGATTTTCTCTGGATGAAAGAGTGGTTCCTGGACGAGCAGGTGGTCCGGTTCTTTGAGGACCTGGGGTGCGGCGGGGAGACCGCGCGCAGAGAGTTGAGCCTGATCGTCATCCTCCTCCGGCATCTTCGCCGGATGGAGGGGGTGAAGACGAAGAATCATCTCTACCTGCTCGAGCCGGTCTTCAAGGACAGCGAAGTCCGGCGGTTCCTCCTCTATCACTGGGACAACAACATCCTCTGGTTTAACAAAGAAAGACTGGAAGAACTCCTTTTCTGGCTCATCGCCGCGGCCACCGTTGTCAAATCGGTGCGGGCCTGGGCCGGAGAAGAGCCGCCCCGGGTCCGGGGGATGGTTTATCATCGGGCCGCCGAAACCATGCTGGAACTCGCCGCACAGTCGGGATACCGGGTCAAGGAGTTCCGCAAGCTGCTGGCGGCCCGCCCCCGGAAGAGAAAGTCAAGAAAGAAATCGTCTTCAGCGCCGGGTCCGGATGCGGATAAAACCGCGGATAGTTATTAATCCGACCGTTGTAATATTAACATCAACAATTGCGGTCATTGCGAGCGCGGCGACGCAATCTCTTGTTGTGCATAAAGTTGAGATTGCTTCGTCCCCCTCACTTCGTTCGGGGGCCTCGCAATGACAGAAAATCGTCGAAAATATCAATTGCGACACAGTCTGAATGACATGTCCATACAATTATGGACTGGCTAAAAGCTGTCGTTTAACATGTTACACATAATAATCCGGGATAGGTGTCTTCAGTAGACTGTTTTTTCTTATCCGGCCGGCCAACATTTTTACCTGCCCGCAACAACGCAATCAATAATAGACACCTGCCGGCAACTGACTGCATAAGAATACAATACGATCAATACCTGATTGCATTGCTATCAATAACAGTTCCGTCATTGTTTAAAATTAACCCGATTTATGAATAAATCGGGTTAGAGGTAAAACGTTGGCTGAGATTATAAAGCCTTATTAGAGTGTTGCCTCTATGATAATAGTATCGTTAACCAACAGACCCCGATTGAATCAATCGGGGTCCATTATAAAGTAGCGAGCACAGCTCGCTACTTTATATAGTAATGCTGAAAAGACTGCCCAGTTTCTCTCTGGTTGCCTTCCTTTTTCTCCTCTCTCCGGCGCATCGGGCGCCGGCGG
>JAZDIV010000018.1:0-34077 GCA_043804695.1 PVC group bacterium | reverse complement strand
TCCATAACTGACACAGTTCTCGGGAAAGACGGGTCCGATTCCAGGAAGGGTTTTCGATCAGTAACTGCCGAATACGATCGATATCCCGTGAGGTAAGATGACGTCCCTGGATGATCACCAATTCGCTCATAATGGACAGCTCTACCAAAAAAGCGAAAGTGAATCCAGAATAAAATGCCAAAAATAGGAAAAATCTTTATAGTGGGCTCAATTCATCTGGATAGATGAAAAGATGTGGGTAAGGTTAAGCACAAAGGGGAGAGGGTTGAATAAATAAACTGAACTTCGAACGGAAAAAATGAACGTTCAACGTTCAACATTCAAATTTCAATATCAATGATCAATTCGCGTAATTCGCGTAATTCGTAGTTTTATTTAGGGGGGGCAAGGTTGTGGGAACTTTTGCGTATTTTGCGCCTTTTTGCGGCCATCTATCGGGAGACGGTGTTGCCGGCGAGATAGACGCGGTAATTTTCCGGGAAGGCGGACCGGGCGGCGGCGGCCAGCGCTACGCCCTCCTCCTCCGTCTCCACCAGGCCGATCACGGTGGGACCCGATCCCGAGAGCACCGTCCCCACCGCCCGGCTCCGGCGGAAGAAATCGAGCAGCTCATGAAGGGGCCGGATGCGGGGTTCCAGCACCTCCTGGAAGACGTTGTAGAGGGAGTTCCCCAGGGCGATCAGGTCCGACCGATCGAGGGCGTCGATCACCTTTTCCCGGTTCGGGTGGGGCTCCCGGAGGGGGCCGGTCACGGCCAGGGATTCGTAGGCGCGGCGGGTGGACAAAGGAAACGACGGGTTCACCAGAACGGCCCGGAAGGGAGGGGCCGGGGGGAGAACTTCTATCTTCTCCCCCCGGCCCCGGCAGAGCGAGGTCCGGGGATCGAGGAAGAAGGGGACATCCGAGCCCAGTCCGGCCGCCAGCCGGGCCAGCGTCCCCGGGGGGAGCCCGAGGTCCCAGAGATCGTCCAGCGCCCGCAGCGTCGCGGCGGCGTTGGCGCTCCCTCCGCCGAGGCCGGCGGCGACGGGGACTCTCTTCTCGATCCTGATCGAGGCCCCCTTGTCCGTCCCGGTCTCCTCCCGGATGGCCCGGACCGCCCGCTGGACAATGTTCTCCTCTCCCCCGGGAACCCCCGGGTGATCGCAGACCACCTGGATCTCCCCGCCTGTCTCCGTCAGGTGGAGCGTATCAAAGAGCCCGAGCGGCTCGATCACGGTCACCACCTCGTGGTAGCCGTCCGGGCGGCGGCCGAGCACATCGAGGAAGAAATTGAACTTGCAGGGAGAGGGATAGGTTATCTTGCGATATTTCAAAACTGAATGGGATTGTCGAGAGCAATCAAAGAAAGAGATTGAAATAACTATTTAAATGACGAAATCCGAATTCGGATTTCGTCATTCATTCATCATTCGTCATCCGGGTTTCGGCATTTTCGATCTTGGCCCTGATCGCCTCCGGGTCGGCGGGATCGAGGGCAAGGGCTTTCCGCCACTGCTCGATCGCGGAGGAGATGTCCCCCTTCCGGACATAGGCGTCTCCCAGATGGTCGTGGCCGGTCGAGTCATCGGAGATGATGGACACCGCCCGCTCCAGCTGTTCCAGTGCCTCGTCCACCATCCCCTTCTGGTAATAGACCCAGCCCAGGCTGTCGAGAAACGCCCCGTTATCCGGCTCCAACTCGAGGGCCCGCTTGATCAGCTCCAGCGCCTCATCAAGCCTGACCCCTTTCTCCGCGTACATATACCCGAGATAATTGTAGGCCTCGGCGTTTCGGGGGTTCAGCTCGATCGCCTGCTCGAACTGGCGGGCCGCGGCCTCAAAGTCACCGTTTCTCTCGTAAGCCGCGCCCAGTTGGAAATAGAGCAGGTCGCCGCCTTCCCCCTGCTCCAGGGCTTTCCGGAAGGCCTCGATCGCCGCCGGGAAGTTCTTATCGCTGAGATACGCCGTCCCCAGCAGAAAGCAGGCGCTGCCCGATGTCGGCTCCAGTTCCAGGAGACGAAGGAAGGCGCTGATGGATTCTTTTACACGGGAGGACGCGTAGTACAGCGTTCCCAAACGCCGGATGATATTGCCGTTCAGGGGGACGATCTCGCGGGCCCGCTCGTATTCCAGGACAGCCTCTTCGTCCTGGTCATTGAGGTCATATGCCAGCGCCAGGGCCAGACGGGATTCCAGTGAATCGGGGACCAGGTTCAATGCTTTCTTGAACCCTCCGATCGCCGACTGATAGTCCCCCTTCTTGGTATACAGCAGCCCGATCCGGAACCAGATATCGGGCTGTTTGGGCGCGATTTCCGCCGCTTTCAGATAGATGACCAGCGCCGCCCCGTAATCTTCTCTCCGGGTGTAGATGGTGGCCATCAGCAGATAGGGGCTCCGTTCTTCAGGGGATATCCGGATGGCCTCCCGGTAGCCTTCCAGCGCTTCCTCTTCCCGGCCGGCCTTGTAGTGGGCGGTGGCAAGAAGAAAAGCGGCCCGGAAAGACTCCGGATCAAGCTCGAGGGCGCGGCGAAACCACTCGATGCTTTCTTCGGTTTTATCCTCTCCGAGCAGAATGGAACCGGCCTTGAGGGCCGCTTCGAGGGAAGTCGGGTCAAGCTCCAGTACTTTCAGGTATTCCCGGAGGGCGGCATCGTTTTCCTGGTGGTACTCGTGGAACACCGCCTGACAGTAGTGGGCGTACGCCTGCTGCCGGTCGATGTCGAGATCGGCGGTCGGGCGGGATGAATCGGTCGAACTGCTCGAGTTGGTCAGGCAACCGGAGAAAAGAGAGATGATTAAGGCACCCGGGATAAGGGGACTCACTCTCATTTTTTCTTATGACGGTCCCTTCTCAGCCGTTTTTTTCTCTTATGCCGGGCGATCTTCGCCTTCCGTTTCTTCCGTCCCGAGGGCATAGATGTACTCCTCTTGGTTCCAAAACATTATATGTTAGTAATACAACCTTTTTGTGTTGAATTAATATCTATCATACTCTTAAATTCCAAACCACAAGCACCAAATTCCAAACCAACTCAAATCACTATCTTATTCAGCGGGTATTCGATGATCCCCTGAGCGCCTGCCTCTTTCAGATCGGGGACCAGTTCCCTCACCCGCTTTTCCTCGATAACGACTTCAACCGCCACCCAGTTCTGATCGAGCTGGTCGGAGATGGTGGGAGAATGGAGAGCGGGGAGGATCTCCAGCACCTTCCCCAGGTCTTCCTTACGGACGTTCATCTTGATCCCGACCTTCCCCTGGGCCTGAATGGCGCTCTGAAGAAGAAGGGCGATGTTCTCCAGCTTGCGGCGCTGGGGGGGGTTATCCCAGACCTCCCGGTTGGCGATGAAACGGGTGGTGCTCTCGAGCACCGTTTCCACGATCCGGAGGTTGTTGGCCCGCAGCGACGAACCGGTCTCGGTCAGCTCCACGATCCCGTCCACCAGCAGGGGGGGCTTGACTTCCGTGGCCCCCCAGGAGAACTCCACCTCGCAGTCGATCCCCCGCCCGGCAAAGAACTCCCGGACCACGCTGACCAGCTCGGTGGCTATCCGCTTGCCCCGCAGGTCCTCGGGGCGCTGAAAGGGCGAATCCGCCGGCACCGCCAACACCCACCGGACCGGGCGAAAACCCGCTTTGGCGTAGATCAGGTCGGCGATCTCCTGCACGTCCGCGCCGCTTTCCCTGATCCAGTCCAGGCCGGTGATCCCGGCGTCGATCGCCCCGTTCTCGACGTAACGGGGAATCTCCTGGGCCCGGATCAGAACCGCCTCTATCTCCGGATCGTCCAGCCGGGGATAGTACGACCGGCTGCCGAGCGAGACAGAAAACCCGGCTCTCCGGAAGAGGTCAAAAGTCGATTCCTGGAGGCTCCCCGTGGGCAAGCCCAGCCTGACCAGAGGGGCCTTTTCATCGGTATCGGTTAGTTTCCCGTTCATCGGCGGCGCACCTGTTCTGATGATTTTCTGATTATTATTATCTTCCCGCGCCGGTTTAGGCAACCATAATTATTCGCCGGCGCGGATCCGGGAATATTTTTTCTTGACTCATACAGGTCGAGCGAGTATGACTTAAGCTGTTTAACTCATGCAGTGAACAGTGAACAGCAACCAACCAACCGAAAGGAGGCAGTGCATGATTGAAGATGCAAAAGGTTCGGTGTTGACCCAGAGACTGCTGGAACTCACCTGGAAGCCGGGGAAGATTTGCCTGCAGACCGGAGCCCTGATCGCTGCTTACTTCGTCCTTCTGATCGCCCGCTGGGTCGCCCCGGAAGCAGTCGGCGCCACCTGGTTCGCGGCGGTCATCAACTTCATCGGAGTGGTCATCGCTTATTTCATCGTGCTCCTCGGCATGACCGCAGTGGCGAAGATGACGCTGGCCAACCTGAAAGGCGAGGGGGAAGTCCCCGCCCGGGCGGCCCTGGGCGCCGCCGCCGGCAAACTGAAAGAAGTGGTCGTCTCCCCGATCAAAATCTTCAGCATCTTAGCCGGACTGGCGGTCTTTCACGTCATCGTCGACCTGATCGGCAAGATCCCGTTCATCGGGGAACTCTGCTGGATGTTCTCCCCCCTGATCACTTTCCCGCTCGGCATCGCCATGGTGGCCACCATCCTGATCCTGATCTTCGGGGCGATGGTTCTCCCCACCATCATTATCCTCGGCAAGGAAGGGCCGGTCAGCGAGCTGATCGACTTCCTCCGGAAAAACACGATCAAGTTCGCGGGTCATTTCCTGATCGCCCTGGTGGTGGCCATCATCACTTTTGTCATACTTCTCTGGGCCATCAGCCTGAGCAACAGCGTATCCGAGGCCATCATGAGGGAAAAGTTCTTCTACATCCAGAATCTGGTCCCCGAATGGCTCCAGCACGCGCCCGGTTTTTCGACCATATCAGGCACCTTCCACGCCCAGGTGGCAACCTGGAAGGGGATCGTTCCGGAATTGAACCCGATCACCAACCCCAAGGCCTTCCGCTTGACCGAGTACCTGGCCGGCTTCATTTTCGGCGTCATCATGTGGCTGATCCAGATGTCGATCTGGGGGTTTATCGTGGTCAACTTCGGTGTTGCCGGAACCCTGTCTTATGTGGGATTGACCGGCAATGTCGAGGAAGAGAAGCCCGCGGTCGCGGAGGCGGCGGCGATCGAAGAAGAGGAGCCGAAGAAAGCGTCCGAGAAAAAAGCGTCTCCGAAAAAGAAAAGAGAAGAAAATAAGGAAGAGCCGGAAAAGAAAGAGTAAACATAAAAAAGCCCCCCCGATCGTCGATCGGGGGGGCTTTTTTTTACCATCCTCCGACGGATCGGTCTGATCCGACGGATCCGTCCAAGCCGGCTCTTCCGCCGGGCCCTCACACAGGTAGGGGAAAAGGGCAAAATACTCACCTTATTTTATTCTCCTTAGTGTCTTGGTGTCTTGGTGGCGAACAGTAGCGCCGAAGGCGCTAATTTATTTTTTTCAAGAGGTCTCGATAATTGAGGTCGCCCTGCACAACCGCCATCGCTTTCCTGATCCGTTGATCGTCGCGGCAGGACAGTTCGAACATTTTTTCAGGGAAGAGATCGGTCAGACGGGAGAGCAGGCCGGCCATGGCCAGGTTTTCCCCCAGGACATGCCGGACCATCTTTCGATAGGCGGCGAGAGGCGCTCCGCCGGAGACATGATCCTTCACCGCGCGGGCGGCCAGCTGCCCGCTCACAATCGCCTGGTATATTCCCTCGCCGGTCAGCCGGTCGGTCAGGCCGGCCGCGGCACCGGCCAGCAGACAGCGCCCTTTTACGATACCGAAGGGAGAAAAACGAAAAGCCAGGGCGCCTCCCCGAACGCCGGCGGCCGCCGACTCCGCGCGGATCCCTTCCCGCCGGAGGTAGTCCCAAAGACAGTCTTTCAGCTTCCTAAACGACGGGCGCCGGGTCGCCACCCCCGCGTTCAGGCAATCCCGGAGGGGAAAGATCCAGCCGTAGCCGCCGGGAACCGCTCCCAGGTCGAAAGAGAGCACCCCTCCTCTCTCCGCCAGGATCCGATCCGGAACCACTACTCTGGTCTCGAGCGCGACCCCGAACTGCCGGCGGCGGTCCGCTCCCAGCCGCCGGGCGACCAGGCTGCGGGCGCCGTCGGCGCCGATCACCGTCCGCCCTCGAAAGACGCCCCGGGTGGTGGTCACCCGGACCGCCGCCCGGGCCTCCTCCATCCCGATGAACGCGCATTCCTCCCTGGCCTCCGCCCCGACGGAGACCGCCTGCCGGAGCAGGAGATGATCGAAGTCCTCTCTCTTCACCACCCAGCCCCGGAGCCTGTCCTCTTGCACGGTCCGGGCCCGGGACGCCCGCCAGCTCAGGGTCAAACCCCGGACCGGGGCATCGCAGCAGGAGGAGATATCAAAGCCCAGGGCGGCCCTCACTTTGACCGGGATCCCCCCCGCGCAGCATTTGAAGCGGGGCATCTTTTCCTTCTCGATCAGGAGCACCCTCAGCCCGCCCCGGGCCAGGGCGTAAGCAGCGCTGGAGCCGGCCGGACCGCCGCCGATCACAATCGAATCATAGAGATGCATGGGAGACTAAATCCGAATGGCGCCTCGCCAACAAACCTTCGGTCAGGGCCGGGCGTTATGCCGGTTGCGGGCTTTGACTCTTCCCCCTTTCCTCCACAAGCTGATACCCAGTACAACCAGAATAATGATCGCGATGTACGGCAGAACACGTATGGAGTCCTCCGGCCAGAATAACCCGAGGGAGAAGGTCCGGACCGAGAAGGGGAAGAGCCAAAGGTAGCCGCCCACCAGGTGCATCTGCCCCGCGTCCATGAGCAAATGGAGCATGCTCCCCGAAAAGAGAAGCCAGAAGACGGACTTTCTCTGGTCGGCCCGGAAGAAGAGGCTCAGCAGCCAGCAGATCAAAAATACGCCGACCGGGCTGTGCAGGGCCTGGGTGGCGGGCAGGAGGCGGGGCCAGATAAGATGAAGAGGCCGGGCCGCCAGGTCGGGCAGCAGGGCGCCCAGATAAAACAAAACCGTGTACCGGGCGATCCGGGCACCCTTTTTTACCAAGTAGGCGCCGGCAACATGAGTGACTAAATCAGGCATGGGAAATTCAAGTGCCTAAAGTGCCTAAAGTTTGAAGTGCCTAAAGTTATTAGTCAGTCCATAATTGTATGGACATGTCATTGCGAGGAATGAGATCCTTCGCTATCGCTCGGGACAGGCTACGCAATCTCAACTATATGCACAGCAAGAGATTGCTTCCCGCCACGCTTTGCTCGCGGCTTCGGCTAACGCTCGCAATGACCGCGATCCTTGCTGTAAATACTACAACGGTCGGATTAATAACTGCCGTTCAACACTAATTCGATCTATCCATAAATCGAATTAGTGCCCTTGATCGGGTTCCGCCGGCGGTGCATTCGCGGGGACGTCCTCTTCGAACTCGGTGAAAATCTTCCGCAATCCCTCTTCCCAACCCACGATCAGGGCGGCGGCGGTGGATTCCGGTATGGGGATCTCTTCCCGGTAGGATTTGCTGCAGATGATCTTGGGTACAAGCGGCCGGACATCCATGAGCAGGAAGTCGATCATGATGACCGCCCGGGGATTTTCTTTATCCCGGAAGTCGCCGTACATCTCCACCAGGTTTCCCTCGATGACGTGGGTTGGTCTCAGCCGACTCGCCCGATCGATGACGGCTCGGGCGCGGCCCACGTCCTCCAGCCACTCGGAGGCGAGGGACCTGATCTGGTCGGCCGGCTGTATAAAAAAGACATTGTAAAAGTCGGACTCGTAGTTCGAGTCCCCGGTCCGGTACACGAACTCCGTGTTCTCGAATCCGGGCGACGCTCTGAAAAGCTGGACCTGGACGACCGGTCCATCCTCCAGCGGCGGCAGAGTGTTTTCCGGTTTCACCTCCAGAACATAATATTTCCGGACGGGATACTCCCTCTGGAGGTTGACACACCCGATGAGCATGCCGAGGGTGATGCCCCCCGCGATGGCGACGATGTATGCACCTGTCTTTTTCATGGCGATTCAATTACCTTTGATGGTGGTGGTGGTTTTCCCCACAGGATATGCGAGGGATCCTGCCGGGCCGATTCAGTCAGCTGGCGCAGGTTATCGGAGACGCTCCGTACATCCTCGATCACTTCCGACAGGCTCCCTTTCTGCTCACTCACCCAGTCAGAGAGTCTCTGCAACGTCACATTGAGGTGGGCCGTTATCTCGGGGACACTGTCCGAGGCTTCCCTCAGATTGGCCAGGGTCGGGGATGCTTCCTCCCGGAGGTTGACAAGCATCGGCCTGATGTCTTCTTCCAGCGTCTCCTTGACCGAGGCCAGTGTCTGGTTGACTTTTTCTCCCACGGCCGCGAAGTCCACCTCCGCCAGGCTGTCCAGCGTCTTCTCCAGTGACGAGCTCAGCCTGGCCAGCGTCCCGGGCACGGCGGGGATGTAGGGATGCTCCGGTGTCCAGTCAATCTTCAGTTCCTCAATCTTGGCCAGGTCGTAGTACGAGGCGTCGAGAAAACAGATCCCGGTTATCCCCTGGGATGCCAGGGTGAGCCGGAGCCCATGATCGACCACCTGCCGGGTCTTTTCCTTCAGTTCCGCCTGGCCCTGGTCGGGCAGCTTGGCCCCGATGGCAGAGGGATCGATGGTGAAGAGCACGTAGACATAATTATGCTCGGTCTCGTACATTTCATAAACGAACTTGATCTGGCTGACCGAGCCGATCTTGACACCCATCATCTTCACCGGCGATCCGATATCGAGACCCTGAACGGAGCTGTCGATGTAGGTCTCGAAGGTCCACTCCTTTCTAAACATCTCCCGGGCGCCCAGGAAGAAGAGCCCGACCAGGAGGATCACCACGGCGATGATGACGAAGAGGCCGAGTTTGAAATAATTTGTTTTTTGACTCATAAGCTCCCCCTTTCTCTCTTGCTAAAAAAATAGCCGCGAAAAGGCGCAAAAAGCGCAAAAGAATTAATCAACATCGGTTGAGGCATGTTTTTTAATCTCAGATATAGGAGCCTGTCCGAGTAATTGTAATTTTGGTTCAAATCGAGGTCATTGCGAGGAGCGTAGCGACGAAGCAATCTCATCCTGTTCGAGTATAATGTGTTGTGATACTTATCAAGATTGCTTCGCCCCTCCGGGGCTCGCAATGACTTTTTAAGAGTTACTCGGACAGGCTCCTAGATGCATCAAAATTAACCAGCAGACCATATTCAATAATGAAGGGCAAAACTTACACCACCTATCAGATCACATAAAGCGAATATCTGCCTCCGCAGACTTCATCACAAATAATTTTGCGTATTTTGCGCCTTTTGGCGGCTATTAACGGGGCCGAGGCGGGGGCTCTATGATTGCGTATTTTGCGCCTTTTGGCGGCGGTTTTACTCAATTCCTTCCGGTGCTTCCTCCCGGTTGAAAAAGCTCTTCACCCAGGGGTTCTCCGAGTGGTCGCGGAGTTCCCGGGGGGTCCCGGCGGCGACGATCGTCTTCTCCCGCTTGTCGAGCATGATGACCCGGTCGGCGATGGCGAAGATGCTGGGGAGTTCGTGGGTCACCACCACGAAGGTGGCCCCGAGTGTCCCGGCTAGGCGGCGGATCAGCGCGTCCAGCCCGGCCGACGTGATGGGATCGAGCCCGGCCGAAGGCTCGTCGAGGAAGAGGATGTCCGGGTCGAGAGTCATCGCCCGGGCGATGGCCGCCCTTTTCTGCATCCCCCCGCTGATCTCCGAAGGGAGATGGTTGGTGAAGGCCTCCAGCCCGACCAGCGAGAGCTTCATCCGGGCGATCAGGTTCTTTGCTTCCGGGGGGAGGTCGGTGAACTCGTCCAGGGGAAGCCGCACGTTCTCGAGCAGCGTCAGGGAGCCGAAAAGTGCCCCGTTCTGGTACATGACACCGATCTTCTTCAGGAGTTCGTCCCGGTCCTTCCCGTAGGCGGTGACAATGTCCTCCCCCTTGATAAAGACCTCACCGGTTAGCGGCTGCTCGAGACCGATCATCTGCCGCATGATCGAGCTCTTCCCGCAGCCCGACCCGCCCAGGATGATAAAGACCTCGCCCGGCATCACGTCAAAGGAAACGTCCTTGAGGATGGTGTTTTCGCCGTAGCGGATCGTGACATCACGAACCTTAATGATTGGTTCAGTGGATTCTTTCTGCGCCACCATCACACTATTATTTTGTAGTTCATCATTCATAAACAACTTATTTAAATCCCAAATAACAAGCATCACCCCTGCCGGTTTACCCGGCAGGTGAATAAGTTCATAAGCTAATCCCGGCCTCCCCCCTCTCCTACATGGCAATAATGGGTGAGAGTTTCTCTTTAGCCATTGAACTTTCTCCCCTGCCACACAAGGTGGCAGGGGCCGTCTATGTTTGATGTAACAGTATAGCTATTGAACTTTCATTCCGGTGAGTCAAGCTCACCGGGGATGAGATTATTAAACAACTGACCTTACATCTTCGGCAAACTGGAATGTCCTCTCTTCGAGATCGTATTTCGGCCTGCTGTTTGGAATTTCGGTCATTGATATTTTCAGCCGGAGGCTGATCAGCCTTTGGCTGAGGAATTTATTTGTTATTTGGGATTTGGTGCTTGGTGCTTATTTTATTATATCCCCAGATAATAAAAAATAACCGCAAAGATCCCATCGGAGAAGATGATCAAAATGATCCCGCTCACCACCGCCTGGGTGGTCGAGACGCCGACCGACTGGGCGCCGGCTTTGGTCTGGAGACCGCGGAGGCACCCGACACCCGAGATCAGGAGGCCGAAGACCAGCGTCTTGAAGAGCCCCCCCAGAAGGTCGCCCACGCTCACCGAATCGACCAGCCGGTTGAGGCAGGTGATCAGCGGGTACCCCATCCCCATAACCACGAAGATGGCGCCGATCATGCCGAAGATGTTGGTGAATATGGTCAGAAGTGGCATGACCAGTATCCCCGCCAGCACCTTGGGTACGGCCAGGAACTTGACCGGGTTGAGCCCCATCGTGATCAGGGCGTTTACCTCGTCGTTGACCTTCATCGTCCCGATCTCGGCGGCGAAGGACGAGCCGGAACGGCCGGCCACGATGATGGCGGTGATCAGCGGACCCAGTTCCCGCACCAGGGTGATGGCGACCAGGTTGATGATGAAGATATCGGCGCCGTACTGCCGCATCGGGACCCCGGCCTGGAAGGCCAGGATCAGGCCGATCAGGAACCCCATCAGGGCGATGATGGGTAGAGCGTTCACCCCGGCCGCCTCCATCACCCCCCAGCACTTATTCCATCGCGCCTGCGCCGGGTGCAGGACGGCAAAGAAGAGGGCGGAGGAGAGCTCGCCGATGAAGGCGACCGTGGTCCGGAGGTTCCCCAGCCAGGAGGCCGCGGCCCGGCCGACTTCGTCCGGGATGGATTCCCGGGCCCGTTCCTGTCTTCCCGTATCCCTGACAATATCAGGCGGGAAGAGGTCGAGGAGACGTCGGTACTTCTCCGGGAAGTTACGGACCTCAAAGGTGCCGCCGTGCTCTTCCTGGCGGGCCTTGAGGTCGATCAGGAGTCCGATCCCGGCGACGTCGCAGTAAGTCACTCCGTCTCCGTCGACGATCAGCTGCCGGGGCTTTTCGTTTTCGAGCAGCGTTACCGCCTCTTTCCAGATTCCGCCGCCGCCACGCGCCTCCAGATTCCCCCGGAGGAAGAAGACAGTCCTGGCCCCATCCCTCTCCACTTTCAGACCGGTCTCCTGCTCGGCTGCATTATCTTGTTTCATTCTTAGCCCTGATTATTTGCCCATTGACACTGATCATACACCACGAAGGACACGAAGAACACGAAGGAAAATACTTGAAAAAAATTGGAATCGATTAAGCAAATTAACCATGAATGAATTCTTTTTGAGGCAAATGATTATATAAATATTATGGTTCGATTCGCTCTACTTACATCATCAATAAGGGTATAGACGTATGACGGATAGGTGCGCTGTTTGCTATACTTATCTTCTTCGTGAACTTCGTGTCCTTCGTGGTTAAATTATCCTCAAGAGGGTTACCCCGGTCAATAACATGGCTTAAAAATGAAACGTCATCCCCAGGGCCGGCCCCGTCGGCTTGGCCATCAGGTGACCGGCCAGCTTGTGTTTCGGTTTCTCTGTCGCGTTGTTTTCCATCTGAATGCTTTTGTAAATCAGGTCATGTAGTGGTCGAGTTTACTCGACCTTCTCATAACCCGGGCAGAGTAACCTCTGTCACTACATTCCTTGGGACAGAGTAAACTCTGTTATCCTATTGCAATGTATTTCAGCGTTTTTCTCTCAGTAAATTGAGGCAGTTATCCTTAGTGATAATATTCAGATCAGACTGTCGCTCGAGAAATGGACGAACGTCGGAGATTGCCTGTTCCCATCTCACTTTTTCCAGACGATCCGCCAGCAGTTGACGCCAGTTTGATGGAGTAGCCACCGGTCCTTCCCAGCCGGTTTGAATAAGTCCGGCATTCAGGAGATTCAGGTTAGGAGGCGGCCAGGTTCGATCGGCGAGATACCATACAAGATCGTAAAGATCGCGACCTTTTGTGTATTCTCTCATCAAAACGGCATTTACTTTCCCTGCCAGCAAAGACGCTCGATCGTGATGACATAGATTCAGTGTGACATATTTCCTGATAAGTGTGGTTTCCGTAATAGCTCCGGGAGGTGGATTGGTATCCACCTCAATCTTGACTGAGATCACTTCTGTTTGATGAGGAGAGATCCCGAGTTCGTGGAGGAGACCCGGGAAACGGACGAAAGCGGACACGACCGTCTTGCGATCGTTGACTTTAAGTTCGGCAGTGTAATTCTCCGCTTCAAATGTTGTTTTGAGTTGAGCCAGATGTTCCTGAAAGCGATGAGATCGAGCCGGGTCTACCAGTGCGAAGTCAAGATCTTCAGAGTACCGGGGTATAGAGTAGAGGAATCTGAGTGCCGTTCCCCCGTGGAAGACCCAATCAAGGAAAGCGCCGCTATCCTGCAGTGACTGGAGGATCCGCGCCTGGAGATACTCCCGGACAATACCCCGTTCCGGCAGTCCTGTCTTCCTTTCAGAGATAAGCTGTTTGAGATAATCCTTCATACTTGCTTGTATTTATCCTTCTCTTCAGCAGCCAGGCTTCCGATACGTTCAGCGGCCCTGATTAGTTTTGGGCGACGGCTTCCCTGTGCGATTCGCAAAAGTTCCTGCATATCCAGCTGATCGAGGTTCTGAAGCCTGAGTTCGCAGAGGTATTCCATGCTATCCGCTCCGGGTGTCAAGTAAACCAGATCGAGTAGGCATTTCTCCGGTGTTCCTATGAATGCCGTTTGGCCGGGCGCTACCTCTGCCTGCCGATACCCCAAGAACCATGATTTTTTAATATGAGTGAAAGAAAATGCCCCAAAGCGTGTTTCGATATTCTCCGGACGTCCGGTGGTCACGCTGGTGACGACGGGGGTGTACTCCGGGATCATCCCATAATGCGCGAGGGCGGATTGCAGACTCACATAAGAGGCTGCTTTCATGGCATTTGCCAGTAAAAACGGGTGAGGCTCGAGCTTCCGGTAGGGAGATGCAAGTAAATAGACGCCTCTCCGCAAAGGGATAATTCGTCCGGACTGGCTCCATCTTGACAATTGACGCCGAATATCCACCGAGGATACAGTACCAGCCATCAGGAGGGAGGAGGTAAAAACCGGTTCATCTACCACAATGTTAAGCAATTCTTTCCATTTCATTGCACTAAATTAACAAAAGTGTCTATATAATGCAATGAATAATTTGGTGCCGGGTTACGAAACGCGTAATTCCCCTGTAAAAACATGTAAGCCGCCAACTGTAATTCCGGGGACACGACACTGAATACAGCAATTATATGCCGTCTGACTACCCTATTTAATATTATGTCCACGGAAGTTATGAATTATCACGGATAAATCGCATATGGTATATTCCTCCTATGCCAGCCTATCGAAACCGTGAAGAAGCGGGAAGGGTTCTCGCGTCGCTTCTGCCCCCGCTCGAGCCCGAGACATTGGTCCTCGCCATCCCCAACGGCGGAGTGGTCGTGGGGGCGTCGCTGACCCGGGAACTCGATCTCCCCCTGCTTCCGATCGTTATCCGCAAGATCCAGCTCCCCGGGAACACCGAGTCGGGCTTCGGTTCCGTGGCATCGGACGGGTCGGTGCACTACAACGAGGACCTTCTGTCCCGTCTCGGCTTGAGCCGGGAGCAGATCGCCGCCCAGACCGGGAAGGCCCTCCGGTCCGTCGAGGACCGCCTCAAACTCTATGGCGCGGCGCGAGAGTTCCCCCGGCTGGCGGGAAAAACCGTGGTGCTCACCGACGACGGCCTCGCCTCGGGGGTGACGATGGAGTCGGCAGTGAGGGTTATCCGGAAGCACGAGCCGGATACGGTCATTGTGGCGGTACCGACCGCCTCGACGGGCGCGTATCAGCGGATCGCTCCGCTGGTGGACGAGCTGGTCTGCCCCGACGTCCGGGGCGGCTGGGTCTTCGCGGTCGCCGACGCCTACGAAGACTGGTCCGATGTGACCGACGAGGAGGTCACGTCTATCCTCTCCGCGCCCGACTGATCCGTCTCATCTGATCGGGACCCTGATCAAAATATCAACAAATATTGGCAAAAGCTTGATTTCTTTGATTGCTTAGCCTGGATTATCGTTCAATGTATTACGGAACTTCAGGCACTGCCGATCTTGCCTTTCCTCACCAGCCCCATCACCTTCTGAGCCGGATACCCCATCCGTATCGTCTGGCCGATGGCTTCCAGGTAGGGGCCGATATGGCGGAAGTACTTCCTGTATCCGGCACAGAGATAATTTAATCCCGGCTCGCCCTCCGGCGTCTTCAGGAACCGGTGCTTGGGACACTCCCCCCGGCAGGCGAAGAGGAATTCGCACACCCGGCAGTATCGCGGGAGACCCTCCTCCTTGACCGCCCCGAACGCCCGCTGTCGCTCCGATTCGACCATCCCCCTCAGGCCATCGGTGAGGATGCTCCCGAGGCGGTACTCCGGGTAGACGAAGTGGTCGCAGGAGTAAACGTCCCCGTTGTGTTCGACGATGACGGCGGCGCCACAACGCCGGGAAAAGAAGCACGCCGCCTGCGGCGCCTCCATGGAGTTTGTGAGCGCCCATTCGAAGTTCATGACGAAGACGGAGCCGACGTCGTTTCGCACCCACTCATTGAAGACGCCAATCAGGAAGTCGCCGTACTCTTCCGGGTCAACCGTCCAGGGTGTGACGTCCGGCCGGTCGGTTTCATCAAGGGCGGCCGGCATTCCCAGCATGAAGCCGATCCGGCCGGATTCTTCATCCGGCAAGCGCTCGACGATCGGCGTGAACTGGATGAACCTGACGCCCTCTTTTTTGAAGAAACGATACATATCAAGCGGGCGTTTTGCGCTCGCCCTAGTAACGCAGGCGAGGATGTTGAACTCCACCGCGTGCTTCTTCATCAGCTCCATCGCCCTCATCACACGATCGAAGGTGGGCTCACCGCCCCGGTCCCGCCGATGGCGATCGTGGATATCCTTCGGCCCGTCGAGACTGAAGCCGACCAAAAACTTGTTCTCCGCCAGGAACGCGCACCACTCGTCATCGAGGAGCGTTCCGTTGGTCTGGAGCGTGTTGACGATCCGCCTGCCCCCGGCATACCGCTTCTCCAGATCGATCGCCTTGCGGAAGAAGTCCACCCCCATCATGGTCGGCTCTCCGCCCTGCCAGGCGTACAGCAGTTCAGGGACGGTCTGGTACTCAGCGGTCTTCCGGATGTATGCCTCAAGGACCTCGTCGGACATCCGGTGCTGCTTGTTACCCGGGAAGAGGGCTTCCTTCTCCAGGTAGAAGCAGTAATCACAGTTGAGGTTGCAGGCCGGTCCCGTCGGCTTGGCCATCAGGTGAACGGCCAGCTTGTGTTTCGGTTTCTCTGTCGCCTTGTTTTCCATCTGAATGCTTTTGTAAATCAGGTCATGTATTGCTCGGATAACAAACCAGTCATCATACTGTTCCTTTCCCCTCGACGGCCAGAAGGTGGAGCACGTTCTTTTGAGTAATAATATTCAGATCGGCCGGCCGCTCCAGAAAAGGTGTCACGTCCTGTTCGACCATTTTCCAGTCCGCCGTATCCACCACCCGGGAGAGCCGCAATCTCCAATCATTTTCTGAAGGGAAGGGACCTTCCCACCCGGTCTGCCGGAGGCCATTATGAAGAAGATTAAAATTTGGCGAGAGACCGGGCCAACGGGAGAGATACCAACCAAGATCGAAGAAATCGCGACCCTTCGTATAGCTCCTGCACAGAAGCGCGTTAAGCTTCCCGGCAAACAGGGAGGGCAGATCGTAGGTGATATAGGCCAGAGGAAAGTAAATGTCACTGATATGGGTGGCAAGAATTGCCCCTTCGGGAGGTCGGGTGTCGATATCGATCTTGATTGACAGTTTCTGGTTGCGATGAGGAGAAATCCCCGCCTCAAACATAATACCGACGAACCCGATCATCGCGTATTGGACCGTCTTGCCGGCATTGTATTTGACGGTGACATCGTACCCTGACATCTCCAGTTCCCGCTTCAGCTTCAGCATCCCGGGTTCGAACGGATATAACTCTCCTCCGGTCGCTGAAAAATCCAGGTCCTCCGAGAATCGGGAAATCCGGTAGAGAAATCGCAGGGCGCTACCTCCGACGAATGCAGAAAGATCAAAAAAACCGTCATCAAACAAAATTCTCAGGATGTAAGCCTGAAGATATTCCCGCAGGCAGTTTAATTTTTCATTGTATCCGGTCCTGGAGGAGGCTACTTGAAGCGCATAGTCTTTCATAGCTCTCTCTCCGTGGAGTTAACTTCTTCCAGGTGTTCCCGGATGGAATCAGCAGCTTTGATGATCCTAGGCTTTTCAAAACGCCGGGCATATTCGAGAAGGCGGGCGAGATCGAACTTTTCGACATTTTGAAGCCGCAGTTCCCGGATATAGCCGGGGGGAAGTTTTCTCCGGTATAAATAGACCAAATCGAGCAACGCCTTCTCGGGGGAAGCGATCAGTGCAGTCTGACCGCGCACGGCATGTCCTTCGTATCCCCAGAAAAGGGAAGAATCGATATGCCGGTAAGAGAAGGTTCCCACCGGACAACGAAACGATGCCTGACGCTTCGGCGTGACGGACGTGTAGACCGGCACAGCCTCCGGGATGCAGTTGTGGTATTCGAGCGCCTTTTCCAAACTGAGATAGGAAGGCCTTTTAAGTAACGAGGCGAGATATGGCTCCCATAGCTCGGTCCTGCGATAGGGCCCGGCCAGCAGGTAAACACCGCGTTTTACCTTTATTAACTTCCCAGCCTTCTCCCATCGCCCGATATGTACCTGAAGTGATGATGCATGTGTAAATCCGGTCAAAAGAATCCTGGACTCAATAACCGGATGCACTCCGGCAATCTGGATGAATTCTTCCCATTTCATGGCACTAACTTAACACTTTTGTTAAATTAACGCAATAGCTTTACAAAAAATAGAAAAAATAGGGTGCGATCTTTTTAGGGGTGCAGGTGGTTAATAATTTTGAGCTTGCAAATCCCAGGGACACGATACTTAATTCGGCAATTATACACCCTTAAACTATCCCATTAAGCATTGTGTCCCCGAAATTCGGAATTGTTTACTCCACTCGCTCAACTGGCGGTGGGGCATATTGCTTATCAATGACCGACTTCTCGGGGACGTAAAACCGGATCAACAGGCTGAACGGCGCCTTTGGCGCGGGGAGCCAATTGCTCTCTTTGTCTTTACCCGGAGATGAGTTCTGGATATGGATGGTCAGTGAGCCGTCGGGGCTGAATTTCATCTGCTGAAGGTTCTTGGTGCCGAGCGAATAGCGCTGGAGGAGATTGTCGGCGAAGAAATGCTCCTGATCGTAAAGGGTCAAAGACCAGAACGCCCTGCAGGGCGGCAGCCCGTCTTTGGGGAAGGTTATCGTGTAGCGGTCCTTCCCGCCGTTCAGGAGTTGGCCGGCGCCGTCTACATTCGTCCCCAGGTAGAAGGCGTCTTCAACTTTATTGACGGCGATGTAGGCCTTGGCTATCCAGGCGCGGTTGAGATAGTGACTGCCGAAGGCGCCGCCGGTCAGATTACCCGCCCATCCGGAGCCGAATTTATCCTCCTGGTTGCTGTAAGGGAATCCGGCCGAGACAAGACGGGAGCCGGCGTGCACCGCCCTTTCCAGGCCGGCTTTTACCGCCGGGTCGCGGTCACGCTTTTCGATCAGACGCCGGAAGTTCTCGACCATAGCCTCCTCACCCGGTCGAGGTGCATTCTCCGCCAGCACCTTTGCCAGGTCATCCCAGAAAAACTCGTCTCTCACCCAGTGGATTTCTCCCGCGGCGGCTCCCTCAACGGGAAAGCTGGGAATCTTTGACCAGTCTTTGGTTTTCAGTGTGCCGTCATATTGACTTAAGGGATAGCCCTCAACCTGATTGATCAGGGGCTGGAGCGCGGCCCGGTCTTCGTCCGTGTCGTTCATGAACACACGAAGCAGGCACCAGACCAGATCGGTCGGGGCACGAATGACTTCGATCACACCCTCCGGAGTTGTATCTTCCCAGTTCGGTCCGACCAGCATGTATATGCCGCTTCCGGATTTATGAACCGTTCCGGGCGAGGAGAAAACGTCGGTGTAGGCGTCCATGCATTGCAGAACCCAGTAACGGTTGCCGAAGTCGGGAACCTGGATGAGCACTGGTTCTATACTTAGATCGGTGAAACATACCCCGTAAACGGTATCCTGGTTCGGAGTGACGATGCTGCGCTGCAGTGGCTTCAGATAGTCGGTCAACATGCAGAAATAATTGACCGGGGCGACCGGGATCACACCGCCGTTCAGACCGGGCTCGAGAACCATCTTAAGTGATGCGCGGCGGTTGTGAACGTTCACCACCGGCCAGCCCCAGATGTAGGCTAGTTTGCCGATCGTGTAGGCGTATTCCTCCCGGGCGGCTTCCTCCGTCATGAGCTTCTCCTTCCCATCGGCCGGGGCGGCCTTTACGTCCGACGCCGATGAGCAAAACAGGCAGAGGGCGGGAATAATCCAGACGTTTAGATAATTGTTCATTGCCATCTCCTCACTCCGGAACGCGGCTCCACGGCCGCGAAAGTATTCCGGGTAGGCATCCGGCTTGGTCGCCGCCGGCGGGCCGTGATTGCCCTTCCCGGGGGCATTTTGATAAGTCCCGACAGATTCCGGGGACACAATACACAATTCAGCACCCGGGCGGCCTTTTGATCCCCAAATTTCGTATTGTGTCCCCGGAATTGCGCGAAGGTCAGTTCCCGGCGAAGCTGACCTTGATTTGCATCGGGTACTTTTTCAGCACCTCGTTATAGCGCTCCTGCTCGAAGAGAAGAGGCATCCCCATCGGGATATGCCGGACGCCAACGTTGACATCTTCCTGCGGATCTGTGTACAGGTTGACCATGGTCGCGCCGCCGGTCTCGGTGACAATGGCGCCGCTGAAGCCGGCCGTGTAGCCGCGCGGAAAGATCGCCTTTTCCAGCTCACAGGTGAAGATGCTCTTGAACTCGTCGATGCGGACGCCGGAGAAGTACTGATTGAGGGTGTAAATCCGGCTCCGGCGGCATGATTCGCCGCTGTCGGCAAGGAGGAACGACGTCTGATCGATCCCGTCGACGTAACGGTCCTTGGGCATAAACTTCGTCACCTCGGCACCGGGGGCGCCGGCCAGCGAGACGCAGGTGTTGAAGAGGTCTGCGAGGTCAAAGAGACCGTCGGACCGCCGAGGCGCGATCATCCCTTTCCAGTAAACGAACGTCGGCACCCGCACGCCGCCTTCCCAAGCAGAACCCTTGTGGCCGCGGAACGGGGAACGGCCGTGGGGAGGGATCTCTCCTTCGGGGCCGTTGTCGGAGGTGAAGAAGATGATCGTGTTCTCGAGCTGACCGGTCTCCTCCAGGGCCTTCACCAGTCGGCCCAGGATAATGTCCGCTTCGACGAGGGCGTCGCTGTAAACCGTGCGGGCCGGTGAGATGCCCGCGTGCTTGTTGTCAGGGTAGTTGTCGAAGTGGCAGGCCCGGGTACCGTGGTAGAGAAACCAGGGCTTGTCGCTCCCGGCCATTTTCCGTATGAACTTCTCGCTGTAGTCTCCCCAATCTTGGTCCAGGTTCGCGATCGTGGAGAGGTTGATCTCGTAGACGTTCTCGGCCTCCTTCTTGCCCTTGACGCAGTGGACGTTGTTATGGTTAAAACCGAGCTTCTTCATCATCTCAAAGCGGGCCGGGCTGAGAGCGATCTCGGGGTTGAAGTAGATGTCCCGCCACTCGGTGTACATGTCGGAGACGCCGAGGAAGCCGTAGTAGTCGTCGTAGCCGACGTTCTGGGGGAGGGAGCCATCGTTCTCGCCCATGTGCCATTTGCCGACGCCCTGAGTCACGTAGCCCAGCTTCTGGAGAATGGAAGGCGCGGTAATGGCTCCGTCCAGCCCTCCCGGCTCACCATACATCGGCGGACGGAGAAGACCATGATGGAGCGGGTTCTGGCCGGTGTGGATCGTCGCGCGGGTGGGTGTGCAGCTCGGCGTCGAGTAGGCCGAGGTCAGGATGACCCCCTGGCTGGCCAGGCGGTCCATGTTCGGTGTCGGGTTGCCGACGGATTCTCCGCCGCCGTTGAAGCCGGGGTCCATCCAGCCTACGTCGTCCAGGATGTAGATCAGGATGTTGGGCTTCTTCCCGAACCGCTTCTCCAGCTCGATCAGCTTCCCCCGGGCCTCCTTCTCCTGGTCGGGGTGCGGCATGACCGGCTCCATGTTGTCGGCGATATTGACCGGCAGCATATGCATGTACTGGTTGGGATGGTCGTATCCTTTGGCGCCGGTCTGGCCGGTGATGGCACCGCGGGTGATATCTTCCGCCCCCGCCGCGCTGAAAGATGTCAGAGCGCCAGCGGCGGCGAGGAGCGATCCCATGGCCGTCCAGGTCCCGGCTTTCTGAAGACCGGAGGACGCCCTCTGCTTTGCTTCTTTTTTCACATTTTACCTCCTTTTTTAATTTTCATGAATAATCCAGGTTAAAACTTGATCAGGAATGAGAGATTGAAGACGTTTCCTTCGAAACGGGCCCGGGCGCTGTACTCGGCGAGATATTTGAAAGTGAGATACGCCGGCCACGGTGCGTAGGTGAGACCAATCTGGACGCCGGCCGCGTGAATCTGGTCGCGGGCGCTCTCGAGCAGGAGATCGTCACCGGTATCGTCGGTCACCTTCCACTGGTCGTAACCGAGGAGACCGGCTTCCAGCAGCAGATCCTCGCCGGAAAGCGGCAGGTACTGGCTCACGCCCCAGTTCAGAGTAAGATGCGAGCCGGGAGTGATGTCCGTCTTCTCTTTTTTGGAGTTGATCTCATAGGTCACCGCGGCGGTGACGGCAGTCCCCCGGTTTTCCCAGGGATACCATGCGACGGCCCCCTGGAACTGGTTGGTCCAGAAACCGAGTCCGACGTTATCGACGGCACCATTTTCATACCTGCCGACGGGGGCGTACAGCCCGTAGCCGAGAACAAAGTCCCAGTGCCTGAGCGGCCACCCCAGCCAGATCGGCTGGAGATAGAGATCGCCGGGAGCGAACTGACTTTCTTTGATGTGTCTTCCCCGTCCGATTTCAGTATCCAGGGCGGCGCCGAAGCTGGTGTTGCCGAAAACGGGCGCGACATAAGCGCCCCAGCGCGCCCCCAGGACCTCCCAGGGCGAAACCCACGTGAGCATCGGGACAATGACGAAGAGGTCCAGGTCCACGTCGATGTCGATCGCCGCCAGGCCCGAACCGACTGATTTCACGGAGCGGCCATGCCGGTTCTTGTAGATATCTGACGTGTAGTAGAAGTTATACTGGATATAGTAAAAGCCCGGAGTGGGGACAAAGAAGTCCCGGATATTGGGCACCCCCGGGTTGAAGTGGCCCAGCTCGCCCGCCGGCAAACTTCCGACGGTGGACAGAAAAACGACAGTGGCGATGATAAATCTCTGGCCGAGATTTTTTTTAATATTCATCGCGATGTTTACTCCTTAACTTTAATCCGTAGCCGCCCCAACCCGTACCCTGACAGGTGGGAACACTATTTTTGAAATTACAAAGGACTAACGAAGGATCGATATATTATAGCAGAATAATGTTTCACATGTCCAATAAATAATTTTAAAATAATATCTTATTGTCATGGCTAATCCGGTTTAAGTAGTAAAATAACTCCGGATTTTCTTATCTCTATTACTTGCCCCAGCTTTCCCGAAGTTACCCTTCCCCCGCGCGAAGGGCGGGAGCGCGGGCGAAGGAACCGAGCATCGAACCCGCTACCACCAGACAGGCCCCCGTCATGCTGAGTGCGTCGAGCTTCTCGGGGGCGAGGTAGTGGGGGAAGAGGGCGGCACCGGCGGCGGCGGCGGCCAGGGTGACCAGGGGGGTGACGGCGACGACCAGGCTGACCCGGGAGGCCTCGAGGTGATCGAGCGCTTCGGAGAAGCAGCCGTAGGCGATGATCGTATTGACGGCGCAGAAGACGAGGAGTCCGAGACGGACCGGGTCGAGGGACAGGATCCGACCGGGGTGGGCCAGGGGAAGAAAGAGGAGCGTCCCGCCGAGGTAGATCCGGACCATCACGATCTCGGAAGGGAAGTACCGGAGGAGCTGCTTCTGGGCGAGGGCGTAGGCGGTCCAGACCAGGGCGGAGATGATGATGACGGCCGCACCGATCGAAAGGTCGTTGATCCCTGAAAGCATCTCACCGAGGCGACGGTTGAAGAAGAGGCCAAGGCCCCCGAGGAGGAGGACCAGGCCGCCCCACTGCAGGGGGCTGAACTTTTCCCGGAAGATAAAGAGCCCGCCGAGGAGGAGCATCATCGGAGCGACCTGGATCATGACCACCGCCATTCCCGGCGACATGTGCTGCACTCCGAGGGCGTAGGTGACGTAGTTCCCCCCGAGCCCGATGATGGTGATCAGGGTAAGGAGGATGACGACCCCCCGGGCTTTAAAAATGGGGGCAATGCCGTAGCGGCGGATAATGAAGAGAGAAAGGAGGAGCGACGCCCCGAGGAAGCGAAACCAGACGATGGTGAAGGCGTCTATCCGCTCGAGAAGAACCTTGAGAACGACAGGGAGAATACCCCAGAAAACGGCGGTGGTAACGGCGAGGCCGGCCCCGAGACGCCTTTTCCCGCTGACCTGGTGCATCCTCTTCATGGCAGATCGTCTCGTCATTCCGCGGACACAATACGTAATTCATCAGGTAAAAAAGTTTCGATTATTGAATTTGGTATTGTGTCCCCGGAATTCCCCGGAGACCCTCCCGCCGCGGACGGCCGATTTCAATCACCGGTTTTACCGTCCGAAAGGGCAAGGCCGTTCTTGGTCGTGTTCTTGACCCGGTACATCAGGTGATCGGCGGCCAACAGCAGTTCCTTGGCGGTTTCTCCGTCTTCCGGGAACATGGCCAGCCCGAAGCTGGCCGTCACCCGGACCGGCTTCCCCTCCGTCTGAAGGTAGGTTGAGGAGGCGATCGTCGAACGGACGGTTTCAACCAGTTCCCGGGCAGCGGTCCGGCTCCGCCCCGGGAGGACGAGCACGTATTCATCCCCCCCGTACTTGAAGACCATGTCGCTCCGATCGAGGCAGCCCAGGATGGTCGAACCGATCTCCTTCAAAGCACGGCTCCCCAGCAGGTGCCCGTGCTCATCCACCAGTTCCTTGAAGTTGTCGATATCGGCAAAAACAACCGCGACGGAAAAGCCCTTTTCCCGGGCCGACCCGATGATGTCCTCCAACACCCGGTAGAGATGACGCACGTTGTAAAGGCCGGTATATTCATCAATGATGCTCAGCCGGCGAACGGTGGAAACATACCGGGAGTTTTCTATCGCGATAGCGGCATAGTCGGCCAGCGCCTGGAGAACCGGCAGGTCCCTTTCCTTGAAGACCTCGATGTCCTCCACGTTCACGATCTCCATCACACCCAGGGTCTTGCCGTGAATCTTGAGTGGAAGACAAACAACCGACCGGGTAGTAAACCCCGACCGGGCGTCCATCTCCCGATAAAAGCGAGTGTCACTCTGGACATCGGCCACGAACTCCGGGTGACCGGATTGGGCCACGCAGCCGGCGATCCCCTGGCCGGGCGGCAGACAGAACCCCCGAAGTGACTCTTTCTTGCTCCCTTCCACCACCGCGAATGTCAGCTCCCCCGTCTCCTGGTTTTTCAAAAGGAGCGACCAGTTCTCGGCCGGAATCAGCCGGCTGGCCCGGGAGATGATCAGCTGGAGGATCTCGTCCAGGTCCAGGGATGAAGTCAAAAGCTTCCCGATCTCGACCAGAACCAGGAGGGTCTCCGGGTCGATGATGGGCTGATTTATTTTCTGCTTGTTTTCCTTCTTCATAAGCTGCACTCTTTCAGCATTAAAATTCAACTCTCTTCGACTGTCAATAAATTAGCTCCCTTCGGTCGCTAATTTATGTTTTGAACATGTAGATCAGTCCAATTATAAATTCCGGAATATTGATTACATGCGACTGATTTAAGACCTGTTGACGTGGACAATCCCCGTTCAGAATTAAAATTTTTACCCCGTAAAAATTTTAGGTAGTCAAAGTAATCAGGTGCTATACTTTTTTCCGGTCAATCAGGAGGACAGCGATTAACAGTATAAACATATAATAAAGGATATGGGTAACAAAAGGAGGATAACCGTGAGGCACAGGAGCATGAGAACTAATGGGATGATCATTGCGGTGCTGGCCGCATTGGTGATGGTCGCGGGCGGCTGCTCGGTCGGGTACGGGACGAAAGTCGGGAGCGCCGTGAAATCGATCAGCCATTCTGGTTACAGCTACGATCAGATCTTTGATGCCGCCGAAGCGGCGCTGGATGAACTGGGGGTGGTCACCGCGGCGGACCGGACCACCGGCATCATCGAGGGCCAGATTCCCCCCTATCGGGTCAAGGCGATCCTGGAGGAGGGCTCTTCGTGGCTCAAGCTGGAAGGAGTCGAAGAGGAAGAAGGCGCCTGGAAACGGGGAACCGGGAAGGGCGAGTGGTTTCTCTCGATGCTGGACGGGACATTCCGCTACCGCCAGGGGGCGGAGACCCTGCAGGAAGCGGTGGATGACTGGAGCAAGGCGATCAACCGGCGGATACCTTGAGAAGTGCCTAAAGTGCGCTAAAGTTAAAAGTGCCTAAAGTTAAAAACCGGCCGGCGCCAGGGGACACAGACAGGGGCGATCTCCCTGAAACGCTCGGTCTTTATTTCGTCACCGCGATATCACCGCTCCGGCCAAAGTAATACCGGTTCCCCCCCCCCGGATCGACCATAAGCCCGAACTCTGCCGGAAGATGCCGATTTCATCGCCGCCCAGACCATTATAGTCGGCGGGAACCGGCTGGTCTGAACCGGCGCCGAAATAGCATCTTGTCGCTCCCTTGATGGCCCATAGTCCGCTGGAAGGTCGGAAGATGCCGGCCCCGCAGTCGCCGTCACCGTCAAGATCCATAGGAACCGGAATGTCTCCGGAGGTTCCGAAATAAGCTCGTGCTCCGCTTATCATGGCCCACAGTCCTGACGATTCCCTGAAGATTGCAATCTCGCAAGCACTGGAGCCCCCGTAATCAGCCGGAACCGGATAGTCACCAGATTTTCCGAAATAGTACCTCCCCATGCCACCGATGGACCAGAGTCCGCTGGAAGGTCGGAAGATCGCCACATTGGTGGTCCCGTCACCGGTATAATCGGCAGGGACCGGGGTGTCCCCGCTCCCGCCGTAGTAAAGACGCCCGGTCGCACCCGAGGACGCCCGATAGGCCCAGAGGCCGGTTGAGGGCCGGAAGATGGCAATCTCGGTTCTCCCGTCTCCCACGTAATCACCCGGTACCGGGACCTCGGATGAGCCGCCGAAGTAGACCCTTGTTATACCCCGGACCGACCAGAGGCCGGACGAGGGCCGGAAGATGGCGATGTCAGACTTCCCGTCCCCGTTATAATCCCCCCCTGCCAGCACCCGGTAGTCCGAGATGGGAGATGAGCCGGACTTCAGCCCGAGGCTAAACTGTCCGCCTCCGGCGACCGCGATAAATCCGGTGTTGGGCGACGGGACATTGCATTGGCCGAGGGAGTTCAATCCCCAGGCCACAATCGAACCAGCGGACTTCAGCCCTAGGCCATGCCAGGCACCTCCGGCGACCGCGATAAACCCGGTGTTGGGCGACGGGACGTTGCATTCGCCATCGTTGTTATATCCCCAAGCCAAAATCGAACCGTCATTTGCTTTGCTTTCGCTAAGAATAGAAAATACCGACAGTCATCCAGTAATAAAACAACAAGCGTATCTCATGACAATCTCCTTTGTTCTAAATTTCAGACTATTGAAAAACGGGTGCTGATGAGTTTGCGCAAAACAATACATGGCCCGAAACCAGGTCCCCATACTCCATGCTCGTTCTCTCTGAGCACGTATAATATACTTTAGATCAAGACTTGTTTAATAGATTACTTGCGCACCTCGGATTATGTCATTCAATATTTTATAGCGAAGTTCATTCCAGTCTTGGATTTGGTTGGTAATCATCTATCGACGTAGAAGTCAAAATACGGCCGCGCGATAATTGATTTGTTTCGGCTTTTGTTAACGAGATGGGTATTGTATAATGCCGGTGATTCCATAACAGCGTTATAAACCAGCTACCAACGGAGGGATAACGGATGAACGAAAAAGATACCGGAAAGAAGATCAGTCATCTTCAGCGGAGGGAGATACAGGCCCCGGTGGCCGCGGTTCTGATCAGGGGTCTTGGGGTTGAGATCGGCCGGGAGAAGGCCATTGAAGTAGCTGCCTCGGCCATCCGGGCGGATGCCATCATCGACGGCCGGCGGATGGCCGAGCGGTACGGGTCCAGCACCCTGGAGGAACTGGCCCGGGTGGTCAAAGAGGTGTGGGCGGAAGACGACGCGATCAGCATCAAAATGCTGGAAGAAACGGACCGGAAATTGAGCTTCGATGTTGTCCGCTGCCGTTATGCCGAGCTCTACGACCGCCTGAAGATGAGGGAACTCGGCTCCTGCCTCTCCTGCAGCCGGGACGAGGCCTTTACCGAGGGGTTCAACCCGCTCATTAAGCTGATCAGGACTCAGACCATTATGGAGGGCGCGCCGACCTGCGATTTCCGCTTCACCAGAGAATAAATTAGCGAGCTCTGCTCGCTAATTTACTGTTTCGGAATTTTAAAAGATAGACACAAATGTATCAAAATTCTCGTTCCCACGCTCTGCGTGGGAACGGAATGATTCTATTCTACATATCTTCGCTACCACGCAGAGCGTGGTAGCGAGAAGATTTTTCCATCACTCCATTACTCCATACCGTCAAATGTTACAATCTTTAAGCACTGATCTTCTTCATATCGGAGGTCCCCCCCATGAAAGAACTCAAGGAGAAGCAGTACTTTTTCAAACACCCGGGGATGAACTTCGGAACCCTGATCGCCCTGGGTTCCTGCTATTACAGGGGAGCCGACGCCGGAGAGGTCCTCTCCATCTGCTCCCGGATCCGCGACGGGGATTTCGAGAGCTGGTACCAGGAATGGTATACCACGGCTGCACGAGTCCGGGAGATCGCCCGGGGCTGCGACCAAGCCGGCGACCGGGCCGGTGCGCTGTGGGCGTGGTTGCGGGCATCAAACTGCTTCGCGACCGCCAGCAGCATGGTCGATGGCACCGATGACCCCGGCCGGCTCCTTCCGACCTGGAAGGAGCATCGAGAATGCTGGGATGAGTTCTGCGGACGCCTATCTCCCCCCGCCGAGAAGGTGGAAATCCCCTACGAGAATGTTCCCATGCCGGGATATCTCTTCCGCCCGGACGGGAAAAAGGGGCCGCTCCCCCTGATCATCTTCAACAACGGCTCCGACGGACCGGTCAGCGCCATGTGGGCGGGCGGGATCGCCGGGGCGCTGGAGCGGGGGTACGCGGCCCTGACCTTCGACGGTCCCGGGCAAAACTCCCTCCTCTGGCTGCACAACATATCCTTCCGTTACGACTGGGAGAAGGTCATCACGCCGGTCGTCGACTTCCTCCTCGCCCGCGGAGACACGGACCCGGAACGGATCGTCCTCTCCGGGATCAGCCAGGGCGGCTACTGGGTACTCCGGGCGCTCGCCTTCGAGCACCGGATAGCCGCCGGGATCGCCGACCCGGGGGTGATGGATGTCTCGACCGCGATGATGGAGAAACTCCCCGGCGGCATGCGCAGGGCGCTCCGGGAAGGCGACCGCGCGAAGTTCGAAAAGCAGTTCCGTATGGGAGAGCACTTCATGGGGAAGGCCGCGCGGCAGGAGCTCGAGTTCCGGATGAAGCCCTACTGCACGAAGAATGTCTTTGACTGGATGACCGAAGCCCTGCGCTACAACGCCCGGGACGTCATTTCGGAGATCCGGTGCCCGATGCTGATCGCCGACCCGGATGACGAGCAGTTCTGGCCCGGTCAGTCGCGGGAGGTTTATGACACCTTGACCTGTTCCAAAACCATCGTCCGCTTCACCGGGGAGGAGGGCGCGAACTGGCACTGCGAGCCGATGGCCCGGGGTCTCTACGACCAGCGGGTCTTTGGCTGGCTGGCGACCGTGCTGCCGCAGGGGTGAAACGGCCGACGTGATGTCAGATAGAAACCCCGAGCGAGCTGATGACAGAAATATCGTTCCGGCGGGTGAAACAGATCGGAAAATCAGGGAAGCCATCATGCCGGCAGGCATAATATGCTCCGCGGGAGCACATCTTGACCGGTCATCACCGGGATTGACGTGCCCGGATCATTATGTAATACTGAGTTTATCCGCGACGATGGGGGATACGCAAGCGATTCAGCTCTCACAATAAAAACTAAAGAGGAGTAGATCGATGAAACACGGGTGGTTGATCCTGACCCTGATAGCCCTGATCGTGCTGCCGGCATGCGTCACACCGCACCAGCGGCGGCAGGATTATGTGGATGAGCATCCCGGACTGAGCGGCGATCTCGCAAAGGCGATCATGGAAGGCAGAATTGCGGAGGGGATGACCGCCGATGACGTCAGGGCGTCCTGGGGCGATCCCGACCGCGAGACCCTTTCCATCACGGAGAGCGGCAACCAGGAGATCTGGTCCTATGACACCCCGATCGGAAAGTTTACCGGGGGGACGGTCATCCTCACCTTCATCAACCGGAAGCTGACCAACCTGGTGAACTGATACGTCATTATTTCACCACGAAGAGCACGAAGAACACGAAGGTAGACAGTTTTCCCTTAGACAGTTTTTTCTCTGCTTGCGTGATGCCACGCTATCTGTTAAATTGCCACGAATATACTCAAACTGAATTATACGGGAGATAAAAATGGCAGAGAAAAAACGCATACTGGAAACAGTTAAAGAGAAGAATATCAGGCACATTCAGCTCTGGTTCACCGATATTCTGGGCCGGCTGAAGAGCATGGAGATCTCGGACTCCGAGCTGGCGGGGGGGCTGGCGGAGGGGATCGGGTTTGACGGCTCTTCAATCGAGGGGTTCGCGCGGATCGAGGAGAGCGACGTGATAGCGATGCCCGATCCGTCCACCTTTCAGATCCTGCCCTGGGTCCCCGATGAAGGACCGGTCGCCCGGTTGATCTGCGACGTCCAGGACCCATACGGAAACCCGTATCCGGGGGATCCCCGCTACGTCCTCAGGAAGATGGTGGAGAAAGCCGCCGGGATGGGATACGTCTATCACGTCGGACCCGAGATGGAGTACTTCTATTTCAAAAGCGACCGGGCGCCCGAATGCCTGGACATGAGCGGGTACTTTGACCTGACGCCGCCCGACCGGGGAACCGACCTGCGGAGGGAGACCGCCCAGGCTCTGGAGGCGATGGGAATAAAGACCGAGTGCACCCACCACGAGGTCGCTCCCAGCCAGCACGAGGTGGACCTCCGACACAACGACGCCATGATCATGGCCGACAACGTGATGACACTCCGGTTCGTGACCAAGGAGATCGCGCGGAGAAACGGTGTCCACGCGACCTTCATGCCCAAGCCCATCCTGACTGAGAACGGGAGCGGCATGCACGTTCACCAGTCGCTGCTGAAAGGCAACACCAACGCTTTCTTTGACGCGAAGGATGATTATAACCTCTCGGTCATAGCCAAGCAATACATCGCCGGTATCATGAAACACGCCCCCGAGATTATCGCGGTGACCAACCAGTGGGTGAACTCCTACAAGCGTCTGGTCCCCGGCTATGAAGCGCCGGTCTATAATTCATGGGCCCGTCGGAACCGGTCGACGATGATTCGGGTCCCGATGTACCTGCCGGGCAAAGAAATGGCGACCCGGATCGAGTTCCGGGCGCCGGACCCCGCCTGCAACCCCTACCTGGCCTTCGCGGTCATGCTGGCGGCGGGGCTGGCCGGGATTGAGCGGAAGTACGATCTCCCCGCGCCGATCGAGGAGAACATCTTCCAGATGTCACCGGAAGAGAAGGAGAAGCGGGGGATCATCCCGCTCCCCGGGAATCTCTACGCGGCCATCCGGGAGGTGAGCAAGAGCGACCTGGTAAAGGAGACGCTGGGTGAGCACATGTTCGAAAAATTCGTCGAGAACAAGGAGATCGAGTGGGACAACTACCGGATCCAGGTCACCAGGTACGAGCTGGAGAAATATCTCCCGATTTTATAGACATCGTTATGTTTTAATACAAAAGTTCCTCACAGACAGCACATACTGCTCACCACGAAGTACACGCTTGCGTGCCGTAGCGCTTCGGCCGATGTCATCCGCCTGTGCGTCATAGCCGCTACGGCGGAGGCGCAAGGCTATGGCCGACGGCGTCAGCACGAAGGCCACGAAAATAAGGGGGAAAGTATCAGATTTTAACCAGCTTTTTCCCTGCTTCGTGTCCTTGGTGTTCTTCGTGGTTTTTACCATCCTGGCAAGCAAATGAACTCTTCCCTCAATGAGACCGGTTTTGATCCGCCGCGCTCCAACGGCATCTACGACACATCCTCCGAGCAGGACAGCTGCGGTGTTGGATTCATCGCCGATCTCTCCGGGCGGCCCCGCCACTCCCTGATCCGGGACGCCCTCACGGTCCTGGTCAACCTCGAACACCGGGGCGCGATCGGCGGGGACATGAACACCGGGGATGGGGCCGGCATCCTGACCGGCATACCGGACGGGTTCTTCCGCCGGGAGTTCAGTCATCTATCAGCGCCGCTGCCGGAGCCGGGAAGTTACGGGATCGGGATGATTTTTCTGCCCCGGGACGAGGCGGCGGCGGAAAAGTGCCGCCGCCTTTTCGAGTCGATAGCGCGGGAGGAAGGATGCCGGGTCCTGGGATGGCGCGAGGTGCCGATCCGGGCGGAGGGGTTGGGCGAGCTGGCCCGTTCCACGCAGCCAGGGTTGGCCCAGGTCGCGATCGGGGCGGCGAGCCTTCCGCCGGAAAAATTCCCCCGCGCCCTGTACGTGATGCGCCGGCGGATGGAGAAAGAGGTGCCGGAACGGATTGGAGACGGGCACGAGCAGTTCTACGTCTGCAGCCTTTCCTCCCGGACCATCGTCTATAAGGGGATGTTCACCGCCTCCCAGATAGCCCCTTTCTTCCCGGACCTGGAAGACCGGCAGTTCGCCAGTGCCTACGCGGTCATCCATCAGCGGTATAGCACCAACACCCTTCCGACCTGGAAACTGGCCCAGCCGTTCCGGTACGTTGCTCATAATGGAGAGATCAATACCCTCCGGGGGAATATCAGCCGGATGCGGAGCCGCGAGCCCGATCTCGCCTCCGGCCTCTTCGGGGCCGACCTGGAAAAAATCAAGCCGATCATCGTCGAGGGAGGAAGCGATTCGGCCGTCTTCGACAATGTTCTCGAGCTGCTGGTGACGGCGGGCCGATCGCTGCCCCATGCCGTCATGATGATGATCCCCGAGGCCTGGGGTTCCAAATATCATATGAGTGAGGATAAGCGCGGGTTTTACGAGCACCATTCCGCCATCATGGAGCCCTGGGACGGCCCGGCGGCTGGATAATCCCTGGCCTACCTGGCCCCGGATCCTCCGGACCACCACCTCCCATGAGGAAGGTTGTGAACGTCTCTGGGGCGCCGCGGCCCGGGGATTTGCGGGGAACGGCACACGGGTCACGGGGGTCAGGTGTATCAGGCTTGACTGGACGGGACCGGATGGAAAAGCGAAAGAAATACCCGGTTCCGACTTCGAGTTGCCGGCCGACCTGGTCGTCATCGCCGCCGGCTTCACGCATCCCGAACACGGCCCCCTGATCGAGGAACTGGGGCTGGGGCTGAACGGCCGCGGCACCATCGCCGTTGATGACGATTTCGCCGCCGGCACCCCGGCCGTCTTCGCGGCCGGGGACTGCGTCGCCGGCGCCTCCCTGGTCGTGGACGCGATCAGCCAGGGCCGCCTCTGCGCCGGGGCGATCGATCGCTTCATCCGGCAGGGCTCATCTCCGAACCAATCCCCACTCTCCACCGCCCACTGCCTATCTCGTCACCGGGATATCTCCTCGGGCGCCGAAGTACGCCCGTGAGACGCCCCGAATCGCCCAGAGACCGGTCGCGGGCCGGAACCCTCCGAGCGGCCGTTTTCCCGAGAGACAATCCCCCGCTGCCATGATCCTCCAGGACGCCGGGCCGCATGACGATTATGAAGCTCACTGACCGGAATCGAAGTTTAACCTCTCGCCAACCAGAGCCGGGCTCTGTCTCACGGTCGGATAAATCTCCCCCCATCTGCTCCGGAACTTCTCTCAAACCGACTCTTTACCACTTCCCCTCACTGAAATCCGCCCTCGTTACCTTCTTCATCCCCTCCAGCAAATGCCCGTAAGCCATATTCGCTCTTGCCCTCCACCACCACTTCCAATAGAATACCCATAACTGGGTAATCTCCGTGGGTTACGCGGCTCAGTTCAACCGCGTTTTATCCATCATGCTCCGCACGATGGGATAAAACACTATCCGTTAGCCCGCTTATCACAATTTGTGGGGGCCTGCAAACTCACAATCATCGCGCAAATAGAGCAAAGAGCGTGGGGTAGCTTAACCGTCTGGTATAGCACTTGACGATGTACTCGCGGCTCAACATCCAAACAGAAAATACTCGGTCCCAATCTTTTCTGGGTGCGGCGGTGGCGGTCACTAGAGCAACTGCCTCCTTGCGTTGATTGACCAAGAGATCACAACAGGGGATTCCAGGAAGGAGATATTCGTCATGGACCACAGCTCAACCCATTCAACCATCAATCGCATTGCCTTTATCGGCAACTACCTGCCGCGCCAGTGCGGCATCGCTACGTTCACCACCGACTTGTGCGAAGCCATCGCGACCGAATATGGTGACACAACGTGCATTGCCCTGCCCGTCAACGACGTCGAGCCTGGCTACACCTATCCGGCCCGCGTTCGATTTGAACTGACAGAGAAGGACATCGACTCGTATCGCCGCGCCGCCGACTTTCTGAATATCAACAACGTCGACCTCGTGTGCCTGCAACACGAATATGGCATCTTCGGTGGGCGGGCAGGTAGTCATATCCTGGCCCTCTTGCGCGAGTTGCGCATGCCCATCGTCACGACCCTGCACACTATTCCGCACGCCCCCGACCCTGATCAGCGGCGGGTGTTGGAAGAAGTCGCGGCCCTGTCCGATCGGTTGGTCGTCATGAGCAAACGCGGCGCGGAATTCCTGCAGGAGGTCTATCGGGTGCTGCCAGAGAAGATTGATTTGATCCCGCACGGCATCCCCGATGTACCGTTTGTGGACCCGAGTTTCCACAAAGACCTGTTTGGCGTGGAGGGCAAAATCGTCTTGCTCAGCTTTGGATTGCTCTCGGCGAACAAAGGGATCGAAAACGTCATCGCCGCCCTGCCCGCCATTTTGGCCCGATATCCGAACGTGGTGTACATCATCCTCGGCGCGACCCATCCCCACGTCAAGCGGCACGACGGCGAAACGTACCGGCTGTCCCTGCAATGGCTGGCCCAGGAGAAAGGCGTGGAAGG